>CAZFGG010000004.1:87140-90694 GCA_964518425.1 uncultured Gammaproteobacteria bacterium
ATGAAGCCCAAGTGGCGATTCATGTTTGAGCATGTGTCCATCGGTGCGGCCCTTGTTCTCGTGGCCGTTGGTCTTGTTTTCTTCGGGAGTTTTATGGGGTATCTTTGGCACAGCGCCCACTTTAGCGATCTCCCCGCTTTTGGTCCGGAAGGTTATGGCCTGGTCGGCCGCAAATTTCCCTGGTGGGAACTCATGGTTGTGCTGCTCGGGGCCGGAGCCTTGATCTACCTGATTCGACGCCACACGAAACTCTACCGCTGGCCGCTGGCCGTGACGGTTGGTGTTTTCCTTTTAGCGTTCGCGGCAGCCAGTTGGGCGGCAATTGCCACGCCGCTCCATGATTCCCTCGCGAACCGGTCGTTGCGCGGCGGAGTACCAATCGTCGGCGGATGGTACCGGTCCGGTCAGCCGTTAGTTCGCGGCCTTATTACGCCCGGCACTATCAAGAAGATCAGTGATCAACAATGGAAGATGATCACCCTCGATGATGAAGATGTCAACGTAAAGATCAGTTCGACGACACAAATCGACCCAACCTGGCATCCGAGTGTGGGCGATCACGTGGTCGTCATTGGTGAACGGAACGACGACACGATCAAGGCCAGCGCTATTCGTTCGGCGGAAAGACTTCCTCACCGGCGGCCGTTTTTCATCGAGCGGCAACCAGGTGAAACAATTCCTCTACCACCAACGTAGTATAGGTGCGATCGAGATTCATCATTAATTCTCTCCATCATGAAAGTGAAAATTCCTCGTGCCGTTCTCTTAGCGCTTGTCTCGGTCGCTTCGACTGGGTTGATCACCGCCGGTTTTGTACGGGCCCAATCGGCCAACACCAATTCAGCCACGGCGACAACGGACAGCATGGTTGATCAGCCGATCGCGACGACGACAACTGCTAGTATGACCCCACCACAATTCGTTCCGGCCAAAGGTGGCCACGTCGGCACGAATGGGGTCAAAGAAGAATTGCTGATCGGTGATAACGCCACCAAGGCTACAGCGGCTGCTTTGACCGCGGTTCCCGGCGGGACCATCCTCCGCGTTGAGACTGACGCTGAGGGGGCGGTCTACGAAGCCCACATGACCAAGCCCGACGGCACGATGGTCACCGTCAAAATGGACGCCAACTTCACGGTGACCGGAACTGAATCCGGACCAGGTCGACCCCGCTAATCAAGATCATTTCTGGCTCAGCGGTTCACAAGCATGGCCGCTGGGCCGGGGCCGCCGCGCCCCGACTCCCTCTTACTTTTACCTCCGGGGGACATCCGGGCGCGGCGGCCTCACGTTCCCACCTAACTTTTTTCACATGAGCGCAATTGCCCGCGGTACAAAAAACGCCTTTCGTAACCCACTCCGAACACTATCGGTGACCGTTATTCTCGGGATTAGCTTGGGCTTGGTGTTGGTGATGTTGACGGCTCGTGGCGCGGTCAGTAACCGCATTACTGAGGTCAAGAAAAATGTTGGGAACACCGTCACTATTTCTCCGGCTGGCGCACGGGGTTTTCTCGGTGGTGGCGAACCGCTGAGCACCTCCCAAATTGCTTCAGTCCAATCCATCGCTCATGTTTCGAACGTGGATGCGATCGTTGATGATCAAATGCAAACCGGGACTGATACCAACCTGCAATCACCAATCGCGCCGGGGACCCTGGGCGGCCGGCAAGGACGATTATTCCGCCAGCGCGGTTCGGGTAGTACGAACCAACCTTTCACGTTACCCATCTTTGCCATTGGCACGAATAATGGATCCTACGGCGGTGCTCAGATCGGTAGCTCCATCACGCTTTCTAGTGGAAAAATGTTTGACGCTTCATCCAACGATAACGTGGCGGTGGTTGGTAAAGCTTTAGCTGACAAGAATACGTTGTCGGTCGGATCAACTTTTACAGCGTATGCTACGACGATCACCGTCAAAGGTATTTACGACGCCGGTAATCAGTTTGCTAATAATTCCGTTCTCTTTCCGTTAAAAACTCTCCAGCGATTGTCGAGCCAAGTTGACCAAGTGACATCAGCCGTGGCTCACGTTGACTCGCTCGACAATCTGGCCAGCACGTCCAGTGCCATCAGCACCAAGCTTGGTAGCGCCGCCGACGTCACGTCTTCAGCGGATCAAGTCAAGGAAGCGGTGGCGCCGTTGGAAAATATTAAGACAATTACGACGACCAGCTTGATTGGAGCCCTGATTGCGGCGGCCGTCATTACCTTGCTAACGATGGTCATGATTGTCCGCGAGCGGCGGAAAGAAATCGCCGTTCTGAAAGCGATTGGCGCGGGTGACGCTTCGATTGTCACCCAATTCGTGACCGAATCAGTGGTGTTTTCTCTGCTGGGGAGCGTTGTCGGGATAGTCTTAGGGTTTATACTGACAAATCCGATTCTGAAGGCGCTGTTGAGCTCAAGTGCAAACCAGGGTGGGGCCGGACCGCGGCCAGGCGGCGGGCCGACTGGATTTGGCGGAGGCGCTTTCCGTTTCGCGGCTGGCGGTTTCCGAGCCATTCAGGGCAGTGTCCGTAATATCCAGGCCGTCGTCGATTGGCATATCATTCTGTACGCCTTACTAGCCGCAGTCGTCGTAGCTGTCATCGGCTCTGCTTTTCCGGCCTGGTTGATCGGTAAAGTCCGTCCAGCCGAAGTCTTACGCAGCGAATAAACATATGTTGAAAGTTTACCAACTCAAAAAAGAATTCACGACAGCCGGTAACGAGGTTAAAGCCGTGAACGATGTGAGTTTTGAAATACCCTCTGGGACCATGGCGGCGATCATTGGGAAGAGTGGCAGCGGGAAGAGCACGCTTTTGGCTTTACTTAGTGCTCTCGACTCACCGACGTCGGGGACGATTGATGTTGACGGGCAAGAGGTGACGAAACTTCACGGTCGGGCCTTACTCGACTATCGCCGGTCAACCATTGGTTTTGTTTTTCAGAGTTACAACCTTATTCCGAATTTGACTGCTCTGGATAATGTGATGTTGCCCATGGAGTTCAATGGACAAGGAAACAAAGATCGACAGCGACGAGCCGAAAAGCTTTTAGAACGAGTGGGCTTGTCTGGCGATAAACTCAAGCGCGTGCCGAGTCGCTTGTCTGGTGGGGAACAACAACGTGTCGCCATCGCCCGGGCCTTGGCCAACAAACCGAAACTCATCCTGGCCGATGAGCCGACCGGTAATCTGGATTCCCAAACAGGCAAATTGATCATTGAGCTTCTGGAATCGTTGGCCACCTCGGAAAATGCCACTATCGTTACCGTGACTCATGACACGGCTATTGCCCACAACGCCAGCCTTGTTTTTCATATGGACGATGGGCGCCTCCACCTGACATAAAGGCCCCTGATTGACAGGAGTAGCTGATCGTGCTACTCTACTCCCGCTGTATGCTTTCACATGGTTCGATCCGCGCCGTTAGGTGCTCGACCGGAGATAAGCGAAGTCGAGTACAGCGTTAGAAAGAAAGTTAAGTACAGACCATGGCAACAAAGCTATACGTCGGAGGACTGCCTTACAGCAGCACCGAAGACTCTGTGCGCAACCACTTCAGCC
>CAZFGG010000005.1:0-55904 GCA_964518425.1 uncultured Gammaproteobacteria bacterium
GCTCGCTCGGTCTTTCTTTGGCGCCTCAATCTTTTGATTATCACGTCCGACCGAGCAATTGATATTGATCAACGCGGCTTATTCGAGCGCCACGTGGCGGAAGCCCCGTTTGAAAAAATTCAGGACATTCGGTACACGGTTCGGGGCGTGTGGTCGACGCTTTTCCACTTCGGAACAATTGTCTTGCAAACGGCTGGCAGTGACGGAAATTTGGATTTGAACTATGTCGCTGAGCCGGTCGAATTGCAGCGGCAACTCGCTGATTTACAGCAGCAGCGTCGACCGGCGAATGGGGGACCGCTCAGTGCTACTGATCTCGTCAAGATGGTTGAGCAGCTCAAAACTCATTTAGGACCGGATGAAGTCGATCGGCTTCTCCACTCTCCAGCTGATCATGACCCGAACGTCACCTAGACATTCTCTGCTACGGCAACCAAGCTGGCTAATTGTGATTGTGGCCGGCACGCTGGTCGTAGTCTTCTTGGTGGCTATCGTTAGGGAATTCATTAATGGTCACCAGGTGCGACAGCAAGTCCAGCGTCTCCAAGCCCAGGTGGCCGTCGCAAAAAATCACCAACACCAGCTGCAAGACCTGATTGACTATCTCGGTAGCCCAACCTTTCAGGAGCGCGAGGCTCGGCTGCAGCTTGGCTTGAAAAAAAATGGAGAACGGGTTATTGTCGTACCGCCGAGCACAACCTCAGGCAATGGGGCTGTCAGCTCGACTGGGTCCGGATCACCCGATCTCCCCGCTGACGCCTCGCGTCCTGCCCGCTGGTGGGCCTACTTCTTCGGTGCCCCTCACTCCTCATCAAGCTCATCATGATTTCACCCTCTCGTCTCACTCGCTGGTTACTCATCACAGTCCTCATTGCAGCCTTTCTGGTGGAAACAGTGACCGCTGCTGGCATTTATTTTTTTGGCTGGCGAGGTCATCGCACGACGGCCTGGACCCGTTTTGTTCCTGTCCCCGTGGCCAGTGTCGGTTGGCACATTCTTTCGGCCCATGCCTGGCTTGAGCAGAATCTGGCCGTGGCACACTATAATAATCAATTGACTGCCTCCAGCCCGTCCACCTTCCCAGCGCGGACAGCCAGTCAAAATAGCCAAGTAGCCATGACAAAAATTGTGCGGGATCGTGGTTTAACGTTCATCCTCAGTGCTGATCATATCCGCCTCGCGGCGTCGGATGTTGAACAAGCCTACCAGACTCAGCTTACCCAGACCGGAAACCCCAGCCAAATAGCCGAGACTGTGCGGCAGCTCTATAATTGGTCACCGGAGCAATTCAAGCAAAATGTTATTCGGACCGTCGTCGGCCGCGATAAACTACAAGAAAAATTATCCTTCGATCCTGAGCTCAGCGCGGCAGCCCAGAAACAGGCCGACCGGGTGTTAGCCTTGGTCCATGATGGACAGCAGAGTTTTGAAGATTTGGCTAAATCCTACAGCGATGATGCCTACGGAGCCCAAGGTGGCGACTTAGGTTTTGTGTCACGGGGGACACAAGTTCAAGAGATAGATGATGCCGCCTTCTCGTTACCGGTCGGAAGTACCAGTCAGGTCATTCATACGAAATACGGTTTCCATATTATCAAAATCATCGAACTAATAACAGTCGATGGCCAAGATCAGGTCCACCTGAAACAAATATTTATTGCCGCCCCGTCGGTCGATCAGTACCTGACCTCCTGGCTCAAGCAGCGAACCGTCTGGGTTTGGCTTCCGGATTTGAAATGGGATCGCCTCAACGGCCAAGCTACCGCCCAATAACCCAGGCGCGCAAAACGCACATAGAGCCGGTGGTCGGGATTGATCCCGGGCAGCGCCGACTTGTCACTGGCAAATCGGCGGACGCTCCCGAGGCGGACTCGGTCGCTCCTGCCCTTCAATCCCTAGCTGAAAATTCCCGTAATGCTCAATCGAGATTTTTCCCCTCTACTTTTTTTGGAGCCGGTGGTCGGGATTGAACCGACGACCTCTGCTTTACGAAAGCATTGCTCTACCACTGAGCTACACCGGCACGCATGAAAGATTATCCCACTCATACTCAGGCGTCAACTCCAATTGCCCCCGGCGCTCAGCCGTTCATTTTGGCTGGTGGGCAAACAGGTATTCTCGTTATTCATGGCTATGGAGGAACTGCGGCTGATTACCGCCTTTTTGCCTCAAACCTCCAAAAGTTTGGCTACACGGTCATGGTTATGCGCGTGGCTGGTCATGGGCAAGGACTGGAGGCACTCCGGAAAACCCATGCTGCTGATTGGCGGCAATCGGTGATCGAAGCCGCGACCGAGCTACAATCACGATGCTCGAGTATCGTGATTGTGGGATCATCATTTGGCGGAATCCTCGGGCTGGACTATGCGGTTCATCGTCCCCGACAGACACTAGGCGTCGTCACGGTCAACGCGCCGACCTCGTATCGAGGTTGGGGAGCATTACAGCCCCTGGTTTTGCGATTCCTCCGATTATTCATGACAGACTATCCAAAATTCGGCCTGAGTACCAACGATCGTGAGCGATACCGTCAACTTGGCTCGACAACAGCCTGGCCAATCGACGGCATTATTGAAACTGGTGGTTTTTTTTCTCGCTACGTTGCGCCGACACTTCCCCAAATTGATGTGCCAGCTTTATTCATGGCCAATGAGCATGATCCTTTGGTGAGCGGTCAAAGTCTCGACCGACTCTACGCCAGTCTTGCCAGCCAACGAAAAGTGAAGATGACAATTCCTGGTCGGACGCACCGTCCTTTTCGCGATACTGAAGCAACAAAATTTATTAGCCAGCAGGTAGACGCGTTTATTACATCCATTGCCAAACCGGGGGCAGTATGATACTCTAAATCCCCGATGAGTTGGCTAAAACCAAAGCTTGCAGACTCGCTTTTGTCCGGCCCGCGCCAGGCCCTCTCCTGGGTTTTTCTGGTTGGAGCGGGTAAGGGGAATCGTGTCCTGGGTAGCGGCGACTTGCCACCGGCAACTCGCCGATCGCTTGACCTTCGCTCCGCTTGGTCACGCTTCTACCCTTCGATTCCGGTTAATCGGAAAAATACCCCGTGGCCCATCACGAGCCTTTCTTTTTTTAAACCTCTCGGAGCGGGTAGGGGGAATCGAACCCCCGACTCAACCTTGGGAAGGTCGCGTTTGACCACTAAACTATACCCGCGAATTCTGACCAGCGCAGTATACGTTGTGCTCGTTGGCTTGGCAATGACCGGGCGGCCAGCAGCCGCCGCGGAAACGCCGTCGATACATTTTGACTCGGCCCTGATCAGCGACGGGAAAACACTGAGCCTACCTGATGGCGCTAAAGCTGCTCTTTTTCCTCACGCCTTGCCGGCTGAGGCTGACGTGACGTGGACGGTCAGTGAAGCAGCCGCGCCCGCGCTGCCTGATACCGATCATACCATCCTGGGCAGCGTCTACCGCCTTACCGTCAACGGTGTTACAAGCTTGACCCCAGGATTGAACCGAACGCTCGCCGTCGTCCTGCCAATGGGTTCAAGTTCTTGGCAGCGACAGCTGTGGATGTATGACAACACAGCCAAGGTGTGGACGGCTTTGAAAACTGGGGCCAACCCCGCAGCCAAAATTTTCCAAGCCACGCCCACATCGCTCGACGCTCTCTATGCCGTCGTGGAAGACCGGAGCCTTCAGGCTGGCATTGCTAGTTGGTATTGTCGTCTTCATTGTTCAAAAAGATACCCGACGCTTCACGGCACATCGAATGACTTTCCGGTTGGCAACTATGTTACCGTCACGAGCCCGGAATCTGGTCGGAGTGTCATCGTAAAAATAATCTCTCGATGGGGGCAGCCGGCTGGACGGATTATTGATCTGTCCTATCCGGCCTATGCTGCTCTTCACGTCAAGAACGCTGGCGTGACGAAAGTTGTTGTCACGCCAAGCACGGCACCGCTTCCGGTATCGACAACCCCGTCGGTCGCAGCCGAAACCATCCCGGTCTTAAAGTTGAGCTTGATCGGCACGACTCCGGCGCCCTCGGTCAGCGCCTCATCGTTCGTGGTCTATGATCAAACGACCGGTACGACCCTGGCCAGCAATAATGCCCAAGCGGTCGCTTCGATCGCGAGTTTGACGAAGTTAGTTACGGCCATGGTCGCGCTGGACAGTAACGTTTCAATGACGAAGCTGATGACCTATCGGCGTGCCGACGTAACGCCCTATGCCTACCTCCGGGTCCGCGTCGGTGATACGTTGAGTGTCAAGGACTTGTTGTACAGCATGCTCGTCGGTTCGGCTAACAACGCGGCCACAGCTTTAGCCCGAAGTACGGGTTTAAGCCGGGCTGAATTCATTGCTCGTATGAACGCCAAAGTGGCTAGCTGGGGACTGACCCAGACCCACTTCGTCGATGTCAACGGTCTTGACCCAGGGAACGTATCGACGGCGAATGATATGGCCGTCATCGCCAGCCACGCTTTCCATGACTACCCCCAACTCAAGGCCTCGAGTCTGGCCAAGTCGTATACCTTTACCACGCGAAATACGAAGCAAACTCACACGATTAAGAGTACTGATAAACTGCTTTTGTCCGGACTCGGCGCAGTCAAAATTACCGGTGGCAAAACCGGTTATCTCGATGAGGCTAAATATACCTACGTCCTTCGGACAGCGAATGCGCAAGGAGCTGAGGTTATCACCGTTGTCCTTGGGGCACCGAGCTCAGTTGAGCGCTTCCAGAGCGCGGCTGTGTTAGCGCAATGGGCCTGGCAGGTCTACCAGTGGTCGTAGACCATGGTTACGCTCGAACACGTCACCAAGATCTACCAGCGGCGTAATGCTGGCTTAGAGGACGTTTCTCTCCATATCGACGCCGGGGAGTTTGTCTCGGTCGTGGGACAGTCCGGTTCAGGAAAAACAACTCTGGCTAAGCTCATGATCGCCGAGGAACATGCTGACCGGGGACAGATTATTATTGGTGGCTGGGATATTACCAATATCCGTCACCACGAAGTCCCAACGCTCCGGCGCCAAATCGGGGTGGTCTTTCAGGACTTTAAACTTCTGCCAAAGAAGACACTCTTGGAAAATGTTGGTTTCGCTTTAGAAGTATCCGGTGAGTCAAACGAACGCATCCAGACTGTTGTTCCGCAGGTCCTCAAAATTGTTGGACTTGAACACAAGATGGATCGCTTTCCCGACCAAGTTTCCGGGGGCGAACAGCAACGCGTGGTGATCGCCCGTTCACTCGTTCACCGTCCGAAACTCCTGGTGGCTGACGAACCAACCGGAAACCTTGATTCGATTAATGCCCAAGAAATCATTACACTCCTGCAAAAGATCAACGAATTTGGGACGACGATTGTGCTCGTCACCCATAACCGTGAGATCGTGAACATGTTGCGGAAAAGAGTCATCACGCTTGACCACGGGCACATCATCGCCGATCAAAAAGCTGGAAAATACTTACTCTAAGTATGGTCACCTTCATCAGAATGTTGCGGTTCGGGGTTCAGAATTTCTGGCGGAATATTTGGTTATCGGTCATTACGGTCGTCATTTTGGCCCTCAACCTATTCTTGATCAGCCTCGTTTCTGGCGTCAATGTTGTTGGACAACAAACGTTGGTCGCGGTTCGTCACAAGATCAACCTGTCCGTCTTTTTCACGCCCACGACGTCCGAACAACGAGTCAAGGAAATTCGCGAAGACCTCTTACGCAAACCTGAAGTCCAATCGATCCGCGTGATCACGCGGGCTGAACACTTGGCTGAATTACGGAAGTCCCAAGCAAATCCGGAATTAATCAACGCGGCTATCGCCGCACTCGGGGACAATCCACTTGGTGCCGGCCTCGTCATCACCGCGAAAACGCTGGATGGCTATGGGGCCATTGCCAAGACCCTGAAAGACCCGAAATACCAATCGAGCATTCAAGACACGGGCAATGATGTTGAAACGAATCAAACCGTTATCAGCAAGCTTTCGCTTATTGTCCAGCGCGTCCAGCAGGCGACACTGTGGCTCACTATTGTCTTCGCCTTCATTGCTGGGTTAATGGTCTTCAATACGCTCCGCGTAGCGATCTATTCTCAACGCGAGGAAATTGGAATTATGAAGCTCGTCGGCGCCTCAGACGCTTTTGTTCGGGGACCCTTCATCATTACGAGTATTCTCTATGGGTTAGTCGCCAGTCTGCTCACGACAGCTATTCTCCTGCCGATCCTGAGCATCGCGAATCCATGGCTACGGACCTTCTTTGCTGGCTACGACATCAATGTTGTCGGCTACGTTCACCAGCACATCTGGCCGATTCTTGGGCTTGAGGTGGCGGTCGGTTGCGGCCTGGCATCATTGTCATCGATTTTCGCGATCGGACGGTATTTGCGAGTATAGCTTGAAGCAGGGAGTGAGACATGCTACACTCGCTCCGTTTTCCTTCCGGGATCGTCTAATGGTAGGACACCGCCCTTTGGAGGCGGGTATCTTGGTTCGAATCCAGGTCCCGGAGCCAAATAGAACCTTAGTCTTCGTCCTAAGAAAAATATTCAACTCCAACGGGAGGATTCGAAGGGCAGAAGCGACCCCCGCATCTGAGCCGGGGAAGCGATCGACGAGTTGCCGGTGGCAAGTCGTCGCTGCCCAGGATTGAATCCAGGTCCCCGAGCCGAGTGCGGGAGAGGCGGGTATCTTGGGTCGAGTCTGGGAGACGGGTCGTAAAGCGACCCGGCCCGAAAGGGCGAATCCAAGTCCCGGAGCCAACACCAAGTATTTTCAATTTTCTATATCCAAAAAAGAGGGTCCCTAGGCTGGGAAAATAGGGACCCTTTGTTGACTGGGCGTATTCTCTTTTTTTGAGACAGTTGACGAACCACCACTCACTGAGCTGGCCAGTGATCGTGCTTGCTTTACCTCCTTGGCTAAGGTACGAGCTCGAGTAAAATACTCGCTGGAGATATGCTACACTGTGTACACCATACGTCAAGCACATGGGCAAAATCGCTCTCATTATCATTCTCACTATGATTGTCATCGCGATCATGTATAACCTGACCACATGACTAATCAGGCAGTTGTGCTGTTGGTGATGGGAATCTTCCTTGTCGGAGTACTCGCTTGGTTTTCCAGTGGGGGATTCAACCACGCGCCCAGAACCCTGCCAGTCACCTGTCGGCCGACGGGGTGCAGTGGGGAAATTTGCGCTGACCACGATGTTGTGACCGACTGTCTCTACAAAGCAACCTATGCCTGCTATCACACCGCGTCGTGTAAACAACAAATCAATGGACGGTGCGGTTGGACCATGACCACATCTTTGCAGGCCTGCGTAGCGTCGACACGAGCAACTGACCCTCAATAACATGCACCTTACTTTTTACGGAGCGGCGGGAGAAGTGACCGGATCGCAACACTTGGTTGAGCTGGCCAGCCATCGCTTCCTTCTTGATTGTGGATTGCATCAAGGCCGGCGAAGTGAGATGCATGATCGCAATAGTCATTTTGCTTTTGACCCGGCTTCAATTGAAGCGGTCGTCATTTCCCACGCTCACCTTGATCACGTCGGCTTACTTCCACTCCTCGTCCGGGGCGGATTTCGAGGGTCCATATTTAGTACCGGCGCAACCCGAGATTTGGCCGAGCAAATTCTGTTGGACGCTGCCAATCTCCAAGTTCAAGAGGCCGAATTCATCAACCGTCATGCTTTACCAGGCGCGCCTCCCCTTGATCCGCTCTATGGGCCGTTGGATGTGCCACCGGTGATGACCCAGTGGAAGAATATTCCATTCCTTCACGACGACCCATCGTGGCAAGTTATTCTTTCTGGCGTTCAGATAAAACTCTACGATGCCGGGCACATTCTTGGTTCAGCAGTCATTGTGGTTGACGGCGGGGGAGAACGGCTGGTCTACAGCGGTGACCTTGGTCGGTATGGGGCGCCGCTGCTCCACGACCCTGAGCCGGTCACCGATGCCGCGGCCACGCTCATTCTCGAAGCGACGTATGGGGACCGCCTCCATCATCCGGTGGCTGTCGTTAACCAGCAACTTGTTGATATCGTTCAGTCGGCGATTGCCAATGGAAGTAAAATTATTGTTCCAGCTTTCTCCCTTGGCCGGACCCAAGAGCTGGTGTACATCTTACATCAATTAACTGACCGCGGACTGATCCCACGTATACCCATCTATGTCGATAGTCCACTGGCCGGGCGCGTGACTGATGTTTTTGAACATCATCACAAGGACTACGATAGTCAAGCGCAAACTGACTTCGGGCGCCTCGGAGAGAACCCTCTTGTCTTTCGGAATCTCATCTATACCCATTCGGTAGAAGAATCAAAAGCGATTAACGGTCAACCGGGACCGATGATGATTATTAGCGCCTCCGGCATGGCCAATGGTGGGCGCGTGATGCATCACTTGAAAAATTATTTGCCCGATGCAAAGAATATCGTTTTGTTCACCGGCTACCAAGCGACCCATACCGCCGGTCGGCGGCTGATTAACGGCGCACCGCAGCTGCAACTTTTTGGTCAAACAGTACCGGTCCGCGCCCAGATCAAGATTATCAATGATTTAAGCGCTCACGCCGACGCCAATGAACTCGAAGCCTATGCCGCAGCGATCCCTGGATTAAAACGTATTTTCTTGGTCCATGCCGAACCAGATCGGGCTGAAGCATTGTCACGGAGATTACTCACCGATCACCCTGACTGGAACGTCACCATTCCGCAGTTGGGACAATCATTTGAGGTCTAGTTTTTGGCCTGCTTCTTCGGGCAGGAACAGAGCGGTGGTTCGAGGATTACAAAATACAACACCCCTCAGCTGAGGGGTGTTGAGAGAAAATCGAGATTACTTCCCGAGGATCGAATCCTTGGCGGCTTTGGCGACGCGGAACTTGACGACCGTCTTGGCCGGGATCTGAATCGTGGCGCCCGTGGCTGGGTTGCGACCCATGCGAGCGGCCCGGTTCTTCTTCATCAATTTGCCGAGACCGGGCAAGGTGATCTCACCAGCCGACTTGGCTTGCTTGTAGGCTGTGTCGACAACTAAATCCCAGAAGGTGGCGATATCCTTCTTGCTCATTCCAGACTTTTCCGCCAGGAAGGCGATGAACCCTGACTTCGTCATTGGCTTGTCTGCCATAGGTGTTTCCCTAGTGATTAGTAATATTCGCTGGTGGAGTATAGCAAATCCTTAGGAAAACGGCTATTTTTCCTTGTGGATTGACTACCACAGCCTGGGTAAGGTAGTTTTTTTAGCTAAGGTAAGGCAAAAACAAGAGTCTGGAAAAAGGACATGGAATAAAGAATATGCTAAACTAAGCCCTCATGACAAAGACGAAACTTGCTATTATCGGTTCCGGCCCAGCCGGGTACACTGCCGCCATCTATGCCAGTCGGGCGGATTTACAGCCGATCCTTTTCGCTGGTCCTGAGCCGGGCGGACAGTTACAATCAACGACAGACGTTGATAATTTCCCTGGTTTCCCCAAAGGAATTCTCGGACCGGAGTTGATGGATCAGATGAAAGCCCAGGCTGTTCGCTTTGGCACGACGCTTATCGAGCGCTCAGTTACCAGGGTCGATTTCAAGGGTGGCGCGCTGAAACTCTGGACAGACGGCGACGAATATCAAGCTGACGCGGTGATCATTGCGACGGGTGCAACCGCTAAATGGCTTGGCTTACCGAATGAACAGCGATTGCGCGGGAAGGGAGTATCCGCTTGCGCGACCTGTGATGGATTCTTTTTTCGCGGCAAAGACGTGGTTGTCGTTGGGGGAGGAGATAGCGCTATGGAAGAGGCGACGTACCTGACGAAGTTTGCGACAAAGGTCACTGTTCTTGTTCGTGGTGATAAACTACGGGCCAGTAAAGCCATGCAGCATCGAGCGGCGACCGATCCAAAGATTTCTGTCCGCTACAACACGAATATTACTGATGTCTTGGGTCAGGATACGATTACTGGTGTCCAGTTGAGTACTGTGACAACCAAAGCAACGGAAGATTTTCCGACACAAGGCATGTTCCTCGCCATTGGTCACCAGCCGAACACGAAAATTTTTGAAGGTCAACTCGAATTAGTTGGACCGGGATATCTCAAGGTCATCGATGGTGTGAAGTCCTCAATCCCGGGTGTGTTCATCGCCGGGGACGTCGCCGATTGGCGGTACCGACAGGCGGTGACCGCGGCCGGCTTCGGCTGCATGGCCGCTCTTGAAACCGAACGGTACCTGGCCGAAGCTCACGCCAACGGCGCTCGCTCGCCATTCATGCGCGAGGAATAAATATGGCCACGGCTGAGGACGTCATGAACGTGTTGAAGACGTGTGATGATCCGGAGCTGGGGATTGATATTGTTAGTTTAGGTTTAGTCTACGATGTCCACGTCGGCCCAAAAGCTATTGGCCTAACGATGACGCTCACAACTCCAGGCTGCCCGCTCGTTCCATACTTCCGCGAAGAAGTTGTCTCTAAAGTCAAAACAGCCACTGGGGTTGATGAGGTGACGATCGATCTCACCTTTGATCCACCATGGGATCCTAGTAAAATGAGCGATGCTGCTCGCCAACAATTGACGATGCTCCGTGGCTAAACGTATACTTGAACCTCTCTCCTAACGACGATGTCTACTACCTTTGAAACTCGGGCCCAGCGGCGGGCGCGTAAACGGCTGGAACGAAAGCAAGCGCCTCCGGCGCGAAGCAATTCACGCTGGCTGTGGCTGTCATTACTGGTTATCGTCATCGGGGCAGGAGCCTGGTGGATCATTTCTCGGCCCCAACCGACGGCGGCTGAGAAAACGGCTAAAGCCAAACAAGCCCATGTCAATTTGGTGAAGTCCTGTACAACCGACATGGCCACGACCTTTCATATTCATAGCCACATCACCATTATCATTAACGGCGAAGAACAAACCATCCCGGCCGATACTGGTATATCGTCCACCTGTCTGCACCCCATCCATACCCATGATGAGACTGGTATCATTCATATGGAATCACCGGTGAAAGAGGACTTCACGATCGCTGATTTTTTTCAAGTCTGGGGTAAAGCCCTGACTCCGACCAAAGTTCTCAATACGACGGTCGACGCTGAACATCAATTGAAACTCTTTTCGGACGGAAAGGAAATCGCCACCGGCGCTCAAACGGTCATGCATGATCATCAATCACTGGCCATTATTGTCGCCCCGATTGGGACAACAATTACCCCTCCGGCGAATTACCAGTTCCCGGCAGATCTTCCGTCAACACAGAAGTAATTTCATCAACTCACTCAACACCTATGCGTCAAATCCTCAGCTTGGGCCTGGTGGCCGCCGCCCTAACAATTCTTGGAGCTGGTTGTTATGCTCAAACATCCGTGACCACGCAGAACACCAACGTTGGCGTGACCACCCAGGTGAATACGTCGGTGACCAATTCTTCAGCGACCGGGACTTTTACGACAAACGCCAATTACTAAGTCGGCGGCATGATTTATTTGGCTTCGGATCATGGTGGCTTCAAACTCAAGACGACGATAGCGCGTTGGCTGACCGAGCAGGGATATCCAGTCACTGACCTTGGACCAGCTCATCTTGATGTCTCGGATGACTACCCGGTATGGGCGGCGACGTTAGCTCGCCATGTCCAGCGCCAACGGAACAGCCGCGGCATAGCTGTGTGCCGGTCAGGGATAGGTATGGCTATCGTGGCCAATAAATTCTCTGGCGTTCGGGCCGCCCAAGCGTTCTCATCACTCATGGCAAAAAAATCTCGGCTGGATGAAAACGCTAATGTTTTGTCTTTAGCAGCCGATTACCACGATTGGCCAGAACTTCGGGCCATTCTCCGCGCCTGGCTGACAACAAAGTATCGTCCCACCAAGCGGTTTAATCGGCGGTTACGAGAGATTGGTCGCCTGGAGCATGGGCATTAAAATCCTGCCCGCAGTTTTGGCTGGCCAACGTTCAACGTTCCGGCGCCGAATAGATTTGGCTCGCCAACTCTCCACGGCTATCCACATCGATATTATGGATGGCTTGTTCGTCACTAGTCGGTCAATTACTCAAAAGACGCTCGCTTCCTTTTCTCCTCTGCCCCGAGCGGAGCTCCACTTGATGGTGCAGCGTCCAATTGGTTGGCTGAAGGTGGTCAAAAGGTTACGGATACCATCGGTCGTGGTCCACGTGGAACTTGGATCACAGCTCCGCCCCGCCATAAAACTTTTTCAATCGGAAGGAATTCGCGTTTCGCTCGCAATCAACCCGACGACCGCGCTATCATCTCTTGCCCGGCATCTACCCTTTCGGCGGGTCGTGATCATGAGCGTCCATCCAGGCCGGTACGGAGCGCCGTTTCAACAACAAACGATAAACCGGGTAGCCCAGCTCCGGCGACGCTGGCCGAAGCTCACCATTGCTGTCGATGGGGGAATGAATGCCCAAACGATTCCGCTCGTGATCGCCGCGGGCGCGCAGGAGGTGGTCGTCGGTTCAGACATCATGCGCAACAAACATCCGAAGGCCGAATGGGACAGATTACGACGGCTGACAAGATCATAAAACTATGCTAATCTACGAACATGTTGGCCACGTTGCAATCGGTTCTGCGTCAAGCCCAGCGGGGCCGCTATGCCGTCGGTGCATTTAATGTTTCCGACTTAGAACAAGCCCAAGCCGTTATCGCGGCGGCGGTTGCTGAGCGCTCTCCGGTCATCATCAATACCTCAGAAAAAGCCATCGCCTATGCTGGCCTGGAAGAAATGTCGGCGCTGATCCGGACCATGGCCAAAAAATACCGTGTTCCCATCGTCTTAAATTTAGATCATGGCCGCTCGGTGAAGTTAGCCAAGAACTGCTTAACCGAAGGGTATAGCGGTATTATGTTTGACGGCAGCCACCTGCCGTACGAACGGAACGTCCGGGATACTGCGACGGTCGTCAAGGCTGGACACCGGCGGGGAATTGGAGTTGAGGGAGAAGTTGGTTGGGTCAAGTATGACCAAGACTGGAAAGGCTCGAAAGATCTTATTCTAACTGACCCTAACCAGGCGGCTGATTTCGTCAAACGAACGAAGGTCGATGCTTTTGCGGTAGCGATTGGGAACTCTCATGGTTTGCCACGCCCCGGCGAGCGTCTTCATTTCGACCTGCTGTCAAAGATTCGCCGCCGGGTGACGGTTCCGCTCGTCCTGCACGGGGCATCGGGGACGTCAGCCGTTGCCCTGCGACGGGCGATTGGATTAGGGATTTGCAAGGTCAATATTGATACTGACCTTCGTTTGGCATTTACCCAAGCTCTGCGACGGACAATCAAAAACCAGAAGCTATTTGACCCGCGTGAAATACTCGAACCTTCTCGTCAGGCTATCATGGCGACGGTTCAAAAAAAGATCGTTGAGTTTGGCAGCCGAAAGAAAGGTCGATGAAACCCTTTGATGTCATTACGGTTGGAGCAGCCACGCGAGATGTTTTTTTGCGAAGCCGGGCAATCAAAGTGATCCGTGATGAAACCTTCAGCACGGGTGAAGCGGAGTGTTTTGCACTTGGGTCAAAAATTGAGATTGATGAGTTAACGTTTGAAACGGGTGGTGGTGGCACGAACACCGCAGTCGGGTTTGCACGGCAAGGCTGGCGAACAGGATTCGTCGGAAAAATTGGCGCCTCTGATGCGCGTGGAAAAGAAATTCTACGGGCACTTGATGATGATCGGGTCGATACGTCCTTAGTTATCCACGACCGGCGGAAACAATCTGGTTATTCTGTCCTCCTCTTAACGCCACGAGGCGAACGGACGGCGTTGGTCTACCGCGGCGCCTCAGCTGATTTTCAGACCCGTGACTTTCCGTGGACGAAGCTCCGGGCCCGGTGGATGTACGTCTCATCACTCGGTGGAGACCTCACCGTTCTCCGTCGGCTCTGGCAACATGCCCGCCGACACAACATCAAAATTGCTTGGAATCCTGGGGCAGGTGAGTTAGCTCTAGGTTTAGTCAAGCTTTTACCGCTGATTCAAACCGTGGACATCTTATCGCTCAATCAGGAAGAGGCGGCCAGGCTCATGAACTTAACGCATGACCAAGATGAGGAAGCCTTTCACCGTCTCCGAGCATTGGTGCGTGGTGTGACCCTGGTGACCCAGGGCACTGAGGGATCGCTTGGCGGAACGACCACCATGGCCTGGCACTGCGGGACGCATCAAATCCGGGTTGTCGACACAACTGGTGCCGGAGATGCCTTTGGCTGTGGCTTCGTTGGGTCCTACATCCGTCACGCGGACATTCCCCGGGCACTTCGGTTTGGGAACGAAAACAGTGAATCCGTCATCGGGTATGTCGGAGCCAAACAAGGACTCCTCAAGCGTTCGTCGGCACGGCGTCCAGTCGCGATCGTTCCATTATCGCCCTAATCATGTCACTGATCGTCAAAGCTCGGCGGGTCGATCTTGATACCGGCGGCGAGACGCGGGTTGTTGTTCTCCGTGGCCGGGATGCCCAGGCTTTTGGCATTCTGCCCGGGGACCGTTTACAGCTGAGCTACCGCCGCCGAAAAGTCATTGCCGTGGCTGACGTCACGCATCATTCTATTCACCATGGAGAACTTGGGCTTTTTGAGGACGTCTGGAAAGTGCTCAAGCCGCGCCCTGGCGGGCCGATCAGAATTGAAGTTGTCTCCCGCCGACCATCAATCTCGGCCATCAAAAAAAAGCTACTTGGGAAAGCCATAACGGAAAAAGAGATTCGGTCAATCATCGAAGATATCGTCGACCGTCAGTTGAGTGCGATTGAGACGACATATTTTGTTGCTTCTGGCTACGTTCATCCGTACACCCCCAAAGAACTTTTTTGGATGGTCAAAGCCATGGCCCAAACTGGAGAAATGTTTCGCTGGGGCCGGGGTCGGGTGGTTGACAAGCACTCGGTTGGAGGGTTAGCCGGAAACCGGACGACGATGGTGGCCATCCCGATCATTGCTTCGGCTGGCTTAATCATTCCGAAAACCTCCTCACGGGCCATTACCTCACCCTCCGGAACGGCCGACACCATGGAGGTTCTGGCACCCGTCTCATTCAATGGAGCAGCTGTCCGCCGCATTGTCCGCCAAACTGGTGCCTGCCTCATTTGGGGCGGGGGATTGAGCATTGCTCCGGCCGATGACTTGATTATCCGCGTTTCCCGGCCGTTGTCACTTGAGCCGTACGATAAAATGATCGTCAGCATTATGGCCAAGAAAGTAGCTATGGGCATCAAGTACTTAATCATCGACATGCCGTACGGGCCGAACACAAAAATTCCAAATCGCCGGACCGCTCAGATTATAGAGAAAAAGTTTTTGGCGGTCGGACGAGCCTTTGGCATGAAAGTCAAAGTGCAATTCGACCCAGCCCGCCAGCCAATTGGCCAGGGCATTGGCCCAGCGCTTGAAGCGCGGGACGTGCTCCGGGTATTGCAACAAAAATCCATTCGGCCATTTGATTTAGAGACAAAGGCTATTGCTTTAGCTGGTCAGCTGTTCGAACTGAGCGGCTTCTGTGCTCGCGGTGAAGGAGTCGCGCGCGCAGCCAAGCAATTGCGGTCCGGTCAAGCTTGGAAAAAGATGCAACAGATTATCCAGGCCCAGGGAGGAAACCCACACATCGATGCTAACCATGTGGCGCTTGGAGCTAAGACGTACCGCTGCGTTTCGCCTCGGGCCGGACGCCTAACCGCCATGAACAATCGTGCGCTCGATGACGTGGCCCGGACGCTTGGCGCCCCCGATCACAAGTTGGCCGGCATTTTCCTCCATAAGAAACTTGGTCAAAAAATTGCTAAGGGCGAGAAACTGTTCACTCTCTATAGTCACAGCCACGACCGTATTGCGCTGGCCTTAGCCGGCGGCGCAATCAATGACATCGTGACCATTCGATAATCGCTATGGCTTCGCCGCAGTGGTTACGTCGCCTTCAACCGTCTGAACGAACCCAGTACCGGTGGTTAGAGATGTTGCCGGGCCTGGCCGTCTGGCTGACCCTCGTATCGGCCATCACCATTCTTTTCGTTAAACCCGTCTGGGCGATCGCCTTCGTGGTCGTCTTTGATGTGTATTGGCTAGTCCGTGTCCTCTATGTCATGACCTACCTCATCTTGGCCTACCGGCATTTCCGGCATGATCAGGCGATTGATTGGCAGGCTCAACTCGAAATGTTCCCAGCATGGCGACGCGTTCGACACGTGGTGATGCTCCCGACCTATGGAGAGAGTGAGGCGGTTCTGCGAGGAACGCTCAACTCGCTGACCTCAATTTCTTATCCACGAGAACAGATGTTCGTCGTCTTAGCGACGGAGGGACGGGAGCACGACCGTATTGCTCCGATTGCCGGCCGGTTACTGCAAGAATATCAATCACAGTTTGGACACTTTATTGTGACCGAGCATCCAGACGGCGTGTCTGGTGAAATCGCCGGAAAAGGAGCAAATATCGCCTTCGCCGGACACCAGGTAAAAAAACTCATTGATCAGTGGGGCTGGCTATATGCTGATATTCTCGTCTCCACGTTCGATGCCGATTCAGTCGCTCACCCTCAGTATTTTAGCTACCTGACCGTGGCTTTCCTTCGACACCCCAACCGTCTGCGCACGAGTTACCAACCGATCCCACTTTTCCATAATAATGTCTGGGATGCGCTTGCCCTGACCCGCGTGGTCGCGACGAGTACAACCTTTTGGCTTCTCGGTGACACTATGCGTCCAGATCGTTTATTCACGTTCTCGTC
Organism: uncultured Gammaproteobacteria bacterium; assembly: GCA_964518425.1. Lineage (GTDB taxonomy): Bacteria > Patescibacteriota > Patescibacteriia > SBBC01 > CAIJZX01 > CAYLHT01. The sequence continues at coordinate 16,710 of CAZFGG010000005.1, forward strand.
GCACAGTATGCCGTGGCAGGCCCTGGTCGATGTTGGTTTCTGGCAGAATGATGTTGTGTCCGAAGACTCCCGGATTTTCGTCCAGTGTTTACTCCGGTACGACGGTGATTATTCAGTTACGCCGATGTACATTCCGATCTCCATGGATACGGTTCAGGCGGGAACATTCTGGCGAAGCATGGTCAATCAGTACAAACAAATTCGGCGCTGGGCATATGGCGTTGAAAATTTTCCATACATGGTCTGGAATTTTCTTCACGGTCACACATTACCACGACGATTGCGCATCCGACTGACGCTGAACCAATTCGAGGGTACTTTTTCATGGGCCACCGCCCCGGTCCTCATTCTTCTCCTGGGATGGTTACCGTTCCACATTGCCAACGCAGCCGTGGCCAGCTCAGTATTAGCTCAAACTGCCCCGGGACTCCTTCAAGGGTTGATGACTGGGGCGATGATTGGATTAGTGACGTCGGCTGTGATCAGTACCGCCCTTCTCCCGCGACGGCCCCAACACATTCCGGTCTACCAGTCGCTCGTGATGGTCGTGCAATGGCTGCTGTTGCCGATCACGATGATCCTCTTCGGATCGGTCCCAGCGATCGAAGCACAAACACGACTCCTGTTGGGAAAATACCTTGGTTTTTGGGTGACTGAGAAGAGTCGCCGTTAGATCCCCAGTCGAGTACCAATGAATCCGGGATAACTCCCCGGAATGGAGGCAGCTGATTGAACCTGTTTACCGCTGAACTGAACTTTAGTGGGCAGGAGCCAGCCGTCGGTGCAACTAATACCCCATTGGCCGGCCACGTCTTCAACCGTTCCGGGAGCGCTCGTCGAGCGGCCCGGGGCAATCGTCGCAGCTAACAATTTAATCCGTTGGTCACGCCATGTCGTCCAGACCCCGGGCCAGGGGGTGAAGGCTCGGATTTTTCGTTCAAGGAGACCTGCTGACGACCAATCGGCTCGACCGGCATCGGGTGTCAGCTTTGGCGCCAGTGAAGCATGGACGTGGTCTTGCGGCTGTGGCTGAAGTTGCCCGGCCCAGTAGCGCCTGATGTCCTTGACGATATGTCTGGCTGCCAGATCAGCCAGGGCGTCCTCAACGTCTGATCGAAACTCATGACCGGATAAAGGCAGCGAATACTGGGAAAGAATAGGACCAGTGTCAAGCCCATCATCCATGAGCATCAGCGTCACGCCCGTCGTCGCTTGACCATCGGCAATGGCGAAGGCAACTGGAGCAGCGCCGCGATAGAGTGGCAGTAATGAACCATGAATGTTCACGCAGCCGGCTTTGGGAATTGCTAAGACCGTAGGAGGTAGGATTAAACCATAGTCAGCAACGATAAAACAATGTGCTTCAATCTTCTTCAATTTTTCTTCGACCTGGCTATTCCCGCGAAGACGTTCTGGCGTCAGAATGGGAAGTGACTGTTCCTGGGCCCAGGTTGCGATTGGGGTCGGGGTAAGTACCCGCTGGCGACCAGCGGGACGGGCTGGCTGACTGACCACAGCGGCAATCTCAACGTTATCCGCATCAGCCAGTGCGGAAAAGCTCGGCCGGCCAAATGCGCCAGACCCAAAGACGACAATTCGTGTTTTCACAAAAGATTCCGGCCGCGGGTTATTTTTTCAGCGCGGTCAATAAAGAGACGTCCATCAAGATGGTCGACCTCATGCTGGATGACTCTGGCCAGTAATTCCTTAGCTTTCAAGCGAAAGGGTTGACCATGGCGATCAAGCGCGGACAAGGTGACCGCTGTTGGCCGAGCGACTGGACCATAGACACCGGGGATTGATAAACAGCCTTCTTCGAGCCGTTCGAGCTCGGCCGACCAGGTACTCAACCGAGGGTTGATCATCACTAGGCATTCATCTCGCTGATCGACTTCGCGCGCAATGACCGCTACGCGAAGTGATTGTCCAATTTGTGGAGCGGCTAAGCCAATGCCTTCCGCGGCGTACATGGTCTGGACCATGTCGTCAATCATGTCTTGAAACCAGGCACGCGAAATATCAGTCAGCTCAACCGAGGGAGCCAGGGTGCGTAAGAGTTGAGCCTGATCGGGCTGCCGGAGGAGCCAGAGCGGAAGCGTTGTGGCCATGTTGTGTAGTGTAACCGAGCCTGTACCTGACGACAAGCTCAATCGAGCCAACTGGTGACGACGGTTTCTACTTGCCAAGGGGTGGGAAAGAGTTCGGGTCCGTTCAGTAATGATTGCAGGGGCTGATCAGGCGATGAAAGTAGGAGGCGTTGTCCTGACGTCGTCCGACCTGATACTGGAGGCAGGATAGAGACGAGTATTTTTCCTCCAAAGGTACCTTGAAGATGTTGAACCATTCGTTCCACGGTCCGACCATCGTTCGGGCCAGGAATTCGAGCTAGCCATTGATCGGTCACTGGGGGCAGGTGGAGTCGATGCCTGATCTGTACCTCTGCCCGGTACCAACTCTCGTCGTCACTGTTCCGCCAACGTTGCCAAAAATCGTGTTCCGGGTGAAATGTTTGGACCATGACCTGGCTGGTTGGATTCGACGCTTGGAGACGGGCCAGGTACTGCCAAGCCCGCTCTTCTGAACTGAAGTCAGGAACGTTGAGTAGGGCATCGCCATGGGCCACAATAATTGTCCTGACTGAATGGCCAGTCAATTGACGATAGAGTTGGTAGGTTCCAATCAGTGCCTGGGGCAAACGTGGCCCCAGCATTTCAGCCATACGCTCCGGCCCGAGACCTGAGAAGTTCCATTCAACACTGCCACAGCGCGGACAGGTTGATGGTACCGCCGATACGTGTTGACAGAATTGACATCGGACAGGTTCCGGCGGTCGGCCCGTTAGGCTCGATGGGTGGTGGCAAACTGGACAGGTCAACGATAAGCCGCACTGACGACAGCGGACGACCGATGCGTAGCCACGACGTGGAACAATGACCGCGACCTTCTGTTCTTCATGAGTCGCATCTTCAAGCACTTGCTCAAACTGAGCCGAGACCCAAAATTGCTGACTTGGCTGGTCAAGTGAAGCCAACAATCGCCCATGCACTGGCGGCGGGGGAGTAGGTTGGAGACGGTTGAACCACCAAAGTGACGGAGCTGGAGTCGAGACAGCAGCTAATCGATGTGAGCTCATGACAATATACCGCAGGTCGTAGCGCGGATGTTGCTGACTTGATTTGTGACTCGGGTGTTCTTCTTGATCAAGGAAAATAAGTGGCTCAACCGGAAAGGGGAGGAGCAGGGCGCTGGCAGTCCCAAGAATAATCTGACATGTCCCTTGGCGGACCTCTTCGTAGATCTGGCGGTAGGCCACTTGACCAAGATGGCGATGAATTGCCCTGACCGGTAGATGCTGTTCCAGGGCTCGCGCCGTCAGCCGTTCAACATCTTCAATGGTTGGTGTCAGGACAAGTCGCGGCCCCGCTGTGTGCAGAAGCCAATTCATGATTTCATTTTCGGCTTGTGGCCGCGACCGGTACCACTGGGTACGGGGAGGGAAAGAAACTGGCTGCCGCTCCATGTGGGGAGGCGCAGTAACGGTAATAGTGCGACGAGGATAGAGCGGAATTGCTCCGCTGAGAATATGTCCCCACGAGGCCCACGTTTGATCGTGGATCGCTTGGGCGGTTGTTCGTTGCCAGGCCGTCACGATCGGCAGGGGATGGAGAAGCCGGGAAATTGGCCGAAGACCGGCGACCGGCGACGTTTGACGAAGATCCCAAACTACTCCTCGGACTGACTGCCGAAGAAAGGGGACCTCGACCAGATGGCCGGGCTCAAGATGGAGGTCGTCAGGAATCTGGTAATCAAACGACGCCCGGCCGGAAGGAAGCTTGCGAAGAAGGGCCACCGCAGCGATCGGCATGTTCGTCACACTTCAATCGTGGCCACCATTAAACCGACTTTCAAAGCAGCTTGAAAACTTCGAGTAATCCCCCGGCGAGCCAAAGGTTGAAGGCATGAGAGAAAGGCGACAATTGGCGCGAACCCGCATATATCAGACTGAGGCAGGAGCGAGAGTAGTGGACCGGGGTCGACTTGGCCAATGGCTTGCCCGATCGTCCGCTCAATTTGGACCGGTCGAGGAGAAGCATCGTCGGAGCGGCGGACCAGGTCGGCTGAGGCCAGTAAGCCAAATCGGGTAGATTGTTCATGGAAAAACTCTTCCAGGATTCGACCAAAATGAATAAGCGTAGCTGGCTCTTGCTGGACAATGGTGATGGGAAGAATAGTGACCGTCGGGAGGGCGGGAAGAAAGAAGGTCAGCGGGACAGTTGATCCGTAGTCAAGAAGATTGGTCGTTACGCTGGCTATTGTTTGCCCTTGACGCTCCGCTTGGAGTTTAATGTCCTGGGCGCTTTTGACGGCCCCAGTCGCTGTTAATGATGTTTGATCGTCGCCAAACTCAATCAGCCGACCACGGAAATCACCGGCTAGATTCAGCGTCGGACGATCGCCTAGCACCGGCCCATGTGGAGTGATGATGAGAATTGTTTCGACTTGGCGCGCGTAAAACTCAGCTGCTATCTCGCTCACGCTCTGACGAGTACGATCAAGCAAACCAGCATGTTCGCCGGCCACCGTGGGAATGAGAACTGGGCTGTGCGGCACGACCGCCGCGGCCACCAAAGGCATAGGTGACTACGGATGGCTGGCGCTTTGAACAGTCGAATCGACGTTCAGAGCTGGTCCGATCGGGTGGACGCTGAGCGACGTGTCGTCAACCTTGAGAACATTTGACCAGCTAAACCGGTAGGCCGCAAAAGCTGCTGGACCAACGATTGGCAAGCGGTAACCGTTGGAAATAAAATATACTTGGTTCGTTGTCCGGCTCTGGACAAGGTCGCCATCACGAAAACCTACAGCTGCGCCGGAAGGATACCCATCAAGTTGGGCGCCCGGAATTCGAACTGGTTTCTGAAGTCCAAATTGATCTTTGTACACGAGCTTACTGTAGACCGGATGCTTGATTCCATCTTTCACTAAGAAGATACCGCCCGTTTTTTTATTCTGCAGAAGACGGCCGGCCGGAAAAATATTCTCGGCGGTAATTGAAGAACCGTCCGGAAATTGGTTTAGGTCGTCCCATTTTACTTTCGTTACTTCTTCTTTTGTAAAACCGGCTGAGCGAAAAACAGCCGACGAGGTAATCGGGCGCTTGACATCATCAACCAGGAGATAGACTCCTCCTTTCGGCGACGCTAACAGCGAGTAGTTCGCAAACGCGATGTCCCGGCCATTTTCATACTGGAGCAAATGGTCGGCCGGTACCGTAATGACTTTTTTCGAACTATAGCGCGACAAGAAAGCGGTCATGCTGGCAAAGCGCCGCTTAATCCCGTTCTGAATGAGATAGATGGTCGAGCTGCCTTGAGCCTTCAATAACGACCCGTCGGGATAGAGCCGCTTAAAATTAAAGCCAAAACGATTCCAGATTCGCCAAAAATTGTAATTACCATGAAAATGCGGCGTGTAGGTATACAAGGTAGAGGTCACGAAGTTCGCCGGGACGACGGTCGTCGGGGTGGACGCGGCCGGACAAAAACCGTCCACCGTTGTTTCGTAATCGGAGCAGAACAGCTGCTTGGCGATGGTCGGCCCCCAACCGCTTGTGGTGAACCCACGGCTGGTAATTTGATCATAGTATCGGCGGAAGGCCTTCGTTCCCAGGTCAACTTGATTGGCGAAACCTCTGAAGGCTTGAACAGTCGGATCATTGGTTGAACATGAATCGCAGACGCCGTAGCCCATGGCCCAATCGACATGAGTTTGGTAGGAGCTTATCCCGTCATCATCAATGAGTGACTCTTCTTTCTGCAAGGTGGTCAGAATAACTTTCGGATTAATCTTATAATTCTGACTGGCCTCGAAGATGAGCTGGCTGGCGGGTTTCTGCGTGACTATTCCCGTGGCTGGATCGGTCACGCTAAAGGATGTGTCGGCCAGTTGGCTACCATGGCCGGCGAGAAATTGCTGGATGACGGTTTGATTCATGCTGGCCGAATCCAGCAAGTCATCATCGCTGACAATGAAGTTATAATTATAGGCTGGGTCATATGATGCCCAGACAATCGTTGGTAACGTAACCACAGCGACCAGGATCGCCGTAAGGAGTAGCTTTGTTCTAGCCATAGGGATAGTAGTATAGCATATTTTGCGTTATACTGCAAGATATGACTGCGCGACGACGGGAAATCCTCGGGGTACATATTCATGATCTGAATTTGGTTGAGGCGGTGGTCGAGGCTGAACAGTTGCTTAGCCAGCCACGGTTCCACCAGGTTGTTACGCCTGGCCCAGAGTTTCTCCTCGAAGCGAGCGCTCACCCAGCCTTTAAAAGAATCCTCAACCATGCCGACCTGTCATTGCCGGATGGGATTGGACTGAAAATTGCTGGACTCTTGATCGGCCAATCATTTCGTAGCCGAGTCACGGGTGTTGACTTCACCTTAGCCTTGCTAAAAGTTTGCCATCGGCACCACTACCGAGTTTTTTTGTACGGTGGCCGCCCCGGCGTGGCTGAGCAAGCAGCCAAAAAAATTATTCACGATTTCCCGAATGTGGTGCTCGCCGGCGTCGAGTCAGGTCAGCGCGGTCCCTGGCAACAGCTCCGAGACGAACAGGTCATCGAGAAAATCCACCTAGCTCAACCGCACGTACTTCTCGTCGCACTTGGTGCACCAAAACAAGAACTGTGGATTGACCGTCACCGTGCCGCCCTTCACGATGTCCGCTTAGCCATGGGCGTCGGCCGAACCTTTGACTATCTGTCCGGCCAAGTCAAACGGCCGCCCCGACTTATCCGCCAACTTGGGCTTGAGTGGCTGATGACCTATCTCATGGCCGGACGGCTCTATCAACCAGATTTCCGACGCCAGCGCGTTCGTAACGCGACCTGGCATTTCTTACGGACTGTTCTCACCAGCCGCCATGACTAAAGTCCGACTACGCTTTGCTCCGTCGCCAACCGGTGAGGTGCACATCGGTAGTATCTGGTTAGCGCATTTTGATTGGTTGTTTGCTCGTCAGCACCATGGCACCCTGGTCCTGCGACTGGAAGATACTGATCAGAAACGATTGGTTCCGGGGGCAGCTGATCGGTTGTACGAAGCGCTCGACTGGTACGGACTTGTGCCTGACGAAGGCCCTCGACAAGGCGGGGCATACGGTCCGTATGTTCAAAGTGAACGCCTGAAGATCTACGAACAGTATGCCCGTCAGTTGGTCGAGCAGGGGAGTGCCTACTACTGCTTTTGTTCGCCGCAACGGTTAGCCGAACTACGAGCGACCCAGGAGGCAGCTAAGTTGCCGCCGCGTTATGACAAACGCTGCGCCACTATTTCGCTGAAGGACGCCCGTCAACGCCTCGGCGCCGGCGAAGCGGCCGTCGTCCGATTGAACGTACCTGAGCACGGCAGTATTTCCTTCGATGATCTGGTTCGAGGAACGATTACGTTCCGTTTTGATCAGCTTGACGATAGTGTCTTGCTGAAGTCCGACGGGTGGCCAACGTACCATCTGGCGGTTGTGGTCGATGATCATGTGATGGAAATTTCTCATGTCCTACGGGCCGAAGAGTGGTTACCGTCAACGCCAAAGCATCTTTTACTCTATCGAGCCTTCCAATGGACGCCACCTCAATTTGCCCATCTACCCCAGATCCTCGGACCAAACAAAAAAAAGCTTTCTAAACGTGAAGGCGCGGCGTCGGCCTTGTGGTTCCGCGACCAAGGTTACCTTCCTGAGGCGATGCGAAACTTTCTCGCTCTGATGGGCTGGCATCCGAAAGGGGATGAGGAGGTCTTGAGCGCTGATCAACTCCTTCAACAATTTACGCTCGAACAGATCAATCCCTCTGGTGCAGTCTTCGATCAGACAAAACTTGATTGGCTAAATGGAGTCTACATCCGATCATTATCTTTAGCTGATCTCTGTCAACGCCTTGAACCTTTCTGGCGCCGTCCTCCTCAAGCTCAACCAACTGAGGAATGGTTGAAACAGCTGGTGGGTATTATCCGTGATCGCTTGGTTAAGCTATCGGACATCAACGGCTTGGCAAATGTTTTTTTCGCTGAAGCCTGGGACGAGGAATTGGCCTTACCAACCCCGGCTACGGCTGCCTGGCCAGTAGCAGAAACGCAGCCGGACATTCAATGGGGACGATCCTGGCTTGCCGCGCAACCTGAACCCTGGTCGGGGCAGGACCTGAAACAGAACATGATTGAGGCCATCGCCAGCGCGGGGAAGAAAAATGCTCTGGTCTTGGCTCCGCTTCGTCAAATCCTCAGTCGCCGAAAAGCCAGCCCCGATGTTTTCGACATCCTAGCGCTGTTGGGGAAAAAGGAGTCTCTTCGACGAATCGACCAGGGTCTGGCCGAGATGAGCCATTGACAGTTTCATGAATATATGCTAGGGTAGGGGAGTCAAATGGGACCTAAACCAAAGGCAACACCTCTCAAGATACTTGTCACCGCGATGATCGTCGTGGCTATGTTTGTTTTGCCAATGTCAGCCACGTGGGCCCAATCCTTCAATCCTTCGTCAGATCAAAACACCAACACGACCGTTCCCACCGCTCCAGCGACCGAGCCAGCCTCAACGAATGGAGTGGCTGATTTGAATACGCAGATTGCCGAAAAGAAACAGCACATCGCTGACCTCCAACAACAGTCAACTGTCCTTCAGCAGAAGATTGATGCGGCCTCCGGTCAGGTCCATGATCTCCAATCGCAAGTAGCCATCATTGACGATCAAATTGCCCAGACGAATTTTCAGATTCAAGCCAAGCAGGAAGAAATCAGCAGTTTAGAACTTGAGATGGCCGCTCTCCAGCAATCAATTGATGAGAAGACGGCCAGCATCAATGAACAGAAAATTCACCTAGCTGACATCGTTCGGCAACTAGATCAGAATTCACGAACTTCAACTCTGGCCTTGGTCTTGACCCATGGCAGTTTATCAGACTTCTACAGCCAGGCCGAGGCGACCGCCACGCTCAGTGCCACTTTGGGCCAGTCGGTCACCGAATTGAATGGACTCCGCACAACGCTCCAATCAAAGCAAGATGAACTGACCCAAGCCCGGGACAGCGTCCAACAGGCGAAATCACAACTCGAAGTCCAAAAGCAATCAACGGTCGACCAGCTTGGGCTCAAAAATAGTTTGCTGAGTACAACTGAGCAATCGGCTGACCAGTACAATAAAATGCTCCAGCAGTCGCTTCAGGAGGAACAACAAGCCGATGCGACCATCACGGCCTTGGAAAATCAACTTCAGCAGCAGATGAACAGTGGGCAATTGCCGGAACCTCAATTTTCTTCGACCGGTTTTATTTGGCCCATTAGTAGCCGGAGTATTTCCGCCTATTTTCATGATCCGCAATATCCCTTCAGCTGCCGCTTATGGCACAGCTCGGCGTGTATGGAACATTCTGGGCTCGACATCCGAACGCCGCAGGGGACTGCGGTCCGAGCAGCGGCTGATGGAATTGTGTCGGTTGTCCATGATCAGGGTTTCTATACCAACGCCGCTGGCCAAAAAACCGCAAGCGCTTTAAATTTCGTCGGCTTACTCCACCAAGATGGCTTATCGACACGGTACCTCCACTTGAGCACGGTCTACGTTCACGCCGATCAGTTTGTTCAACAAGGAGATGTGATTGGACTTTCTGGAGGATTGCCGGGAACAGCCGGAGCTGGTGGCATGACGACGGGCGCTCACTTACACTTAGAGGTTCGCGTCAACGGTATCCCTGACGATCCACTGAAGTACTTGCCGGGGTAAGACAGTTTCTAGTACATACTGGTCCCTGTACTCTAGGGGACCTATTTGAGGTTTTTGTTCTAGTGTCGTTTAATATACCTTTTGCGACATTAGAGAGTGCTTAATCTCTACAAAGCTTTTATTTCATTGAACGTACACCCGATCCCCGAACCGGAGATCGATGTATTTGGTTATCGGGGCGCTTGGATGAGCTAGGACTTGGACTAAAGCGTTGACTGCTTGCGGCAAATTTTCATGGCGGTCAAAATAGACTGCCGGCCCATGCTCAAGCTGGAGATGGATTTCCTGACTACTGGCGTGGAGTTGTTCAAGGTTACAGGGTGGCTGAGGAGCGCTCTGAACATTCGTCGTCAAGGGAGAGGCGTTGGTATTGAGCAGAATGCTATTGGTATTGGCGGCATTAATTATGGGAAAGCTGGTCGTCGGTTCAGGAGTAACGAGTGTTGGGCACGTCGGAACGGGAAGAATGAAGTGATCGATAACCAACTGATGACGGGAAAATTCAACCGCTAACGTTTCCAAAGCGCTGGCCACTTCAGGTCGAACAACCGCGCGGTCAACCGTCAGGGTCGGATTAGCCTGATCGATAATGACCGGCAGACTAGTTGTCGGTTCGCCAATCAGGCTCATGACAATACCATGTCGATCAACAGTAGCTTTTTGTGTGTCTGTCTGCCAGTCCCAAGCGGCAATCCGCTCGTGGATCGTGATGGTTAAGGCATGCGGGTAATCCTTCTTCACGACCACTCCCTCAATCGACAATTTAGCGCTGATCCTATGCCGCAACTGGTCGCCTAGCCATCGGCCGGATAACAACCACATATTCCGATTGGGAATAATCAACCACCGTTGGCGATCAATAATCTCGGCCGTCACCGCTTTGACGCTTCGCGGATCAAGCGCTTGTGTCCCGTTGATCGTAATACTGTCAACTCTCAGCCATGGACCATAGACGACGAACCCGAGAAAAAGACATCCGAGAACTGCCAGAAAGCTCCACAGGACACGGGCGCGAAACTGTGCTACTAGAGGTTGATCGCCTCGAGGAAAAAGTGGATTCTCAGAGCCATGATGAGGAGCAGCTTCAGGTGTTGGCACATTTCGTCGGCTCGACCGGCGGAAAAGGGGCATAGGCATTACCGTACAACCTCCCGTAGAATTTGTGGATGGATCCTAGCCACCCATTCATAACCAAAAACGCCGAGGTGCTCAAGGTCGGCCACGGTTACGCCTGGTCCGACCAGCGTCACTTGATCTCCGGCTTTCGCTGTGTTGGCCAAGGTCAGGTCAACCATCATCATATTCATAGCAATCCGGCCAAGCACGCGAGCCCGGTCCGATCCAATCATAACCCAGCTGCGATTCGATAATCGACGGTCGTATCCGTCCGCATATCCGACTGGTATCACCCCGATGGTCGTTTTCTTCTTGGTGGTGACCGTTGAACCATATCCGATCGACGTGCCGCTGGGAACAGTCTTCACCTGTGCTAAACGGCTATACCAGTTCATCACTGGCCGAAGTGATAGTTGCCGGCGGTTGGCCTTAGCCCAGTCCCGAATCTCGTATGACGGCCAGAGTCCATAGAGACCAATACCTGGCCGTACAGCCCCAAAATGGGCCTCTGGATAGCGAATAACAGCGGCAGTTGAGGCTAGATGCCGTACTACCCTCTTTACTAAGGGCAATTGACTTTGTAGTGTCGTAAAATGGTTAATTTGATGTATGGTTCGCTTCGAAGATTTTTCTTCGCTATTCGCTAAATGGGAAAAAATTCCGACCAAGGTGGCTCGCGAAGTGCGAAATCCTGATTGCAACCGTGACATATCGCTCGGAAGAAAGCCGATTCGACTAGTGCCGCTATCAAGCTTGAGATGAATTCGTACTGTTCGTCTGGTTGCTAGCGCTTGGACGGCGCGCCAAGAACTCCAGTCCCAGACCACGAGCTCGACGCCAACTTGGACCAGCTCACGTAGTTGGGACGGCGTCCAATAGCTCAGAACAATAATGCGTCCTCGGTAGCCCAGCTGACGAAGAAGTAATGCTTCGTCTCCGTAAGCGACACCCAAGGCCCAAGGATGCAGTCGCTGAAGCAGAGTGATTACTTCTTTGAGCCCATGACCATAGGCATTCGCTTTGACAACGGCGATCATCGCTGCCGAACGACTGAGGCGACGGAGGGCGGAGAAATTGTGTTCGAGATTCGACGCAGACAACTCAATCCACGTCCGTCGGTGACGGGCCATGGGTCAGGCCGGGCCGATGGTTTTTTGCCCACTCATCCACGGTCGGAGAACATTTGGCACGCTGATCGAGCCGTCAGGTTGCTGATAATTCTCGATGATCGCAATTAAGGTCCGGCCGATAGCGAAAGCTGTACCGTTGATCAGGTGAACGAATTGTTTTGTGCCGTCGCCACGTTTGACCTTTATGTTCAATTCGCTTGATTGGTAATCGGTCGTCGTCGAGGTCGAATGTGTTTCGCGATAGAGCCCTTGCCCGGGCATCCAGGTCTCGATATCCCAGGTTCGAGCGCTCGGCCAACCGAGGTCACCAGCGCACAATTTGACCACCCGGTATGGTAATTTCAGTCCTTGCATCAGCTTTTCTTCCATGGCTAGAAAGAATTCGTGTTCTTGGTCGGACTTTTCCGGCAACGACAAGGAGAACATTTCTAACTTATCGAATTGGTGGACCCGCAAAATGCCTTTGGTGTCTTTGCCGTATGAACCCGCTTCGCGTCGGAACGAGGTGGAGAAAGCCAGGTATCGCTTCGGAAAATCCTGTTCGTTCAAGATTTCATCGCGATGCATCGGACCAATGGCTTGCTCGGCTGTACCAACGAGATACATTTTATCTTTCTCCAGGTGATACACTTCATCCTCTCCCCCACCGGCGAGGTATCCCATGGCCGCCATATTCTCCTCTTTGATCAGGACCGGCGGCACAACCATAGTGAAATCTTCTTTGAGAAGAATGGACTGGGCGTATTGGACTAAGGCAAATTCCATCTGGGCCAATGGGCCAAGAATGTAGCCAAATCGTGAACCAGAGACTTTACTCGCCCGCTGCAGGTCAATCAAGCCGAGTGGTTCAACCAGGTTGAGGTATTCTTTGGGGCTTTTCAGTTTTGGTTTCTTTCCCATTTCCCGTTCCACCACATTGGCTGACTCATCGTCACCTTCCGGGACATCGTCCTTGGGGATGTTGGGCAGTTTGGTGATTCGTTGAGAACTTTCGGCTAGGCTCTTTTTCAACTTTGCAACTGTATCGGAAATTGGCTTTACTTCAGCGATCTTCGTTTTTTTGTCATCACCCTTGAGGGTGGGAATAACTTTACTAGCAGCATTAATTTGAGCTTGAAGTTCTTCCAGCTCTTGCTGTTGAGTTTTTCGATCATCCATGCTGTTCTCATTCATGGCAGCCAGAAGATGCGCGAATTTTTTTCCGCGACGTAGGAGGCCCTGACGTTGTTCTTCGGTGATCATAGTCCTAGTTGCTCATGAATTCCTTGCATAGCGGTCAAGACATTTTGGAAATGCTCATCTGCCGGTAGCCCGATCATGATGACGCTCTGGGCAATGTCTTCTCGGCTGACGTTGGCGGCAAAGCTCTTACTTTTGAACTTTTTCTTTATCGCCTCGACTGTGACGTTGGCTAATTTCTTGTCTGGTGTGACAAGAGCGCAGGCCACAATAAATCCGGTTAATTCATCGACCGCGAAGATACATTTCTCCATCATCGATTCAGCCGCAACTCCGGTGTGTGGAGCATGAGCCAGAATCGCTTGACGGATGGGCTCAGGCACTCCCCTGCTCTCCAGAATGGACTGGCCTTTGGTGGGATGGTCCTCAAGCGTCGGGTGGATTTCCCAATCAAAGTCGTGGAGCAGGCCGACGATCCCCCACTCGTCCGGATCGCCGTTGCATTTTCGGGCATAGGACCGCATAGCCGCTTCACAGGCATACATGTGCCGACGAAGGTTTTCATTCTGAACATACTCCTGGAGAATAGCCAGCGCCTCGTCCCTGGTCATGACGCTTCAGGTTTCAGGGTCGGAAACAAGGTTACATCTTTGATCGTCTTTTGGTTGGTCAGAATTCCAACCAGGCGGTCAATGCCGATGCCTAAGCCTGATGTTGGTGGCAGGCCATATTCCAAGGAGCGAATATAGGTTTCATCAATTGGTTGAGCTTCGTCATCGCCAGTGGCTCGGAGTTTCTCTTGTGCTTCGAAGCGCTCGCGCTGGTCAATCGGATCGTTGAGCTCGCTAAAAGCGTTACCCAATTCCGTTCCCGCGGCCAGGAGTTGAAATCGTTCAGTGTAGTTTGGATGGCCTGGCTTCTTCTTGGCTAAGGGCGATAGCTCGAGCGGATAGTCGTAGACGAAACCCGGTTCAATCCAGTTGGGACGGACGTGTGTTTTAAAAAGCTCATCGAGCATTTGGGCTCGGTTCATATCCTTCGCCAGGTCGGTTTTCAGTTTTCGGCCCTCGCGGCGAATATCTTCATCAGTGGCAGTATCAATGTCGATCTTCGTCATGTGCAGTAACGCTTCATGATAGGAGATGCGTTGAAAGGGCTTTTTCAGCTGAACGGTTTTCCCGTTGATCATCATCTCTGGCCGTCCATGAACCGCCGTGGCTGTCGCGATTACGAGGTCTTCGGTCAGATCCATCATCCACTCATAATCGGTATAGGCGGCATAACATTCCATCATGGTAAATTCTGGATTGTGGTCCCGGTCAATTCCTTCGTTGCGGAAATTCCGGCCAATTTCAAAAACGCGGTTGAAACCGCCAACAACCAGCCGCTTGAGATAGAGCTCTGGAGCTACTCGTAAAAACAAATCTGTATTGAGCGCGTGGTGGTGCGTCACAAAGGGGCGGGCTGTTGCTCCCCCGGGAATCGGGTGGAGCATCGGTGTCTCAACTTCGACAAAGCCGTGCTCAATAAGGAAGTCACGGATGACGCGAATAATTTTTGCTCGCGTCAGAAAGACCTGGCGAACTTCTTCATTGGCGAGTAGATCAAGTTCCCGCCAGCGGTACCGAGTTTCCACATCTGCCAGACCATGCCATTCCGAGGGCAGCGGGCGTAGTGCTTTGGCTAACCATCCTACGGCTGAAGCATCAATGGTCCGTTCACCGCGCTTGGTCACAAATGTCGTGCCGGTGACGTCGAGAAAGTCACCGAGATCAACGGACTCAATAAGGGCATCAAAATTTTGGAGTTTTTTCTGCTGCAAAAAAATTTGAATTTTTCCGTCACCATCATCAAGGTTGAGGAAAGCTGAACCCCCTTGTCGTCGGAATGCTCGGACCCGACCAGCGATCGAAACCGTTTGCCCTTCATGCCAGCCTTCTAGAACATTGGCAATATTCTGTTGACGCTGACTACGAGCCGGATACGCGTCAAGTCCCTCGTCCAAAAGTTTTTGGCGGCGTTGGCGGCGAACGTGTTCCTGATCGGTCAGCTCGGACATGCCCCAAGTATAGCCAAAAGCGGGCTCTGGTTCAAGCCTCGGCGACCCGGGCGACTACAGAATTTTGGTGACTGTATATTCGATCTGCCCCTTGGGCGTCGGAATGGAAACGGATTCCCCTACTTTTCGGCCGAGCAGGGCTTGGCCGAGCGGAGATTCGTTAGAAATTTTTCCGGTCAGCGGATCGGCTTCGTTTGAGCCGATGATGTGAAGTTTCAGCGATTTACCGTTGCTCGTTGCTTCGAGGCTGCTGCCAACTTGGATCAAGCCGCCACTATGGCTCCCGTCAATGATGACCGCGTGCTTTAAAATATTTTCGAGTTCTTCGATCCGGCCTTCGTTGAAACCCTGTTCATTCTTGGCTTCTTGGTATTCGGCATTTTCCGATAAATCGCCAAGCTCTTTCGCCTCTTGGATACGCGAAGCCAATTCTTTCCGCCGGACGTGCACCAACGTGCTCAGTTCTTCTTGGAGCTTATGGTGTCCTTCCTTGGTTAAATATGTGGCGAATTCATTCATAGGTATTTCATCGAAAAAGGTCCCGCAAGGGAACTAGCGACGTATGCTAACGGCTTTTCGTCCTCCTGTCAATAATTTATCCACAGCCTACAATTGGCTTGGTTGACGGGAAAAATACCAGGTCAGTATGTCTTTAGCCACAGGTAGGGCAATTTCATGACCCTGTCCGCCCCCTTCGATGACAATGGCTAGGGCAATCGTCGGATGATCGTAGGGCGCGAAAGCCGTGTACCAGGCGTGCGTGTGGTTACCCGTACCGAACTGGGCCGTACCCGTTTTGCCAGCGACTGGAACGGGGACTGACTGCATAGCTTGGGAACTCCCACTGAGGACACCTTCGCGCATAGCCTGTCGGACGGCCTGGGTATCAGCGGCCGGGACGATATTTGAGCGAACGATGGTTGGCGAAACTGTCGAGGTCGTTAACCCGTCGGGACTACCGACGCTCGTGACCAGATGAGGTTGGTAGAGTGTCCCGCCATTCGCGACGGCGGCAATAGCCGCCGCTACCTGGATCGGCGTTACTTCAAGATCTCCCTGGCCGATGGCTAAATGGTAGGTGTCTCCCAATCGCCAGGGCGTAGCTCGTTTTGTATCACGCCATTCCTTCGTCGGTAACAACCCTGATTGCTCGCCGGGCAAATCGATCCCGGTCGGTTGTCCCCAGCCAAAGGCTTGTAAGTAGCGAACAATACGATCGACGCCTAGTCCAGGTTGGTTTTGATATCCGCCCCCAATTTCATAAAAAAAAGTATTGACCGATTGGGCGATAGCCTTCGTCAAATTCGTTATACCATGACCGCCGGGTTTCCAGTCGGGAAAGGTATTGGGTCCAACCTTAAGCCCACCGGTGCTGAGGACGGTAGTCAGCGGGGTAATAATATGTTCGGCCAGGGCAGCTGCTCCGAGCATGGGTTTGATGATCGACCCAGACGGGTATTGCCCGGCAATAGCGCGATTGAGAAACGGTTGATGCACATCTGTCAGGGCCTTGGTAATATCTTGGTTATGGCCGGAGTGAGCGAACCAATTATCATCGTACGAAGGAAGGCTGACCAAGCCGAGAATTTCCCCATTCTCTGGATTGATGGCCACGGCTGCCCCGGCTGAGCTATGGCCAAGCCGGACGGCTTCCGAGACGCGGTCATAGAGTCGTTGCTGCAATTGAGCATCGAGGCTGAGATGGAGCGTTGAACCGGGAATGGCGCTATGATCAATGACCGTCCGCTGACCTTCATTCAGGACATTCCGCTCAATCTCCCGTTGCCCGTCGCGGCCGCTTAATTGAACATTGTACTCCTTCTCGAGACCAGCTTTACCAACGAGATCGATGAGTGAGGCTTGCGGTTGCTTGAGCAGCTCTTGATCGGATATTTTCCCGACGTACCCGATGACCTGGGCACCGGCCGGACCGAGTGGGTATTGGCGAGTCGGCACAGAAGTAACGTCAACTCCTGGCCAGCCGGATGTAGCGACGATCCAACTCAATGCTTGGTCATAGCCCAGTTCGTCAACAATACTGACCGGGTCGGTTCGACGATGACGCTTATCCGTGATGAGGGTCGTCACATGGTCAACCGTTTGATTCGTCAAGACGGAGACCTTAGTGAGAAGAGTTTGGCGCTCCTGGGGATCTGTCGGAAGGTCGGCCGGGGTAATGGTTAACGTGAAATTTGGAATATTTGCGGTCAGGACTTGACCGAAGCGATCAACGATTGATCCACGCGGGGCAGGAAGAATTTGGACCCGCAGCCGATTATGTTCGGCTTGTTGGCGATATTCGCTGCCATGGACAATTTGTAACTCAGCGACGCGCCCGATGATGATGAGTAAGGGGGCCAGCAACAAGAGCGGCAGCCAACGGAACCAGCCCCGTTGTCCGATCCACGTTAAGGATGGTTGCGTGTCGGACGGCCAATCATCACCAGTTGTCTCTGGCAATGACCGGCCGGTGGTAATCCCAGTAATGGGAGTAGAATCAATTTCCAGCATCAGAATGGACGGATGACAGAATCTCGAACCGATGCAAAATGACCCTCGCCTCTCAATCTCCACAGGAACCACACGAGGAGAGGCTGGAGAAGAATTTGTGCTAGGCCTGAGGGAAGAATGACCGACCAGACAATTGATGGGCTGCCTGGATCAAGGCTATGGCTGAGGCTCATCAGGGCCGCTAAGGTTCCAATATAAGCAACTGATCCAGCACTTGAAGCGGCGAGCAAACTGGCAGTTGACCGTTCGGCAACTACCCGGCGAATGACCAACCAAGCAATGCCAAAGCCGGCCGCATAGGCTAGGCCATAGACAAACCACGGGTAGACCGTCGTCCCGGCTCGGAGCAAGCCGGCCACAACAGCGGCCAAGGCGGCCAATCGCCACAACCCGCTGATGGTGAGGAAAAGTATAGTGATCATCGTGAGGTCAATCAGACGAAGTATCGGTATCGAAAGAACCGTCTGATCAAGGGTATTGACTACGATCATAATGATGACCAAGGTGGCAACTGTTCCGAGGCGGCTCATGCTAGGATGTAATGACACCAACGACGTTCAGACTAGCCACGTCAATACTCGAGGTGATAGCAGCTGTCTGAAAGACATCGCCGGAGCGGGAGGAAATACTGCTGACTGAACCAATCACGAGTCCAGCTGGGATGAGGGGCTCTGTTCCTGAAGTCACGACGACTTGCCCGGCCTCGACGGGATCACTTTTAGGAATGTACTCCATCCGCACGCTGAGGCCGCGTTCCCCAACCGCGACACCAGGGCTATGGGGAGCATTATCTACCCGACTCGCCACGGCCGATTGACTGTCCGTCAAGATGAGAACCGTTGATAGACGAGCATGAACCTGCTGGAGCTTACCAATCACCGTTCCATCAGGAGTCGTCACGACCATGCCAATCCGTAAACCGTCGACCGATCCCCGCCCAATGACGATAGTGTACACTCCCGGGTCAGGATTGAGCGTGACCACTTTGGCCGAAACGATTCGATGGCGTGACGATTGCGTGTATGCTTGAAGCTGGTCAAGGTTATGGCTGGTCCGAAGTTGATCCTGAGCTAGGGCCAGCTGGTGATTGAGGACATCGACCTGTTGACGCAAACGTGTACGTTCGGCGAGCAACTGTTCAGTCGACGGCGAGGGACGAAGGTGCGCGAACCAGCGACTTACCGCTTGAACGGGCCGAATACTACTCCCCCATCCCCCCTGAATGAATGACCAGGAGCCCAGGATAATGGCCGCAACGACTAAACCGAAAAAAAAGAGACCGAAAGGATTACGGGAAAAACGTCGTTGCGCCATAGCCATGGTCAGTTGGCGTATGGCTGGCCTTCACTCGACAGGACTAAGACATTTTTCATGACTTCAAGGTCATCGAGCACAATGCCCGTTCCCCGGACCACGGCCGTCAATGGATCATCGCTGATGTGGATCGGGATGTGCGTTTCAGCCATGATAGCTCGGTCAATACCGCGCAGCAGTGCGCCGCCGCCGGTCAGGAGGATGCCCCGTTCAAAAATATCGGCCACCAGTTCTGGCGGTGTTGATTCAATGGTCGCCTTGATATTCTCAATGATCGTTTGAATTGAACGGTGGAGGGCTTCACGAATTTGCTGAGCCGTAATCGGAACTTCCTTCGGCAAGCCGGTCATGAGGTCCCGCCCGCGAATTTTTGATTCTGGTAAGTCCATGTCAGCCGCCGAGCCAAGTCGGATTTTGACCTCTTCGGCGGTTCGTTCGCCGAGGAGTAAGTTGAAATGATCACGACCATATTGGACAATATCTTGATCAAACTTATTCCCGCCTAAGCGCAGGGACCGCCAAGCCACGACGCCGCCCAGGCTCAAGACCGCAATCTCTGTCGTCCCTCCGCCAATATCAACAACCATATTTCCCGACGCGTCTTGGATAGGTAATCGAGCGCCGATCGCCGCGGCCATGGGTTCTTCAATTAAGTAGACTTCTCGAGCACCGGAATGAAGGGCCGCGTCCTCGACGGCCTTCCGTTCGACTTCCGTCACGCCCAGGGGTATGCCGATCACGACCCTTGGGCGCGGCAAAAAACTAAATGACTCACGATGGACGCGGTCAAAAAAGTACTTGAGCATTTTTTCGGTTACTTCAAAGTCTGAAATGACTCCATCGACCAACGGTTTGGTGGCGACGATATGGCCCGGTGTTTTGCCGACCATTCGCCGCGCCGCGTCGCCAACGGCTAAAATTTGGTTCGTCCGGGTGTTGATCGCCACGACCGACGGTTCATTAATAACAATACCCCGGTCTTTGACGTAGACGAGCGTGTTCGCTGTGCCCAAGTCGATACCGATGTCCTGAGAAAATCGCCCGAGGATACGATTAATCATGAGCGAAAGAGTTGTAAGACCTTTGGCACGACGTCAAAGCGGTGGAGATCTCGAATGGTAATGGCCACCACCAAGCCAATCAAAACGTAAAACCCGGTGGCATGGATAATACTTTCAGTTTTCGAATTGAGTGGTCGCCCTCGTAGTCGACCCAAGACCACAAAGACGGCCCGTCCCCCATCGAGTGCTGGTAAGGGTAGAAAATTCACAACGGCTAAGCTGATCGACAGAATGGCTACAAACTGGAGGAGCGGAATAATTCCAAGACGGCTCACTTGCCCGGTTAAGACAGCGATACCGACTGGGCCGGTCAAATCACTACTGACGCGACCGTGGATAAATAACTCCTTGAGGAGCGTTCCAAATCCACTCATCGTCTGCCCGGTGAGGGAAACGGTCGTGGTAGCCCCAAACCATGGCGCTTGATACCAGGGGTATTGGAGTCGCCCCATGGACTCAAGTCCGAGGCCATAATGAGGTTGGTTACTCGTTCCTTGCCTGGCTGGAACCGTGATCGTTTGCCGATGATTATCGCGGAGGATGTCGATGATAAGGGTTGGAAAATTTTCGTGGGTCGTATAGGAAATGAGGTCTTCGGTCTGAGCAAAGGTACGACCGTTGATCGAGATAACTCGATCTCCATTGTGGAGACCAGCGGCGGCGGCCGGTGTGTCTGGTGACGTCACCGCTTCGATCCGTTGATCATGGACGTGGGCTCGGACAGTATTTGGAAGATCGGCAATCTGGACCGTGACACCAGCAGCATAGACTGAACTGATCAGGACCCAGGCCAGGAGATAATTCATGATGACCCCGGCCGCTAAAACGAGAATTTGTCGCGACCATGGAGCACTGATAAAACTTTCTGGGCGGTGCTCCGGGTCACTCTGTTCCCCTTGCAGACGGACAAACCCGCCAAACGGGATGGCATTGATCGAAATAGTTAAGTTCCCTCGGCGTCGTGACCAGAGTCGAGGCGGAAACCCAAAACCGAATTCTTCGACGCCAATCTTTGACCAACGAGCGGCTAAGAAATGTCCGAGCTCATGAATGAAAACCAGGACGCCGAGAATGAGGACGAAGACCAGGAGGGCCATATTAGACAGTCATTATTTCCTTAGTCTTGTCGTCAACGAGTTGGCTGACCTGAACCGTCGCCTGGTCAATCGCCTCTTGAACATCCTGACTGGCAACGGCTAATCCATCTTCCGAGAGCTCACTGTCACGCTCTTGTTGGCGAAGTTTTTTCAGTTCTTCTTCGCGGGCGCCTCTGATTCGGACTCTGGTCTGCTCGGCCTTCTCTTGAACGACTTTGATCAGGGCTGCCCGCCGCTCTTCGGTCATGGCAGGAAAAGGGAGCCGAATGATCTTACCGTCAACGACAGGTGAAATACCTAACGAAGAGCTGGCTAGCGCTTTTTCGATGTCTTTGACGACTGACGGATCCCAAGGTTGGACGACCAACAGACGCGGTTCTGGAACACTAATTGAGGCCAATTGCTGCAAGGGCGTACGGGTACCATAACACTCAACCGATATTTCTTCGATCATAGCTGGATTGGCTCGGCCGGTTCTCAGCGTGGCTATCTCCCGTTGAAGATTCTGGATGGCCGCCGCAATTCCCTCGGATACTTGGTTGGAAACGGTCATTTCTTCAGCGGTTTAAATGAACTGATGTACAGGGTATCATCGTGCTCAGGATCAAAGGTGAGGAGGACTGGGACTCTCGACATCGGTAATGACGTGACTGCCCAACTGGTGCCACCATCAATCGTGTGGTGTAACTTCTGATTGACCGTGATAAAAATTTCCTGACCGGTCCGGGGGTTCACGGCCACATTCTGAACCGGCACACTCGAGGGAGTGACGAGCGTGTGCAAGGCCGTCCAACTGGCACCATGGTCAGTACTCCGAAGCAGTCCGTAGGCCGTTCCCAGATACCACCCCGAGGAGTGAATAACCACACTTCGGATATCGGTAGCATTTGGAAAAGGCTGGAGATTTTTGGTGATATCGGTCCAGGTGGCGCCGTGATTATCGCCGATGAAGATCCCGCTTGTCCGACTAAAAATTTCTATCCGCCCCGAACCATCCGGTTCAACGTGGATCAGGCGGGGTTCAAAAGCAGCTAACACTTGCTGGAGGGTCCAGGTTTGACCATAGTCATCGCTGCGAAGGACTTTGCCGCCGTTCGTAAAAGCCCAAACAAACCGTCCATTGACCGGGTCGACAGCAATGCACGTTACGGCATTTCCTGGCTGCGATTCGGTATAGACGACTGTCCAGCTCTGACCGGCATCTAGGCTCTTGAGGACCGCTGATCCGGAAGCCGTATACATGATCTCGTGATTGCTCGGATCAAAGTCAAGGCATTGATAGTCTCCTGATCGTAGAGAGGTTGGCTTCCAATGGTCACCTCGGTCGAGAGATTGCCAAATACCATTTTCGCGCGTCCCGAGATAGAGATGCTGGCTGTTCCCCGGTTCAAAAACAAACGTTCGAACGGTCACGTCACCCAGCGTGATCGTCTTCTTGTCACTTTGGCTAACGAACACCCGCTGGTGCCACGTTTGTCCCCGATCATCAGAGCGGAAAACACCGCCATCAGCGGCCCGGCCCGTGCCGATAGAGATCGAGCAACTCTGACCCATCAGGAGCAACCCCAGGGGGAAGAGCATGAACAGTCGGCGGAAGTTAAACGAGGAGAAGGTCATTGAGTACAAGTCGAGGTTGAACATGATGACGGAGATGGGCGGTCGCGGCGAGTGCTCGCTCTAAGACTTCGACCCACTCATTGATCGATCGCTGACGAGCGAGATGGACCATCTGTTCATTTTTCTTCGGCCATAACCGGCGCTGGCTATCGAAGTGGGTTAGCACAACTTCACGAAGTCCGAGAATCTTCAAGGCGACTGCCGCCTCACCGTCGTCCGGGGCTGGGTCTTGCAGGTGAGCGGTTGGGGTTTCGTAGGAAGACATAAACTCAGCAATCTGCTGGTCGTCAGCATCGTTTGCCATCATAGCAGCGGCCAGACCAGGTCGGCCAGCAGCTCGAGCCACGATCGCTGAACGCTCCATCGGGCCAAGGCTGGGATAGGCTCGTTGGAGCCAATGATCGATATCCGTCGAGGAGACGAGATGCCAATAATAGGTTGCCGCTCGCGAACGGATCGTTGGCAAGACATCAGACAGCCGACTCGTCGTCATGATCACCGTCGTGGAGCGCGGTAGCTCTTCCAAAAATTTGAGGAGGACGGTACTGGCTGCCTCGCCTAAGCGGTCAGCGTCGGTCACGATCAGCCATCGATGTTCCGACGGAGTCAAACCTACGGTCCATCGGCGAAGGGCCGTCCGGACGTCGTCGACAGTCGTGGTTTCTTCGACCCGGGAAAGGTCAACGATATTTGGGTGGTGACCATGCTCAGCTCCATGACAGGCAGAGCACCGTCCGCATGGGCGTGAAGATTGAGAAGCAAGGCAGACATCACGCTGAGCTAGCCAGCGGGCGGCACTGGCTTTGCCGACATGATGAGGACCGGCGAACAGCAGGACGAGCGGTAAGCTGGACGCGCTGAAACCGTTGACCAGTGTCTGCTCAAGAGTATCGTGGCCAATGAACGGCCAACGCGAAGATGAAGAAAATGACGACTTTTTTGGCATGTGAAGCCACGAGATTTTACCACATTATGGCGACTCTGACAAGTCCCCGACCTTCCGTATTTGGTCGGCTGTCAGCTGGGCTGTCCGGGCCCACGTAAATTGCCGCACCCAGGTCAGGCCGGCAGAGATAACTTCCTGGCGCCGGGTATTATCGGTCATCATGCGCTCCATCGCAGCCGACAAACCTTGAACATCCGACGGATCGACGAAGTCAGCCGCGTGATCAAGTACCTCCGGTAACGAGCCGCCAGTACTAGCAATGACCGGAACCCCAGCACTCATTGACTCAAGTCCGGGGAGCCCAAATCCTTCATAACGTGAAACAAAAAGAAAAACGCGAGCCGATGATTGTACAATTTTCATTTCCTCAGGCCCAATCCAACCAAGTTCGTGAACGACCCCGACAGAAAGGATATCTTGGTTTTTGGCGGCCACTTCCTCCCAACCGTATCCAGGCTGACCGGCTAAGACGAGGTCGGCCGGTTGACTCGTGTGCTGTCGATACTGGCGGTAAGCGGAGAGGACTCCGTCAATGTTCTTTTTCAACTCCAAACGTCCGACAAAGAGTATGAACGGACGTTGAATACCTAGGTGATCCAAGGTGGCCCGCCGTTGGACGGCTGTAACCTGTTGAAAATATTCTGGTTGGGGTGATCCGAGATGTGTGACCACGATGTGATCGGGATGAGCACCCAGGGTTGTAATAATTTCTTGTTTAGAAAACTCCGAGACCGTCAAGATGATCGGACACGTCCGGACTGCCTGACGAGAGGACCACCGATGGTAATCCCGTTCGGAGGCGCTGTAGCGGCCAAATGTGGCCAGCCGGACAGCTAGGTGAATCAGCGGCCGCAGCCAGCCCAGACGGCGCTGAACGCTTCGTCCACGGTAGAGCTCAGGAAAGCGCTCAAAGGCAACATCGTGAATCGTCGTGATGGTCCGTCGGGGGTGAAGCAAAGGGACAGTATCTGCCGGTACAAAAAGGACATCCGGGCGGTGCCACAACATCTCCCAACTCAAGCGAAGATGGGACCACAGAACGCCCGGCAGCCACCGAAGAACACGGACTTCTACGTTCGGACTCATGTGGTCAAGATCAGCTAGCAGTGGTTCACGAACGTACAACCGGATGCGGTCTTGCGGCAGTAGGCTGGGTAGAAGACGAACAAGATGCCAAGCATACCACTCGGTTCCCGTTCGCTGCTCCTGGTTCGCTCGCGAAGCGTCGATCCCAACGATCATATTACTTGCTGGCCAGGATGCTTCGTTTGTACGACTCCAAATTATCGAGGGCGATTCCGGTGCCACGGGCGACGCACAGGAGAGGCTCATCAGCGACGTAGGCCGGAACACCAATAGCTTGAGACATTAATTTATCAATATTCCGAAGTTGCGACGATCCCCCGCTCAGGACCATGCCCTTGTCCATCACGTCAGCCGACAGTTCGGGCGGGGTTTCCTGGAGAACATTTTTCACCGCTTGAATAATCCCAGCCAGCTCATCTTGGATAGCTTCGGTGACGTCGTCTGAAATAATGCTGACTGTTTTCGGCAAGCCCGAGATCATATCGCGCCCTCGGACATCCATCGATAACTTCTCCTCCATGATCAGGGCGCTGCCGATGTGAATTTTTATTTCTTCAGCGGTCCGTTCTCCGATCGCCAAGCCATATTTCTTCCGAACGTACTCCTGGATGGCGTAATCAAATTTGTTCCCACCGATCCGGACGGAGGTGTTGACGACAATACCGCCTAAACTAATAATGGCGATTTCCGCCGTGCCGCCGCCAATATCAATAATCATGTGGCCCGAGGGAGAGCCAATGGGAATATTTGCGCCAATGGCGGCGGCGATGGGTTCTTTGATGATGAACGCCTCCTTCGCGCCGGCGGCTAACGTCGCATCAATAACCGCTCGACGTTCGGTGGACGTGATTCCCCCGGGGACCGCAATCATGACCTCGACCCGAAAAAAACGGACCCCGCCCAAAGCTTTATTAATAAAATACCGAAGCATGGCCTCAGTTGTCCGATAATCAGCGATGACCCCATCTTTGAGCGGTCGTGAAGCAACAATGGTATCGGGAGTCCGGCCGATCATTTCTTTGGCCTCATCCCCGACAGCCAAGACTTTTTTATCAATCAGGGACATGGCCACGACTGATGGCTCGCTCAAGACAATGCCACGCCCAGGTAAATGGACGAGCGTGTTGGTTGTTCCGAGATCGATACCAACTTGTCGGGTCAGGAAGGACATGAAATCAATACGTAATGGTGATCGTTCGGTCGTGAGTAAGCGGCCCTGAAAACTTCACGCTATTGTGCTCAAGAACAGCAATATTGTCAAGGCCGGACGTGCTTCGAGGCTGGTGCTGTGATGAGCTCACCGTCAGGTCGAGTTGGGCGTTGGTCAATCCTGCCTCTTTTTGGACGACTACGGTGTAGGTATGTTGTTTTAGCTGTTGAGCAATGCTTTCAGGCAAACGATAGTGAAGAACCAAGTCACTGCTCGTCCCGGGTTCAATTGACTTAAAGGCGCCAAACACGGTTTGACCTAGTTCAGACGTGGCCGTGACTGATCCAGATTTTGTCGAATGCTCGCGGATTTGTGCTCCCTGACTATCGAGGAGTTGGCTTCCAGCCGGAACATAGACACGAACATAGGTATTGTAGCGCGTGGTCTTCCAGTCAAACTTTCCTCGGTGGTCATAATGGACGGTGAGCGTAGCCTCTGCCCCCTCGTCGGTCAGCGTAACAGAATAGCGATAGGTGCGATAGACTGTCGGATCGGTCTTCAGGCTAGCTAAGTTCGCATCGGCGACCAGCACGTAGTCCGCTCCCGATACCGGCGACACCGCGCCAGCCCAATTTTGTCGCTCGAGTAATCCCTGGGTCGTCGCGTCGGTGACATAGAAGAGAACCTGTTTTTGATCAAGCTGCTGGCTCATTACCAGGAACAAATCTTTCCAGTTTGCCAATGGCAAGGATAAGAGTCGGTTCATCAGTTCTGTCGTCAAGATACCAATAATATCTTTACGCTGGGTGATATCTTGTCCGGCATAGGTGTAGCCCTGATCAACGTAGTATTGGAGCTTGTCGGTGAAATTCTCGCTGTTGAATTCCGTTTTCCCGATTCTGATTGGTCCGACCAATTTCAACAGGGCGCTGATCGCGGTTGGCGTGACCGCTAAAACGCCATTAACATTTCGGCTTCCCCCTTCACGTTGGTACAAGGTTAGCGCTTGCTGGGCAGACGTTGGGAAGTCTGGCGACCAGTTAGCATCACGGAAGTACCAGGCGTGCTGCTTGAGGTAAAGCTGCATCGGTAGGGGCGGGGTGAGGGGCGCAAGTTTCTTTGCATGTTCATCCAAATTGTAACTATTGTCCGTATGTAAGGACGTGACTTCACCGGAGGCGACTTTCATTAAGCCGTATGTTCCAATGAATCCTCCGCCTGGTCGTAGTTCAGTATTATTCTCCAGTAAGAAGAGATACGTTTTTGGATCAGGGTAGCCGAGCAACGGCGGGATGAGGTGGGTGGCGGGGATGGCCTGATCAACGGCTTGCAGGATCACTGGTAATTGCTGTTTCATTGGCACAATCAGCCGGCTCAGCTGAGGAAGAAGGCCAGTGGTGGGAATACGATCAAAGTCATCAGCGGCCCGATGAATGGCTGTTTGTGCCTGCCGTAAACTTTCTTCCCGATCGGCAATGCCTGAGAGGAGTAGACCTTTGTCTTTCGGACTAATCGAAGCCAAGGTAATTTTTCCTCGACCAGAAAACGGAGCGAAAAGATGCTGCATAAAGTCAATCATCGGACTGACGGCGTCGGTTGCGTCGTGCCCTACCCGCAGTAAATTATCGGCGGCGGTGTACTGTCGGCCAAGGTATGGCCACCAACGCAAGCCAGCCATTCGATGAAGATCAGTCGTCGTCGTCGTAAGTTTCTGCTGGAGATGGTCAACATCCGTTTTCGCTGAAGCGAATTGTTGCTGACTGACGTGAGTAGAAATCGTTTTACCGATGGCTTGAGCCGCTCGGGCATCGGCAATAACTCTCTTGGCTTTGGGATAGTAATACGCCGCCACCAAAAGGAGGAGGACCAGAAGCCCACCGACGACCATTCCGACCCAACCTAACCAGCGTACCCACTGCCGTTTCGACCGGCGATGGCGAGTTGGAATGAGGTGTAAAGCGATGCTCTTCTGCTGGGTTTTTTTGGTGGTCATAGATGTTAGAGGGAATGGGGTGGTTTGGGGGAGCCAAAGAATTTTGCTTCATATCGAAGCCAGCTTCGGATATGGACGCGGGTCGGATAGCTAAAAAGCCCGGTTAGTCCAGCATGCTCAGCGGACATCCGCTGATGATAATGAACCATTTCGGCCGAGGCGACATAGTGCACTTCCCATCCCGCTTGCCACATCCGACGGCATAAATCGACGTCTTCGAAATACAGGAAAAAGCGAGGATCGAACTGTCCAGCTTCCTGGAGGGCCTGGCGCCTGATCATCATGCAACCACCCAGTAACCAGCCCACCGGTCGGTTATCTTGATGATCCCAGTCACTCATTAAGAACCGTCGTAAATGCCGACGGCTAGCCGGTAACCGACCGAGCGGGCTACGACGGAGCAGGGGCGTCCAGTGAGAATAGAAGCGGTAGCATGACCACTGAACCGTCCCGTCGGGATTAATTAACTTGGGACCAACGATTCCTACCCGAGGGTGGTGCCGCAAATAGGTCAGCAGTTCCTTGACTGCGCCGCCGAATAAAGCTACGTCGGGATTGAGAATGAGAAGAAATTCACCGCGGGCCTTGGCAAATCCGAGATTCATGCCGGCCGCGAAACCGCTGTTGACTGGCGAGGAGATGGCCGTCACTGTTGGGAAGAGTTCTTTGACCATTTCGATACTGCCGTCACCAGAGTGATTATCAACGGCGATGACTTCATACTCATCCTCAAGTTGGGCCTCAAGAATACCCCGAATACATTGTTTCAGGAGTCCCTTCGTTTTGTAATTCAAGATGATGATAGAGAGGGTCATGGGGGCGACAGAAAGAAGCGTTGTCGGATATTGAGTGAGGAGACCTTCGCGTGTCGATCGAGAAGCCGAGCTTTGAGGCGCATCCGGCGCCAGAGACGAAGAGCGCTGGTCAAGCCGCGTAAGCTCGTGGGGTGGGAAAAGAGTAAGAACACGAACTTCTTTCCTTCGTACCACGTCATCGGGACTGCGTCGCGCCACCAGGTTGACCAACGTTCGTTCTTGAACAGGAGGAGCCAGTGATTCCGATACGAATAGAAACTGTTGAATCGGTCACGCGTGTGGTGGTGGCGAGCAATGAGAATATCACTAGTCGCGGATTGTCCCTGAATGTGACGGTGATGGAAGGCCAGGGCCAACGGATCGTACCAGCTCGGCCAACCTAAGCGCTGCAGCCGCCAGGCCAGGTCGGTATCATCCTTATACGCGAAGAAGTCATCATCGAGATATTCGTCATGAAAGCGGGCTGTTTCCAGGGCCTTCCGCCGGAAGAGCACACAGGCACCGCTGTGGCCAAGGACGTCTCCCGAGTGATCGAATTGACCATGGTCCTCCTCGCCACTGCCGCGATCGATAACATGTCGACTACGAAAAACGCGCAAACCAGCGCTATCGACTATACCAGATCGGACCACCTCTTTCAACTCGTCTGGGCTGTATGAATAGCGCCGGAGCTTGCCGCCAAAACTGCCATAATTCGGATGATCATTCAGAAAATTGACTCCTCGCATAATCCAGTCGGGCTCAAGGATAACGTCGGGATTGAGCATGAGCACGTAGTCCGCATCGGTCAGTCGCAGGGCTTGGTTATGGGCCCGACAAAAACCCAAGTTGCGCGTATTGCGAAGGACATGCAGGTGGGGATAATTTTCTTCCAACCACGTGACCGTCCCATCAACTGAGCCATTATCGACGAGCAAGATATCGATCGGTTGGTATGATTGACGGACAACGCTTTCGAGACATGACGGCAAGTGCGTCCGGCTATTCCAACTGACAATATGGATCGCGACGCGAGAGTTAGGCATAGAGCATGAGCGTCGTTATGGCTAACCAAGAAATTCCCAACGGGTGGTTGAGATATGGAGACGTCAGGTGAACGATAATTAAGGCCAGGAGGCTGGTCAACAATCCTAGCTCTGATTTCCGCCATGCTCCTCGACCGAGAACCCACAGCCACCAAGCATAAAGCGCGACTCCGACGAGCCCGATTTTCAGCCACAAATCGAAGTATCCTAATTCAAAAGCCGTTGTCGTTCGCCAACCGTGAACGCGAGGGTCCGTGCTGAAATACGTGACCGTCGTCCCAAAACCGCTGCCGACAATGGGGTGATGGCCAATCGCCCGGACCAACGGCCGGATTTGGTTGAGACGGGCGGTTGAAGCCTGGACTGATTGGTTGGAGGTCAGGCGAGCCAACAGCGGATTGACTTGGCCGTGCCCGAAAACCGCGGGAAAGTTTATCGCCCATGATGTCGCGAGCCAGGTGAAGAGCGCAATTGGGATAACAATAGAGAGGCGCCACCAGCCTGGCTCTTGTTTTCTGATCGTAGCGATGAGGAGCATCACCACGCCAGCGACAAGTCCGAGCCAGAAACTTCGCGAAAGGCTGATGTAGACTCCCAAGGTGCTGATGAGGAAAGGAAACCATTGCCAGCGGGAAAATTGATGACGGACGAACGCACTGAGTAAGACCAGAAATACTAACAGGTCAAGAATTTGGCTTTGGAAAAAGACCCGATAAACGTTGCTGTTGATCAAAGTAATTTCACCAATGCCCGTATCACGAATCCAGTGATAGAGTGGCCCGATGAAGCTGACGGCATGTCCGAACAATAGGACAACGAGCAAACTCTTCAGCCCAACGATTGTCGCTCCTGCCAAGACCACTGACCAGGTGTTGGTTCGCCAGTTTGGTTCTGATGTCAGGCTCACCCACCACAACGGCAGATAGGCCAGGGCGCCAAACGCGTTGGCGTCAAAGAAAACATTTCCAGGGCTATTGTGACGAAGAATCCCCCAGCCGACCATCACAGCCACCCATACCGCCAGCCACGTCACTGCCTGCATGCTGCGTTGAGGCCATACGGATGACCAACGTCGAATCACGATTGGTCCAAAGCGGACAATCAAGAATAGGAAAAGTAGTTGGCGGATCGAGATCGTTAGTGGCCCAACATGGGTAAAGAGAAGATACCCTTTTCCGCCAACCGCGAGTTCAGCCACCGTCAAGAACCCCAGCCATAGTGGTCGACGCCAGGCCAAGGCTAGTACGACGATGGCGATAGCAGCCAGAGCAATCGCCATGCCATGTGGTAATCGATAGGCCACCCACGAGACGAATTCAAAACCGGCCAAACCGAGAACCCACCACCAAAATGTACGCGGTGACGATGGCATTAGTATCGGATAATCAACGTTTGTAGAAACGATAAGCCTAAGCTTATTGGGGTCAGCACAGTGACCGCTAATCGTTGTGGCCAGGTCCAAAATTTCTGGGCGTAGCGGCGAAGGCTGCGCACGAACCACTGCTGTTTGCGGAAGCTGAGGACTTGTCCAAAGCTCTGGCCACCAAAATGAACAACTCGCGCGCCGGGGTGGTAGACAATACTGTATCCCTGGAGATGAGCTCGTCGGCACCAATCAACTTCTTCGAACCAAATCCAATACCGTTCGTCGAAGTCACCGATCTCTGTCAGTATCCGTCGTGGAACAATCATGGCACCGCCCATAATTTGATCAACGTCGACTGCCTGTCGCTGATTCACGCCTGGGTCAGCCAGGTAGCGACGCATGATGGGTGTCCCTTGGAGGAGATGGCGTAACTTCAACAAGACGATGAGCTGATCGCTGGCTCGAGGAAAGTTGCGAACTGACTGCTGATGAGATCGATCGGGGTTGAGCATTTCTGGTCCCACGGCTGCACAGTCGAGATGTTGCCGAAGATAGTCCAGCAGGGGTGGAAAGGGATCATCGATCAACTCCGTATCAGGATTGAGGAGAACAAGAAACTCTCCCCGCGCTTCGCGGAAGGCTTGATTATTCGCCGTGGCAAAGCCGAGGTTTTCTTCATTAGCAATCAATTTCACCTGCGAAAAAAACTGCCGAACCGCTTCAACGGTTCCATCTCTTGAGGCATTGTCCACGACAATAATCTCGTGTGGCTCGGTCACGTAACGCTCAATCGAGTTGAGACAGCTCGTCAACAACCCCCGAACGTTCCAACTGACGATACAAAAACTGATCACGGGATGATCAGACATGGCGGCCGAAATTCTACCATGAACTTCGCTGTTTGGCAACCTCCAATCAATGATGTTTTTCCCGAATAATTCGCTCGGCCTCGCGATATTTTTTGATCGTCGAGCTCCCCCGCCCTTGCCCGATCAGGGGTAAACGATAGACAAAACTCGGTAGCCAGGTGCTGCTAATCTGATGAGCTGAGCGGACCCCTGCTCCGCGCTGGGCGACAGAAAAGAGTTGCCGGGGAATCCAGATTCCTTGGTGGCCGCGTTCCAGCATCGTCAGCCACACGTCCCAGTCTTGGAACTTCTTCAGGTTTGGATCAAAACCCGGAAAATCTTTTCGGCGGATGAGACTCGTCGTATGGATATAATTCTGTTGGCGCAACCGTTCAGGATCAAATTCAAAGAGATGAAACCCTTTTGGTCCAAATTTGAAGTTGCTGTAGGCAAATGAAGCATCCGGGTGAGTTTGGAGCGTCACCATCATCGTCGTGATCATATCAGGATCGAGTAGGGTATCCGCGTCGACGAAGAGCAGAAATTCGCCCTTGGCTTGGCGGGCGCCGGTATTCCTGGCGGCGGCCGCGCCTTGATTCTCTTGGCGAAGCAGGTTCAGCTTAGATCCGTACTGACTCAGGACGGTCGCTAGATTATCGGTCGATCCATCGTCAACCACGAATAACTCCATATTCGACCAGGTTTGATCGAGCAGGCTGTCAATCGTATCAGCGATCGTGGTCGCGGATTGGAAGGCCGGAATAATGACTGACACGAGCGGGGGTCTTGATTGGCTCTGTCGTTTCACGAGGGACTCCAACCGACGGAGGCGAACAGATGCAACAAATTCCCGCTGGACGAACGCTTGGCCGGCTTGGGCCATCTGGGACCGACGCTCAGAATCAGTTAATAGTCGGCGGAGTGTTGGTACGAGATCCTTTTTGTCGCCGCTGGGCACCATGAGGCCAGTTTCGCCATCACGAACTGCGTCGGCCACTCCCCCACTTTGTGCTGCCACAACTGGCAACCTGGCCGCGCTAGCTTCCAGAAAAAAAAGTCCGAAGCCTTCGATCTCACTACCAGCTGATAGCGGCGTCATCACGCCAATGGTGGCATGCCGTAGGAGCTGCCACTTGGTGCTCTCATCAACCTGACCGTGGAAAATAACTCGATCTGATACGGCCCGTTGTGTTGTCAGCTTTTCTAAGGTCTTTCGCTCTGGGCCATCACCAACCACATGGTAACGAAGATCCGGAAATTCTGACTGTAGTTCAGCCACCGCTTCGATGACCGCAGCCACATTTTTTCGACGAACCAACCGGGAGACGGTGATCAGATCGTGAGCTTCACTTGGGGTCGTCACCGGCATGAGTTGTTCGTCATCGATCATCGGATGAAGTTTCACGATCCGTGACCACGGCACCCCGCTTACATGGACCTGGTTGGCCATGAACTGGCTATTGATTCCAACCCACTTCGCTCGACGAAGATGCCAAGCAACGAGTTTCTGTCGTCCGCGTTTTTCTTGTTCCGACAATAGATCGTGGCCATGGACAACGATCGCATACGGTTGGCCAAAAAATGACAACACCCAGCCGGCCATCACCGCGGCTGAATAATGGCCGAAGATGGTAAGCTGGGTCGTCGTTCGTCTGGCCCGCAGCCACGGTACTAGCCACAGCCAGCGAGGACGCCGGTCCCCACTAAATAACGACCGAGGAACCGTCTCATATGCTTTGATGGGGGCCCCTACTTGCTGCGGGGTCACAACAGTTAACTCCGGGCCAAGGGCGTCGGCCATTCGCCCAAGGGTATCCTCAATTCCTCCATGGTGAGGCGGGAAAAATTCCGTCAGCAGAACGTACCGGCTCATGCGCGTCGCAAACGACTGAGCAACGATTGGACGTCAGACCAACGGATAATGCGGAGCAGGAAGGCAAGGAGTACATAGCCAACCCCGAGGAGTGCCGCTACGCCCAAGAGCTGAACTTTTCCCTGCGCCCACGGTAAAACGACATATCCAAGCACTGAGAGAACTCCACCAGCCACGAGTGTTTTGAAGAGCATGAGTCCCAGCTGCCCCCACGGAATGGGAATAATCTTACGGGCGACCACGAGGCCCAAGATAAAGAGCATAGCCGAAGAGAAAACGGAGATAACCGCCACCGATTTATACGAGTAGTGGGTAATGAAGAAAAGGTTCAGTCCAATATTGATGGCCACGGTAATTCCCGTATTAATGGTATTCCGCGTTTGCCGGTTACTGGCGTTCAGCAAATAGCCGACGGGAAAATTCAAGAAAACAAAGGGGATGCCAATGGCCAAGATGCGAAGCGGCCAGGCTGCGTCTTCCCAAACCTGGTGATAGAAATGCAGGATCAGGTCATGGCCTAAGACGATGAGAATAACCATGACTGGGATAAAAATAACCATCAGGTACTGCATCGAATCACGAAAAATCTTGGCCAGGCGATCTTTATTTTCGATGTAGGCGGCACTCATGGCCGGGTAGATAGCAGCGACTAAGGCCGCGGGTAAGACCGAAAAAGCATTAATGATTTTAAATGCTGTTCCGTACAAGCCGACTGCTCGTCGGCCATGGAAAAGTTGGAGTAGGATGTTATCACTCGTACTGTAGATGGCGATAAACAAAGCAGCGATAAAAAAGGGAGCGGCGGTCCGAAGGAGCGGCAAAACATGACGGTCGAGCTTTGGACGCCAGCCGACTCCCTGACGCCACAGGTGAAAAACGCTGTACAGGAAATTAGCACTGCTCCCGCTGACCAGCGCAATCACTACGACCACCGCTGGCGCGCCAAATTGCAGGGCGGTCAGACCAACCATCATAACTACCACCCGGTGAATGACTGTGCCGATCGACTCGAATTCTAAACGTTGGACACCACGGAAAAATCCGTAGACCGTCGCGGTCAGTGAGTCAATGACCATGCCAATTGCCGCCCACGACAGGAAGAGCTTATTCGGATGAGATAAACCAGAGCGTTGGATGATAATCACGGTGGCCGCTAAGGCCGCGACCACGACCAGGCTCGACAGGAGCTTGAACGTGATAATGTATTGAAACTGGCGTTCCCCTTCTGAACGATCGCGGGCGGTTTGCCGAATAAAGGCCGGGGTGAGACCGAGGTCGATGAAAACCGTAAATAAATTCACGAATGATAAGGCCGCCAGGTAGTCACCGGTCGCCGATGGTCCAACAATACCCGCAATCAGCGGGATATACAGGGCCGATAAAATTTTCTGACCAATCAAGGCCAGGGTCAGGTAGGTGGTATTCTTGGCCACCCGCCCGCCGTTCGACTGCTCCGTGGGAGAAGCCATGGCGGGAGGTTCGGTTAACGCTTCTGCCACTGCGGCGCGCGGCGAGCGCGCTTCAAGCCGTATTTCTTGCGTTCTTTGACCCGGGGGTCACGATGAAGATATCCTGCCCGTTTCATTGGCAGCCGGAGGTCAGCGTCAGTTTTCACCAGGGCTCGGGCGATACCTAATCGGACCGCTTCAGCTTGGCCTTGAACTCCGCCGCCAGCCACTTTAGCCGAAATCGTGCCACGCTCATCCTGATGGGCAATAACCATCGGGCTGCGAACGATATGCTGCAGTTCGAAACCAGGGAAATAGCTATTCATCGGGCGGTTATTGACCGTGATCTCACCCTGACCCTCAGCAAAGAGTCGAACTCGGGCGACAGCTTGTTTCCGGCGACCAACTGCAAAGGTGTAGGTCCGATGGACAACCTTCGGCGCTTTGGTGACTGGCGCTTCGGTCTCATGCGGATGGACGGAGACCTTTTTTGCGGTCGTGCGACGAACCGCTGGTTTACGTGCAGCCGGTTTTTTGTGGGCAGGAGTTTTTGTAGCGCGGGGAGGCATGTTAGGATTTCACGTCAAGAACTAAGTGTTTCATCATTCTCGCTCGTAATCGGTTATTTGGCAACATGCGTTTTACCGCTTGCCGTAAAGCAAAGTCAGGTTTCACGTTCGGCATAGCCGTTTTCCGTAAGCCTCCGGGATAACCGGAAAAATGATAATACATCTTGGTGGTGGCTTTGGTACCGGACACGGAAAATTTATCGGCATTTTTGACGATCACGCGGACATCGGCCAACCGATCAGGTCGGTAGTCAGGACGATCTTTTCCTCGTAAAGCGATAGCGATTTTCGTCGCGATGCGGCCGAGTATTTTTCCCTGAGCATCAATTTCGACAGTCCGCATATATTTATGAAGCCGGTAATAATTCGACCAGCACCCGTTCGGCTCCGTCGCCTTGGCGGGGA
Source organism: uncultured Gammaproteobacteria bacterium (assembly GCA_964518425.1). Taxonomy (GTDB): domain Bacteria; phylum Patescibacteriota; class Patescibacteriia; order SBBC01; family CAIJZX01; genus CAYLHT01. The sequence continues at coordinate 53,101 of CAZFGG010000005.1, forward strand.
GTAAGTTTGACCAGGCGTGAGTAGCCACCGGGTCGGGATTGGTATCGAGGGCCAAGCGTTTCAATTACTTTTTTTGCCGCAGCAGCGTCATTCAAATCTCGAATGATCAGTCGGCGTTGGTGGAGTCCGTTTTTCTTTCCGACCGTGATAAGCTTCTCGACCATCGAACGCGTGGCTCGGCCTTTAGCGACCGTCGTGGTAATTCGTTCTTTGGTAATCAGGGCGATCGCTAAATTACGAAACAAGCGCTGTCGCTGGGCAGCGTTTCGGTCAAGGGTGAGTTTCGCTTTGCGATGACGCATAGAAAATTATTCTTCGCTCTCTTTCGTCTCGACGTCATCGCCCTTTTTTCGGCGAGCCGTTTTCTTCTTCGGTTTATCCTCGGTCGTCATCTCAGCCGGATTCGCTTCGGAGGTCGTCGTCCAGGCCTGCACGAATTGGAAGTGCTCAAGCATGATCTGGCTGGCCAGCTTTAGGGCGTCCGTCGGGGTAATCGTGCCGTCGGTCGTAATGTCGAGAATCAGTTTGTCGAAGTTGGTAATCTGTTCGACGCGAACGTGCTCCGTCGTGAAGTTGACGTTCTTGATCGGGGTATAAATTGCGTCGAGAGCAATGGTACCAATATCCATTTTCTCTTTTTCTCGGTTCTCAACCGGGATGTAGCCGCGGCCTGGTCCAATGGTCAGTTCTAGTGAAAACTTGGCCCCCGCATCCGTCAGCGTGGCAATAACTTGATCGGGGTTCTTGACTTCAACTTGGCTATTCGGGGCAATGTCGGCGGCCGTTACAACTTTTTCACCTTTGGCGTCAATCATCACGACCACAGGTTCATCGCCATGTAGCTTCAAACGAATTTGCTTGAGATTCAAGAGGATGTCAACCACATCTTCTTTGACATAGGGCAGCGTTGAAAATTCATGCGTAGCACCTTCAAATTTGACGGCGGTAATGGCCGCACCAGGCATCGAAGACAATAAAACGCGGCGGAGGGCATTGCCAACCGTCATGCCATAGCCGGGATAGAGCGGCTCGATGGTAAAAATAGCTCGGTCGCGACCTTCGGTCGTAACGCTGACACTCTTGGGGAGAGGAAGTGATTCCATGGTAGAGAAAAATTAACGCGAGTAGAATTCAACAATCAACTGCGTATCGACGTTGAGTTCGACATCTTGCCTGGTTGGTAAAGCGAGCACTTTGCCGGTCATCGTTGGTTTATCGAGTTCCAACCACGCCGGCGGAGTATGATTTTCTAAAGTTTTTTGAGCCAGAGTAAAATACGTTTTGGCGGCACTTTGGGAACGGGGGGTAATGACATCTCCCGCTTTGACCCGAAACGATGGGATATCGGTCACGCGTCCATTGACGGAAATGTGACCATGGTTGACTAGTTGTCGGGCTTGGGCCCGCGTGGTCGCTAAGCCGAGGCGGTAGACGACGTTATCGAGACGCCGTTCAAGAATTTGGATCAAGAATTCTCCGGTGTTCCCCTTCTGGCCAAAAGCTTCCTCAAAGTATTTGCGGAATTGACGTTCGAGCATGCCGTAGATCAGTTTCGCTTTCTGCTTTTCACGCAATTGGACGCCGTAACCAGATAAGCGTGAACCGGCGCTCAAGCCATGTTGTCCCGGCGGATAACCGCGACGCTGCAAAATTTTCGCCTCTTTGGCCGTAAAGTACAGCGGCTGGCCGTAGCGGCGAGAACTCTTCATTTTTGGACCAAGTTTGCGGGCCATAGACGTTAGACGCGACGGACTTTCGGCGGTCGCGGACCGTTATGCGGAACGGGTGTTAAATCTTTGATGCCAGTAATAATAATACCGTTGCCAGCGATTGCCCGGATAGCCGCTTCACGACCCATGCCGACACCGCGGACATAGACATCAACTTGTTTCAAGCCCATCTGCTTGGCTCGGTCGACGACATCACGAACAATAATACCGGCGGCGTATGGCGTGCTCTTCTTCGGACCCTTGAAGCCGACTTTTCCGGCCGACGACCAAGCAATAACGTTTCCACTTTGATCAGTTAAGCTGACGATCGTATTGTTGTACGTCGCCTGGACATAAGCCCGACCTGCTTGAACGAACTTCTTTCGCTTCTTGGCCCGGCCTTTCGGCCCAGTTTCTTTCGTTTCTTCAGCGGAAGCTTCAGCTTTCGGTTCTTCAATCGTCGCGTTGGCGATCGGAGCAGGAATCTGTTCTTGAATGTCGTCTGCCATATCTTAGGTCTTTTCTGCTGAAGCTTTGCGGCCCGAGCCCATCGTTCGACGGACGTTCCCACGAACCGTTCGAGAATTGGTCTTGGTCCGTTGACCACGGGTCGGTAGATTTTTACTATGACGTGAACCGCGATAGGCACCGATTTCTTTTAGACGCTTAATGTTCAAGAGAACCTCACGTTTGAGATCGCCTTCAACTTTAAATTGTTTCTCGACGGCATCACGTAGTTTAGCCGCTTCCGCTTCCGTCAGTTTGACGACCCGCGTATTCGGATCGACCTTGGTCTGGTCTAAAATCAGTTTCGAACGCGTCAAACCAATGCCGTACAAATAGGTCAGAGCAATTTCGACTCGTTTGTTGGCCGGGAGGGTGAGACCGGCAATACGGACGACGGCCATCCCGTTAGAAACTAGATTGTTGAGTGGTGAGAGGAGTCATAGTGATCGAGCTTGTCAGTATAGGTTTCTAACGGGACAGGTACTTATCCTTGACGTTGTTTATGCTTCGGATTCGACGTACACACGACCATGACTTTCTTTCCGCGGCGGATGACGCGGCAGTTGGCACAAATCGGTTTAACGGATG
>CAZFGG010000005.1:56004-75681 GCA_964518425.1 uncultured Gammaproteobacteria bacterium
ACTTTCTTTCCGCGGCGGATGACGCGGCAGTTGGCACAAATCGGTTTAACGGATGATCGAACTTTCATGGGAAAATGGTGGGCTCAGAGTCGGAAGACGATCCGGCCTTTGGTCAGATCGTAGGGGGTCATTTCCACGGTCACGCGGTCACCGGGCAGGATCTTCAAGCGGCGCATCCGCATTTTTCCGTTCAAATGGGCCAGAATCATGTGGCCGTTTTCAAGCTCTACTCGGAAAAGCGTGGCTGGCAGAAGCTCGGTAACTGTGCCAGTGACTTGGATGAACCCTTTATCGCTCCGGGGAGCGGGCGGGGTCATCGGCGTTGACCTACGTTGTGGCATTCGGTGGAAAAATGACGATAAAAGTGAGGTGAGAGCAACTCGCCTAGGCAGAGATCTTGGCTAACTCTTCAGCAAATCTGCCCAAAGTCGTGAGTGCTGAAATGAAATGCTTGATGAGTATAAAAGAAATGTGGAAGAGTGTCAAATATGAGATAATAAAAAAAACCCGATGCGCAAGGCATCGGGTAGGCAGCTCTCATGAGGCCGGGACAGCATGCCGCTCAGCAAACTGTTCCCAGGGGTAGTGGATCCAATTTTCTGTCTCCTCGGCCGCGAAGGTCGGAGTCGCCCGTACGAAAACATTGTGGCTGGGCTTAAAGTGCAGAACAGCAGTGTCGACGAGGAGCGGGTCAAACCGCTCGACTTCTTGGCGAACACGGATAATCGAGTGGCCTTTTTCCCAAACCTCGTCAATGACGAGAATCCGCTTACCGGCCAGATATTCAGCGGCCGGAAAGTTGATGATGCGCGGCATCTCATCTGAGGTTGTGGCGCCGGGAGGATAGCGCTTCAGGTGACACGTCAGGGTCATGCCGTGGTCGAGGACTTGTGACAACATCAAGGCTTCATACATTCCCCCGCGAGCGATGCCCAACAGCACGTCATAGACACGGCCGCTGTCCTTGATCTTACGAACCAAGATATCCGTCAGCGCTTCGGTCTCAGCCCACGATATCGACTTCATGACTATTGGCATGGCTCCTCCTTGACTATGGACAAGGTACGACTCAAGACCACTTCTTACACTAGCAGACTTGGATGAGGTGTCAAAGAAAAGCCGACGTGGGGGAACGTCGGCTTACTCACTCGACTCATCCGATCGGAACGAATAGTCTTTGATCGGACGAGGATCGTCATGATCCGAGGTGGTGATCTCCTTGAGCGGCCAGAATTGCCGCTGCTCAATCGACTCATGAAGAGAAGCGCCTGTGCGAACCGCGACGTGGGACTTCTTCAGCTGGTCAAGTTCCTGAACCAAGCTGTCAGGCCAAGCGATAATCTCGGCCCATCTCCGCGTCCGCTTCAGACGAACCCGCTGGCCAATCGAGAAAACAAGCCCATGATGCGTGGCCAGAAATATCACCCCTTTCGGAAAAGGACTAATAACAAGGCTATCCTAGGCCTGGCCGAAGTACTTGTCAAACGAAGATGATCAGTTCCGATAGTTCTTTACAAATACGAGATCATCGAGACTCTGATTTCCTACGCGAACGCTCTTGACAATCCGAACATCAAAACGAAAGCCATTTTTTTGTAGAACTCGAACTGAGGAAAGATTAAAAGGAAAAACCTTGGCTTGAAAGCTATGATAATGATATTTCTTTCGTAGATGACCGATGAAGACGCGAATAACCCGGGTCATTATCCCTTGCCCCCAATAGGGTTTAGCTACCCAATACCCAATTTCCGCCGCGTCGCCAAAGTCAGTAAAACCAATTCCACCAATAAGTTTGCCTTGTCGCTCAATCGCATAACCACGTGATTCACTTCCTTTTTTGCGAACCAAGCTTTTATGCTTGTACTGATGTATCTTTTTTGTGATGTATTTCTTGGCATCGGCGCGAGTGTATTTTCCTATCCTTCCATGCACCGCCCGTAAAACTTGCGATTGACCAAAACCTCGCGCCAGGTCGTTCATGTCGGCCAGCGTATATTCGCGGATGGTGAAGGAAGTAGTTCTGATGAACATAACTACCGAATCCGGGCAAAGTACTCGGCCGAAAATAGGCGCTTGATCGCGCTGGATGGGGCCGTGCCGTATGGTTGTTGCGGGTCGGTTTGCGAAGGGTAAAACTTCAGGATCTTGTATTTGAACTTCTTCGGTAATGACACGCGGACTGTGGCACGACGATATAGGACGACATGGTCGTAAAACGGGTTGGCCCGGCGTGAAATTAACCAGCCCAACATCTTTGTCCGGAATTGCGGTGGCGGAGTAAACGCGTAGAGCACCAGGTCAAATTTTTTTGCGAGTTTGTCGGCCGCGTCCCAGCAGGCAATGTGATCGCGGTGTCCGGTCATGCCATCGGGACCGAAACTGATGATGACGTCTGGCCTCTCTTTTCTGATCAACTGCTCACAGGTCGCTCGAAACTGTCGTTGATGACGTCTGACTCCCCCATCAGGAAAGCCGAGGATGTGCAGTTTTGTCACTCGTGCATGTTTTGTCGCGGCCAAGAGTTCTTGTTTTCGAATGGCTTTGAGTTTTGCCGGTGAGACGGGCTCAGCCAGATGTGAGGAACCTTTTTCTCCTAATGTCGCACAGATGATTGTTGTTCTACCGCCGGCGCGATGATTGAGATAGGAGGTCCCCGAAACTAAGTAGCCCTCATCGTCCGGATGGGCCACGATGACGAAGAGGTGTTTACCCAATAACGGATGAGTCATGTTCGCGGATCGTCAGCTTCGGAAAATTGTCCTAGCTACTCAACAATCGCTTTGATTCGCCGTAAACCAGCGCCCACGCTCTGCTCCCCGATTATTTTGAACTGGCCGAGCTGATTCGTATGCTCAACGTGCGGACCACCACAGAGCTCTTTGGAAAAATCGCCAATCGAATAGACTTTAACCTCCGAGCCATATTTGTCTTTGAAAAACGCTAATGCCCCACTGTCGATGGCCTCTTGGTAGGGCATCATTTTCCAGGTCACCGGTAGATCTGCCTGAATTTTTTCATTGACCAAGTTTTCAACCTTCGTCTTTTCTTCAGCCGCTAATTTCCTTGGAAAGGCAAAATCAAAGCGTAAGCGGGTCGGGTCAATATCTGAACCTTTTTGCTGAACATCCGGACCGAGAATTTGACGCAGGGCGGCATGCAGAAGATGAGTAGCGGTGTGAAGTTTAGTAGCGGCTAGTCGCTGCTCTTCGGTGTAACCAGAATCATCACTATTGAGTCCGTGCCCACCGAATTTCTTCGTCGCTCCGGCGCGAGATTTCTCTTGATGCTCCCCAATCTTCGTTTCAACTGCGGCTCGATCAAACGTAAATCCAAGTCGTTGCAACCGATCAAGAGTTACACCGTGGGTCGTGAAAAGTATAAAAGCTTCATCTGGCGAGAGCTGGGTTGTTGATGGACCAGCGAAGTTTTCATGAGCACTGGTTGCATCACCTTTTCTCATCTTCTTCACTAAATCATCAACATCGAGGTTCAATACTTTGCGGTACTGATCGAGTTCGGCATTGAGGAGCTTAATGATATTTTCTTGAGCGGCGGTGAGTTCCGGATAGGCATGCCCAAAATGTTTGACCACGGCTTGAACTACCCGGTCAAATGTGAACTCCATGACCATGAACTGGTCGGCGGCGCGCCGGACAATCCGGCGAAGGATGTACCCTTGGTCCTTGTTGGAAAACCGAACACCATCGGCCAGGAGAAAAACGGCGCCGCGGAGGTGATCGGCCACAATCCGAGCCCGCCGGCCATTGACTTCATCCTGTTCGGCATCACCGAACCCTGGTAGCTTCAGGACTTCGGCCATGATCGGTTCGTAGATATCCGTTGCGAAAATATGAGGTTTATCCTGAACAATCACGGTCAACCGCTCCAAACCCATACCGGTATCGATGTTCTTTTGTGGCAGCGGTGTCAGTTTGCCGCGAGCATCCTGGTGGTATTCCGTAAACACCAGGTTCCAGACTTCTAAAAAATTTCGATCATTAAAGGTCGTGTCGCGAGTGTTGAGTTGGACATGAATTTCCGAACTTGGTCCACAGGAACCACTTTTCCCTGGCGGACCCCAGAAATTATCTGCTTTACCGCGGGCAACGATTCGTTCTTTCGGCACGTGTTTCAGCCAGGATGTTTCGGCTTCGGTGTCGCGGGGGACATCATCATTGCCTTCAAAAATCGTTACCCACAAGCGCTCCGCTGGAAGATGCATTTTCTTAGTCAAGAATTCCCACGCCAAATCAATGGCTTCCTGCTTCCAGTAATCGCCAAAACTGAAATTTCCCAACATTTCGAAAAATGTCAGATGTGACGTATCACCCACTTGATCAATATCCGAGGTGCGGAATGACTTTTGAATCGTCGTGACCCGTTTCACCCCGAAGTCTTCCTGCGGATCTTTCTCGCCGAGGAAGTAGGGTTTGAACTGTTGCATCCCGGCCGTTGTCAACAACACCGACGGATCATTGTCGGGAATGAGTGACGACGAGGGTAGGGCTTTATGCTTATGCTGGACGAAGAATTTCGTGAACTCCTCGCGGATCTTCTGGGCGGTCATACTGACTGAGTGTACTAGAATTTCAGGCGCACATCAACTCGTCACATGGTCAATCACGGCACAGCCGATGCATTCGTGGCCTTGGTAGAGAACAACATACTGCCCGGGGGTAATTGCTTCTTGTGGTTCAGTGCAGATAACTCGGATCCCTTGACCTTCAGGCACAACGGTCACAGGGGTATCCGCTTGACGGTAACGCATCTTGGCCATACCAGTCCAGGGAAATGTGCACGGGGGGTTAATCAGGTGGAGATCGGTTGCTAGAAATTCCGTCACCGTGTGTTTTTGCACTTCTGGTTGGGGAGCTACTATCAACGTATTCGCAGCGACATCCTTGGCCACGATCCGAAGAGGTGGGGTTGAGCCTTGATAGGCTTTGGAGAACTGCGCTTGGTTGATGGCATGCCCAAACCCGCGACGTTGGCCAATGGTATAAAATTGTAAGCCGCGGTGTTCACCGATGACGTCGCCGGAATCAAGTTTGACCGGCCCCGGATTGGGTTCGATGTATTTGCCGAGAAAATCCATCATTTTCTTCTCACCCACAAAACAAATCCCCGTGCTGTCTGGCCGGTCCCAATTCGGTAAACCAGCATCTTTCGCAATTTTCCGGACATCACCTTTCAAGAGTTCACCGATGGGAAAAAGTGTTTTCGACAATGCGGCTGCGCTGACGGCCGATAAGAAATACGACTGGTCTTTTGATCCATCTTTGGCTTTGTAGAGATGGCCGTTTTTTGTGATGGCGTAGTGCCCAGTAGCAATCGCAGGAGCCTGGTGCAATGCTTTGTCCAAAAAAATAGAAAACTTAATTTCTCGGTTGCACAAAATATCAGGATTTGGCGTCCGGCCCTGTTCGTATTCGTGAATCATGACCTTAAAGACCCGGTCACGATATTCTTGCTCGAAGTTCCACGATTCAAGCGGAATCTTGAGATGTCGGGCCACAGCTTGGGCGCTCGCTTGATCTTCTTCCCATGGACACGGTCCGCCAAAATCATCCTCCGACCAGTTTTTCATGAAGACAGCTTGAATATCATACCCGTCCCGCTGGAGCAACAGCGCCGCGACGGCGCTATCGACGCCTCCAGACAAACCAACAATAATTTTTCCTTTGGTCATACTGGCCGAGGGTAGCACGATGAGCCAAGAGAAATCAACGGTGCTTGAGAACCGTCAGGTCGCCGCTACGTTCTAGGATTGTCCAGGCTGAATCAATCCGCAGTTGGGCAATCTTCGCGCTCACCTCTTCATCGCTGGCTACGACCGGTGTGGCATGGTGTTCGAGGACAACTACATAGTCACTTTGATCAACACCGAGCGGAAAACTATAAAAATTCTCGCGACGAGCAAAGTGAGCGCCAACGTCGTTCGTGACGCTAACGCTGGCTTGGGTTGGGATTATTTTTCCCCACTTCGCAATTGGCGCGGCATAGTCATTCCGCCATTTCACGATTGATGACGCATCGTGTTGAGCGCCAGGCAAGGGACCAATTGCCCAAGCGCTATATCCTGACCATCCCAACAACCAGACAACCAGGGCGACAACGAGCGTTCGCTGGTCGTGTGGAAGGTTGATTCGCTGCTGAATATGTTGAACTATCCAAGCCGTCATCATGACCGCGCCAACGAATAGCCATGGGGTCAGCCCGCTCGTGTAATGAGAGATGACTAAGTGCTGGGCTGGTTTCAGGCTGAGACCGTTGATAGCATAATCAGGAATGGCACCAAAACTCCACAGTGACCCTAAAGAAATAAATCCCAACGGCGCCAAGAGCTGGGCGGCCATGACGAGATTCTGATGGGCCAGAAGTTGGTGGAGGAATTTTACCGGATGGGTCAGCCCACCGATAATAATATCTTTGGCACCGGTACCAAAGACTGTTTGATAGATTTCTCCTCCGCCGGCGGTCAGGTCTCGATAGTGCGGTACGACCACCAAGAGCATAGCCAACGACCAGAAGAGCGGAATAAAAGTTAAGATACTCCCCCATGTCGGTTGCCCTTGTCGCCACCAAACATAGATTCCGATGGCCATGAGTCCTAATCCGATTTCCTCTTTGGTCATCATGGCGAGCATGACCAACCCGAGCGTCCACCAATAGCGTTTATTCATAGCCGCGAGCACAGCCCACAGAATCAACGGCGTGGCAAAGGTCACCGCGTGGATATCGAAAATCGTGGCCCAGTGAGTTGCCGGGTTGACGATGTAGAGAAAGCTGAACAGCGTCCCCCACCACGGAGACAGGATTTTCCGTCCAATAAAGAATAATGCTAATCCTCCGCTCCCCACGGCAAGAACCTGTAGCACCAATAGTGTTTCAGTTCGAGGAAACACCATGTAGAACGGCGCCAGCACCATCAGGAACGGATCAGCGTGAAAGGCAAAACGTGAAACAGTTGATGTTCCGTACGGATCGGTCTCGGTAAATCCTCGGCCATGGACGAGATTCCACTCGACGTGCTCAACATTGCCCAGATCAAAACGAGTCGAGTTCGTTTTGTGATGACGAACAATATCAAACCACGAAAAGTAGATAACAAAAAGAATAGCGAAAAGTGCGGCGGTGATGAGCGGGAGTCGCTTCATCGTTTTCGAGAGAAGATCAGAATACTACCTAAAAACACTAATTCGCTCAGGATCAACCAGACGCGGGTCAGAATCGCCAGGACGCTGCCAACACCTTGCGCTATGGATGACGCTAATAGTGACGTCAAGGCAACTTCGCGAACACCTAAGCCCATGGGCGTGATGATGCTCAGGTAGCCAATCAGCCAGGCCGCCACGTTCGCCGCGCTGAGGATAAGAATATTTGGCGTCGACAATCCGGGCACTGCTTTGATGATCAGGGCCTGGGCAAGACCATAGACCATCCAGGTCATCAAGGAAAGCCCGAGCAACCCGACCGCGCCGTGGTAGCGACGAGCGTTGGTAAATTCCCATTTTCTCCAGCGGGCAATCATCTGAAGACACCATGGAATGGCCAGGATGTAGAGTCCAGCTCCGAGCAACCACAAGAACCATAGTCCCGGTCGGACAAAGAAGAGCGCCACGATCGACGCGCCAGCAACGAGATTGAGCGCTTCGATGATCAGCGACAGGGTGGCCGCTGGACGGCTCCCACCGCGTTGTCGGGAACCGCGATACCGGGCGGCAAACGACCAGACATTACCTGGAATGTACCTGGCAAATTCGCTGAAGGCCCACATGCGTAGGTGTGAACGCCGTTCATCGGCCACGCCGAAGGAAAGACTGATCAGCTCCCACATAAAAAAACGCAAGAGAAACCAGACCTGCAAGAGAAGGAGCGAGACGATCGCCAAACCGATGTTGAGATGCCGGAACTTGGTCCAGACGGTTGGATCGGCTTGCCACAGGAACCGACCAACGAAAATCAAGGCGGCCAGGCTGAATAACCAGCCAATCCAGCGCCAGCCACTGCCGATAACGGGGCCCCGCTCCAGGCGGTGGCGATCTACACTCGGGCTAGGACGATCATCCATGGAAATGTCGAAAGTGTTAAAACTTTCTCGACGGTCATGAATTGACCAACCAAACCGCGAAATGTTCGGGGAGTCCAGTGATTGATGTGTTCGGGGTGGTTGCCCAGTCGTCGCAGGTGCTTACCGCGAGCGAGTGAACCAAGTTGAAACCATGGCTCCCACGGAACCGACAAGACAACGTACCGGCGACTGACTCGTCGAAGTTCACGGAGAGCCCAATCAGGGTGATCAAGGTGTTCTAACACTTCGCTCGCCACGGCCACGTCCCAGCTGCGGTCAGCTTGATCAACGTGGTAAATATCGCCGCGCTCTAAACGAAGGTCTGGAAAGAGACGGTGACCGTCGCTCAACGCTTCATCGCTCGTATCAAGACCTAGCGTGGGCAAGTCCGGTAACCGCCGATGAATAGCCTGGAGTAAAAAACCTTCACCACAGCCCAGTTCAAGCAAACTTCCCGGTTCGATGTCAGCAATGACTGAGCTGATCTGTCGGTGGAAGCGTCCAATCAATCCTTGGACAACAGCATTTCCTGTTTCAAATTTTTGGCGGTTGGTCGTACTCACTTTCGCCGTTGGACAATCAGGTCACCAAGCAATCCCGTAAACAAGAGTTGGAGCCCGGATAAGATGAAGAGCATGGCAAAAATCAGTAGTGGGCGGTCGCCGATGGCTTGGCCTTGGAAGTGGGCAATCGTTAGGTAGGTTAACAGCCCCAAGCCAATGAGGACTAAAAGTCCGCCCCAGCGTCCAAAGAAGTGCAGCGGTCGGTCGCGATACTTTGTGAGCAGCAGAATGCTGATCAAATCGAAGGCACCGTTGAGGCGTAGCCCGTATTTTGATTGGCCATATTGCCGGGCGTGATGAACGACCGGAAGTTCACCGACGCGAAAACCATCAGCCACGGCCAACAGCGGGATGAAGCGATACAGATCGCCGTAGAGTTCTAATCGGTCGGTGACTGCGCGTCGATAGACTTTGAGGCCGCAGTTGAGATCGTGAAAATGCGTACCCAAGGCCCGATTGGCTAAACCGTTGAATACTTTGGATGATATGACCTTGATCCAGGGATCATGACGATCTTGCTTCCAGCCACCGACAACGTCAAGATTTTTTCCTTCCAATTCATCAACCAATTTTGGTATTTCAGCCGGATCGTCTTGGAGGTCGGCGTCCAGTGTCACAACAATGTCCCCACTGACGGCTCGAAAACCGGCTGTCAGGGCTGCTGACTTCCCCTGATTTCGCCGCTGAGCAAGCAAACGAATACGCGGCTGCGACTGAGATAACCCGGCCACAATCCGAGCGGTCGCATCGGTACTGCCATCATCAACAATAATAAGTTCCCAATCATTGTATCGGGAGACAATCGGTTCAAGTTTTGCCCACAAGTGAGGCAAGCTTTCTGCCTCGTTCCAAGCCGGGACAATACACGACAGCTTTTTCATACCGGGCGAGTATAGCACCGGATGCTGATCTGGACAACTCCGCCCTTTAGGAAAATTTGATTACTTCGCCTGGTTGAATGGCCTGACCATGTGATGTCGGGACAGGTGGCGTCGGGGGTGGCGAAGCTGGAGATGGTTTGGCTTGGGATGGCGCCACTGGGCGGGGTCGCTGATCTCGTCGAACGTTCGATGGAGTTGGGTGGCCTCCGTCAGAGGACTGCGGTTGCCGCGACCGATCACCTCGATCGTATGGTCGATCAGACCGGGCCGGTCGCTGCTCCCGACGAGGCGCACTCTGGGACAAGGCTTGGCTCAGGGAAATTGGTTGGGGAATGTTCTGAACGACCACCGGTTGGCGATCAAGGACTACCATATCACGTTCCGATGGTGAGGGATCGTGACGATGGTCGGCGGCCGGCGTCGTTTCGTCCCGACGCGGGACATCGCGTGGTCGTGAATTTTCTCGACGAGGCCTATCGTCACGACGGGGCGGCCGCCGATCCGATCCACGGTCTGTTGGACCCGCCTCATTCGGTACATCGTTGACACCGCTCCAACGGATAATTTTTTCCTCAACCACCGATCGCGGTTTAGCGTATCGTTCACGAGAAACCTGGATGACCCGATCTTGAAGATTATCGGGGTTCAGCACCGGGGGTAGACCGGTCGCCGAGAATGGTTCTGAAGCGACCCCATCGATCATTAGCTTCAGATACATGTCATATTTCGTCAGGTTGACCAGGTCCGGTTCAAGGAAAACTGGAAAAAATTCTTTGGCCAAAAATTCGGAATCGCCGGCACCGACCCGGAAGCAGATGATCGTCCCGACGTTTCCGAAAACGGCGGCCTGGACTTTCTCGTCAAGTTGCTCAATATACTGGTGGGCAATAATCAAGTCCAATCGATATTTCCGCGCTTCGGACAGAATGTTCGCGAAAGACTCCGTCGCGAAATTTTGAAACTCATCGACGTAGAGAAAAAAATCTCTCCGGTCAGGTTCAGGAATATCGATGCGTGACATAGCGGCAACTTGAATTTTCGTGATCATCATGGCTCCAAGCAAGGCCGCGTTGTCTTCACCAATACGCCCTTTAGCCAAATTCAGAAGGAGGATTTTCCCCGAATCCATAATTTCCCGCATGTCAATCGTCGACTTGGGTTGGCCGACAATGTTGCGGATGATCGACGATGAGAGGAATTGTCCAATTTTGTTCTGAATTGGCGAGACCGCTTCCGTGCGGAACTGGTTGGCATAGGCATTAAACTCGGTCTGCCAGAACGCTTTAACAATTGGGTCGGTAATGTGATCAACAACTTTATTCCGATAATCTTTATCGACAAACATTCGAGTCACACCCAAAAGTGTTGAGCCAGGATACTCGATCAAGGCCAGAATCGTATTACGAAGAATGTACTCCAAACGTGGCCCCCAGGAATCGACCCAGAGTTTTTTGAACACGGCAATCAGACCGGATGAGACGAGATGTCGTTGAGCTGGATCGACGGCCTCAAGGATATTGAAAGCAATCGGAAAATCAACATCGGCCGGATTCAGGTAGACGACGTCGTTGATTCGATAGGACGGAATGTAGTTCAGGATTTTCTCGACCAAGTCACCGTGCGGATCAACGACGGCTAACCCCCGGCCAGCCCGAATGTCCTGGATGACCATGTTCTCAAGCATCGTTGACTTCCCCATGCCGGTTTTTCCAATGACATACATATGCCGGCGGCGGTCATCAAGTTTAATACCAAACGGCCGTTTCACGCCGCGGTAGTTGGTGGCGGCAAAAAGAGTAATATCGCTTGGTTGGTCGGCGGGGGGAGCCATAAATTATCCGATGGGCAAATTTTCCGGAGCTTGTCCTCGGTGAGGCTCGGTGGAAGGTTCTGGCGCTGGGGATCGACTTGGTTGTTCGGCGGCCGTCGGGACATTTTGAGGAGGCGGGGCGGCCACCCGGGCCGTGGCGGGCTGAGCTTTAGGCACATATTCCACCTCATCGCCAATTGGTAGGGCGACCGGCGGCTCACCGCGCTTCGCTTCAGTCTTCTTGACTTGTGGGGCTTTGACGGTGATAACTGGGAAGTGCCACAGCGACGCCAATTCTTCAATGTTGAGGACAAAGGTCCGCCGACCACGCCAGATACTCCGATGCTTGTAGGCCAGAAGGATTTTTCGTTTCAGCTGGTTGACCCGGCGGTCAACAAAGAACCAGACGCGGGCAGTCTTCATCTTGCTATCCGGCTTGAAACCATTCAAGTCGAGCGCCGCAAATTGCTTCAGGCCGCCGAACATGCCGCCGATGCGAGCGCGATCGAATTGGTCCTTCTGCCCGAGGTAGACCATGCGCATTTTCGTTTTGAAACCAATCTTCGAAATTTTCATTCCGACGGACTCAACAACCACGCGAACGTTCGGAGCCAGGTGCTGCATTAAACTGGGGGGTTCATCTTTTTCCCGTTTTTGGGTGGTCGTGCCCGGCTCAATGAGGGTCCGACTTAAGGTATCAAACGTGCCCTGGAGAAGGGATGCCGGCGCGGAACTGATGCTCTCAAGAGCCGACGTTTTTTTCTTGCCTTTAGCTCCGATGAGCTTGTTAATCAAGGCTAAGCCTTTATTGCGCCAGGAGGTGAGATCGGCCGGCTCAAGAACCCATTGCAACCAAATCTGCTCCCCTGACTGGAGCCGGCCCATGACTTCGAGTAACGAAGCCATCGGATCGAGAAACGTTTGGGTTAGGCTGTGTTCCCACAGTGGGTACGTCTTGATGGGGTAAAAGTCAGGGGCGACCGGGACAATTTCTGCCCCCCACATATCAACCTGATCGTTGGGAAAGGTGGTGGGGATGTCGGCGGTGTAATCCTCAACTTCGGAGATCTCAGCATTCGGATACTGGGCGTAGATAGCGGCTTCGACTAAATCGCGGCTGCCCGATGGACAGCGGACGATAAATTGAATATAACCGCCGATTGAGATGAGTTCGATAGTTATCGTCGGCTGGACATAGCCCTCGATATATTTTTCTCGACTATTGGGATTCCGATGCAATCCATGAAAATGACTGAAAATATGCTCGACCGCTTTGGGGGTCTGCTCATTCTCCCGCGGGACATCAATCGCTAAGATAATATATTTCGTCTTGGCGATAAACTTTCCTTGGATATAGTCGAGATAGAGCCACCAGATACCATACAGGATGGCCGCGATAACAATGACAAATCCGCCGTGGGTGAACAGCCACCAGAAGGTTTGAAAAGGATTATCGAACGTGGGGACCGTAATGGTAATCATGCCGCAGGAGACGGATGAGCCGCAAGGGTGTATCGTCCGTCGGTTAAGCGCTGGAACATATGCTTGTTTGTCAGGGCCAGATGGATTGTATTCTTTTTGACCATCCGCTGCCGCATAACCGCCTCGACAAGTTCATCGCGTGACATTGGTTGACCATGTGAACGGAGAATCTCGACCAGGACATCGGCGACCACGCCCGGCTTGTATCCCCATTCGCGTAAGGCGTAAATGCCCCGACCGACCAGAACGTATTCTTTATTCAAAATGAGTTCATTATGGACCGTTGGGGGGTAGGCTTGACGATGATCAAAACCGATTTCGTTAATTTTTTGGGTAATGTCTTGAAAGTGCATCGGTTGACCCGCTTTCCGCAAGACGAGAAGAATTTTATCGTTCATTCGCTTCGGGACAACGCTGCCCCAGCCGCGTAAACCATACTCACCGAACGGATTCCGTTCGACAGTCCGGCTCACACTCAAATAGGCCACGATAACTGGCGGCGTGAGTTGTTCTTGGTGCTGCTTCCACCACTCAGTTGATTCAAGGCGTTTAAATAAATCTTCTTTGACTAACGGCTGAGCCGCTTGTTCCAAAACTTTTTCCGCGGCCGCGACAGTCCCGGCTAAGAGATCGGTATTGGCGAACGATAATTTCCAATAAGGTTTGTAGGCCGCTTCTTCAACGCGCTGAAATTTATCGGGCAGGAGTTGCTCTAAAATAAAGAGCGTTGCCGCCTTCAGTTGCGGAGTATTGGTCGTATGGCTATGTAGGCTCTCGAGCAGATCGTGTTCGAGAATGACGCCGCCCCGTTCTTCAAGTAATTGCTGTAAGAGCGTATCAAAACCACGCAAGACATGTTTTGTCTGGTTACTGTCGGTCAATCGCTGGACGGCCCAACGCTGAATCTGTCGGACCCGTTCGCGTGTGACCTTATACGTTTGGCCAATAACCTCGAGTGTTTCTGGTTCACCAGTATGCAGACCAAAACGCCGTTTTAGGACATCGGCTTCTTTCGCTGACAATTGTTTCAAGAGCTCAGCCACAGCTTCCTGGGCGTTGAAATGCTCTAAAACATCGGTTTGCTGGCTGTGCAGGACCCGGTCTAGAATTGAGTTCCCTTGGGATGGAGATTCTTCAGACATGCTTGAATTTCTTATCTTTCACTAGTATAGCATAATTTTGCCAAACTGTCAAGAATGTCGGATGATAATAAATATCCCCATGGCAGGTCTCATGAAGGTGACTAGAGCTCGCTATCGCCTCGCTCGCCAGCGCTCGTATACCACCAGTAGCGGCGATGCAACGAAAATAGAGGAATAGGTCCCGCTAGCGATACCGATGAGCAGTGCTAAAACAAAGTTGTGAATGGTTGTACCGCCAAAAAGGTAGAGTGCTGTCAGAACTAATAATGTTGTCAAAGACGTATTGAGTGAACGTACTAACGTTTGATTCAAGCTTACGTTGACTGTCTCTTCAAACGTCGCTTCATGACCAAGAATCAAGCGTTCCCGAATCCGGTCGAAAACGACGATCGTGTCGTGAACGGAGAATCCAAGAACCGTCAGCAGAGCGGTCACGAACAGGCTGTCGACTTCGATATTGGCGAAATGACCGAGGATAGAAAAAATGCCGACGACCGCTAGGACATCGTGGAATAAAGCAACGACCGCCGAGAGGCCATACATTGAGGCCGGCACTGGACCGACGTTGACTTTTCGAAAGGCCCAACTGATGTAGATAACGATCGCGAGCAGGACGAGAATAATAGCTGTAATTGCCCGCTTAAATAATTCAGCACCCAGCGTTGGACCGAATGACTCAAAGGCGCTTTCGGTCGAGCCGGGGTAGGCGGTCGTCAGCGTATCGACAATCTTTTGGCGCTGATCGTTCGTGACGGTTTTCGTCCGGATGGCCAGGTCATGTTGGCCCGAGGTTTGAGCGGTCGCGTCTTTAAAACCTTTGTCCGCGAGTAATTTCGCTACATCCGGTCCTGATGGCCGAGTCCCGGTAAAGGTCATGGTCAGTTTCGCGCCGCCGGTAAAGTCGAGTCCGGGTTTGAGGCCCCAAACAAATAATGAAATCATCCCTGGTACTAAAACGGCCAGCGATAGAATAAACAGGAAACGTCGTTTTTGGATGATCTTAAACATGGTCTTTCGAAGATTCAGGGGTTGGGGCGGCGCCGAAGAGCCACAAATGTCGCGACATCCACCGGCTGACAATGACATGGAGTAGAGTCCGTGTGACCGTTAGGGCCGTAAACATCGACACAAGAATACCGATGGCTAAGGTCACGGCGAAACCTTTGATTAGGCTCGAGCCGAACCACGTCAAAATAAAAGCCGTAATCAGACTGGAAACATTCGAGTCACGGATGGACAGCCAGGCCCGGTGAAAACCTTCATCAATGGCGGAGAGTAGAGGCCGGCCCGCCCGTAATTCTTCTTTGGTTCGCTCGAAGACTAAAACGTTAGCGTCAACGGCCATGCCAATAGACAAGATAAAACCAGCAATGCCAGCTAGGCTGAGGGTTATCGGCCAGAGCTTGAAGATCATTAAGACGAGCAGACTGTAGACACCGAGGGCCACAACGGCGACAATGCCGGGTAAGCGATAAAAGACGATCATGAACATGGCTACCAAGATCAGCCCAATGACACCAGCGACGAGACTCCGTTCAATCGATTCTTGACCGAGGGTAGCGCCGACATTTTGCTGACTGATTAAGGTAATCGGTACCGGCAAGGCACCAGCGTTCAGACGCTTGGCTAATTGCTTCGACTGATCGAGGGTAAAATTCCCCGTAATCACGGCCGTACCAGTGGTAATTTCCGATTGGACCGTTGGCAGGGAAATGGCTTGACCATCAAGGTAAATGCCAATAATTTTTCCGAGGTATTGTTTGGTCAGATCGGCAAAGAGTTTTGTCCCTTCAGCATTAAACTGGAGCTGGACTTGCGGTGCGCCGGTCGTTGGATCAAACACCACATCGGCTCGCTTCAATTGCTTACCGGAGAGTTGAGTTGGTTCGTAATTACTGAGCTGGCTGGCTGCGCTTTCAGTAGCAATGAGAATGTGGGGGCCATGGACTTCCAGCGTGGCCTTGCCATTCACTTGGACAGTCCTACTTTCAATTCGTTTGATGATGTGGTAACCAAACTGGGTTTTAACCGGGGTTTTTGTTATTTCCCCATCTTTCAGGTCTTCGAATAACGTTTTATCGAACTCGGGCACAAATTGGCCTTTTTGTGCAAAACCTAAATCTCCGCCTGTTGTTTTACTCCCCGGATCATCCGAGTACTGTTTGGCTAAGGCAGCAAAATCCGCCTTCGGTTTGAGGGTTAACGCCAGGACTTCATCGGCTTTCTTTTTGGCGTCGGCATCGGAGAGACCAGTCGGACCGACGGGCTTGCGAAACTCCAAGAGAGGTGTTTCACCGATCAGTTTGATGGCCTGGTTGATGTCTTTGACGCCGGCTAAGTCGACCGAGACGCGGTACTGGCCCCCGACTTTGTTCGTCTGAATGACTGGCTCAGACACGCCAAAAGCATTGACCCGTCGTTCGATCACGTCTTTGACCCCTTGGACGGCGCTATCGCGGTCAGCCGAAGGGACCTTGGAGACATCGGCTTGGTATACCAGGCTCGTGCCGCCTTGCAAATCTAAACCGAGCCGTAAATTCAGGTCACGGCGGAAGTTGCCGAGATGGATATTCGGAGTTTTCGGCCAATCGACGAGCCCGGCACCGATGGCCAGGAGCAAGACGAGAGTAAAGGTGATCCAGACGTTACGTCGACGCATCCCGTTAGACGTTCAGAAGTGGAAATCGGTACATTAGAGAGGTGAGGTTAACGAGGGGTAGGTAACGTCTAACGGGACAGGTAATAAAAAACAAGGTCAGTAGCCACCACAGTATAGAGAAACTTTCGGTTCAGGACAAGTCTAGCTCTCAACGATGACTGGTGTACCGATGGGTGTCCAGTCATACAGGGCTTTGGCTTCTTTGACGGTTTGGCGAATACAGCCATGCGAGACGGGGATGCCAATATGGGCTGCTCCTTCGTAGAGCTTGCCACCACCTTTCAGTTTCCAGAACGGTAAGCCATGTAAGCCGTTCTTTCCATCAGGCGTGAAGGCCATCCACCACTCCATGTATAAGCCATAAGCTTTGGAGTACGCCACTGGGATTTTATTATAGGTTTTGAAATTTCCGGTTGGTGTTGGAGTTGACCATTTGCCGGAAGAAATTTTATGGACGCCGACGAGTTGACCAAAGATATACTGTTTGAGTTCTTGGTGTTTCAGGCTGACGACAATTTTCTTACCTGTCCCGGCAGCAGAAGTCGGCTGGGCGGTTGGCACGGCAATAGGCGTTGACGTATCATTCGTTAGCGCGACAACCGCGCCGCCTCGAAAAGTTTTCTCAAAGGCATAGTATCCCCAGATCATGGTACCGCTCGACATAAACGTCCGAACTTCCGGACCTCCCATTGGACCGGTGGCGGTGACGACCATATCGTTGGCTGCCCCCACATTCACTCCCGTCGTGAGATTTTTATCGTAGGCATACCAACTCGACAAAACGGCTTTACTGGTCAGCCCGTATACTTGAACGCGTGGCGCGTATCCCCCACCGTTGCCGATCACTATAACGCCTTGGCCATACATTGCGCTCCACATCGCCGCCACCGGAATGCCGTTGCCGAAACTATGGTTGTACGGCAACCACGTCATCGTTACCGTTGTACCGGCAGAATTATACACTCGAACCTCCGGTTCCCGACCGACGCCGGTACCAACAACGATACTGCCTGCTTGGCCATCATGATAAGGTAAAACCGCAACGTGAACACCGCCGGTATACGATGATTCAAACGCCGTGAACTTAGAAATGAGTTGACCATTGACCGTGAAGACTCGCACTTCCGGTTTGTAACCGGGCTGCGGGCCAACAACGATTTCCGCTTTGCCGTCACCATCAAGATCTCCGGCGGCGACATAGATACCGGAGTTCATCGTTTTGTCGTAGGCGTAGAACTGGGAAATTTTGTTGCCGGCTTGCTTGTACACTTCAACTTGCGGTCCGCCATATTCCCCGGCGCCGACAATGTATTCGTCTATCCCGTCACCGTTCACGTCGGCTGACGCCACCGTCGCACCGTTGTTGAACTTACCGTTGAAAATTTCTACCTTCGACGCGGTGCTGCCAATGGAGATTTCATTGTTGCGATGCGTGGGCAGGCTTTTGGCCTGAACTGAGGTCGTAAAAAAACACCCTCCCATAATGAGGGGCGCGACAATATATGAAAAGTATTTTTGTGATGGCCGCATGGGCCGAGTATGGAAAGACAAAGGTGGATGACAGAGGGCCAACGGGCCCGCGCGAGATTCTCGCTTAGAACCACCATGTGGATCCTAGCCTCGTCCGGCGATACTGTCGGGACAAGTCCACGATCCACAAGGGCCCTCTGTCAGCGCTTTTGTTTTTGTTTTGTGTTTCTAATGAACCACAAAGTACAGTTTTAGGCTGTACAAATGGTATTCTAGCACAAAAAACGGGGTTTGTCAATAAAACCACAGTAGGAAATCTGCTAAGCCCGGACCGACAGTAGCGCGTTCAAGTTTTTTAACTGACCCTTTTCCTCTAGGGCTTCTTCGAATATGTCGGCCTTTAATTCGAGTGAGAATTTTGAAAATATCTCTTCGGCTCCTTTACCCTTGCTAGATAAGGTAAACGAATCGCCATCAACTTTTTTATTCAAATATCTAAATACTTTCTTGTACTGTTTGTTGTGCTCGGTAAAATTAGTTTTGAAATATTCCACAAATACCCCTTCAAGCTCCTTCTTAGGGGTCAAATATAGGTAGGTGTCGTGAGAAACCTTGTAAAGAGATGAGTCTTCAGACATTTTATTTTTTGTCCAATATAATCCATCAATTTCAGCGTCATAAAGAACCTTCCACTTTTTTACGGAAGCTTCCTCTGGAATGCTACTAATTAGATTTGTGAACCTGGTCTTCGCCATAAAATTTCTTCGTTCTGGTTTATAACCATGTCTATAAGAGCATGCGAGGGCAGGGCTGTTTTGATATGTTCAAACATTTTGTACTTACTGCCCAACTTTTTCTGCCTCTTAATAATACATACGACTTTCCAGAACATCACCACCTTAGACCCGTTTTGAATAATTACTCTGGTTACCCGGTAATAGACTTCTACTAGTCCCTTTGTCGAGATTATATCCGGGCTTTCTAAGGTTTTGGCTATCTCAGATAAGGCCGTTTCACCCGTGATCCAATGCTTCCCGCTGTGGCTTTCATAGTTGTCCTTAAAGAAGCAAAATTTGATCCTTCTACTCGAAGTCTTGCGTTTAAACCAATGATTTCCCTGGTCATCTTTGTAATGCACTGATTATAGCACAAAAATAATATTGTTTCAAGGTCTATATTATTACGATTGGCCTAGCTTTAGCAACTTACACCCCGGATCGTTGGCCAGGTAGCACTTCTTGAATTTCTTACCAGAGCCGCACGGACACGGATCATTCCGTCCGATTTTTGACAGATCGACGCCGCCAACAATCTGCTTGGTCGGCATAAGTGGACCTTGGTTGCGACTGTCGACTGCTTCTTTTTGCGGGGCCGACGTAATCAATTGTGTCCGAGCTGGGGCGTTGGTCGGCGCGGCGGTAATTTCAACGCGGAAAATCGTGTTTGTAATCTGGGCGTTGATCGAGTTGATCAACTGGCTGAACAGATCAAACGCTTCTTTTTTGTACTCAACCAGCGGATCCTTTTGGGCGTAGCCACGAAAGCCAATCCCCTCGCGAAAGCTTTCCATCAATTCCAAATGCTCGACCCAGAGTTGGT
>CAZFGG010000006.1:0-53188 GCA_964518425.1 uncultured Gammaproteobacteria bacterium
GAGCGGCGGGGTCACACCTGTTCCCATTCCGAACACAGCCGTTAAGCCCGCCAGCGCCGATGATACTACGATGCATGTCGTGGGGAAAGTAGGCCAGTGCCCGGTACCCTCATCTGAAGAACACCTCCTATCGGGGGTGTTTTACTTTTGTGACCCCGCCGCTCGGCAGTCGAAGCGGGCGGGTGATACTACGATGCATGTCGTGGGGAAAGTAGGCCGTCGCGGGGACTATGTGACTCTTCAAGACACTACCACCTTGGTAGTTGTTTTGTTTTTCCAGAAAACATTGGGCCTACTTTCCGAAGGTTCGAGGACGCGACTGCGAAGCAGTCAGGACGCAAACTGCTTTGCGTCCGGCGGCCGAGAAGGATTTGCCCTTGCGCCGCAGCAACGCGAGGAGCGGGCAAATCCAAGTAGTAGGCCGTCGCGGGGACCATGTGACTCTTGCAAATACCACCAACAAAGGTGGTTTTTTGTTCTCACTATTGATCAACCACGAAGTGAGCGACGGCCTACTTTGGGCAGGAGCGAGCTAGCCGTTTCGGCGCAGTGAGCGTCCGGCGAGGCGCCAGTGGCGCGTCGCCGCTGCCCGGGGAAGTAGGCCGTCATAACCTGAAAACCTAGGGACCATGTGACTCTTTCAAACACTATCCGAAAGGATGGTTTTTGTTTTATCCACGAACGTTAGGCCTACTTTAAGAGAAGCTAAACAAGTAAGTTTGAAATACAGAGTGGTTTTATTACTTCTTAAAAATTCCAGAAAAAATCACCAGAAAGACCGTATCCGTGAGTAAGAACCAAAGAATAATCTGGCTAACCTTACCTAGCAGAATAAGTTGGGGATCGGATTTTATAGCTGTGATTTCTCCTGCAGAAGGTATTTGCGGCCCTGTGAGCTTATTCAGCGCCCCTGTCCACCCTATCGCACGGGGTACATTAGGATAACGTGATCGTAACGTTTGCCCCATCAACCCACCGAAAAATATCCTGGCAACAAACAAAATCACCTCAATAATCCAGAGAATTGTAATAATCATAATATTAACAATGTTACTCTATAATCTCGCACTAAGCAAAAAATTCTCGTAGTTAGGTCGACATTGAACCAGAAGAAAAGTAGGTCCTCCGGCAGGGATCGGGTTTATTCTGCTACACTTCCCTTATGGTACGAAAAACTCGCGGCGGCTACGTCGTCTTCTCACACAAAACTGGCAAACGACTGGGCCGGGTGTATAAAACCAAAACCGAAGCCACGAAGCGCCTTCGGCAAATTCAGTTTTTAAGTACGGTGGAAAAAAATGAATTTCAAGTGCCCAGACCCAGCCATACATTGAATCCAGGTCGTCTCAGTATGCGCCTCAACACCCCGCTGAAAGTTCAACGTTGGTTGAAATCCCTCGACTACAACCACGACGAGACAATGCACACGCTCCACGGGGTTACCCGACGCGAACAAGCCCATTGCCTTGAGGGCGCGCTGTCCGCCGCGGCGCTACTCGAACCGCAAGGATATCCGCCACTCATTCTCGACCTTGAATCCGTCGGCCCGCTTGACCACACCGTTTTTCTTTTCAAACGGAAGGGTCGCTGGGGTAGCGTCGGCATGTCTCATGATATCGGCCTCCATGGCCGCCGGCCGGTATTTCGTAGTGTTGAAGCTTTAGTAAAAAGTTACATCATCCCCTACATCGATCACCAATCCCACCTGACCGGTTGGGGCGTTTTGGATTTACGGACGCTGAAAAAAGATGATTGGCGAGATTCGAAGAAAAGCGTTTGGTATGTCGAGCGAGCCCTGCAACATATGCCCCATCACCGACTACATACATCTCCCGTGGTGATCAAGCGCTGGCGCGAACGCTACAAACGCTTTCACAAAAAATACCCACGTAGACAGCCAGATTATTTTCCCAATCAGTACCAGTGGATGTAATGACTGCCCGTCATTCTTGGCTTGTCAGTTACGATAGCTTTTTCAAAGAAAAAAATTAGGCGGGCTCCCCGAAGGTCGCCCGCCATGTGTGGACGTGCCAGGTCCGTGAAGCGTCCGGTGAGCTAGCCATGAGTCGCTCAATGCCCCTCCATGGATCAATGACGTACATCCGGACCGGTACAGCCTGTGCATACTACCGTAAAATACTGAGAACAAGCAAATTCATGAGAAGTCAATTGGTAAGGAATGATCGAATAAATTGTCTCTTATCGTATGGTCAGAAAGACTCACGGCGGTTACGCCGTCTTCTCCCACAAAACCGGTAAGCGTTTAGGTCGTGTCTACAAAACGAAAGCGGAGGCAACAAAACGGCTTCGGCAGATACAGTTTTTCAAGTATCGGGGAAAGTAAAAAAGCGGATCCGGTGGTCTGGATCCGCTCATGCTACTTTTTCAGTGATTCCTCGATCTGCCGATCAAAATCGGCGGCCGTTGATTTCAAGATTCGCCAATTGATGAATGTGCTTGTTTGCGGCTGACGAGCATTGAGGAAAGCGAAGATGAACTGAACGAGATTCGTGCCATTCTTCACTTGACGGTGCTCATCTTTCGCCTCCGGATCGGCGGCGTCTTCTATCGCCACCGATTCGAGGAGAGAAGCTACCTTGAGGTACAGCACTTTGCTATCTTCACGATAGATGGCGGGCGAACCGAATTCTCGATTTGCCTCTTCCTCGTCGCGCCGCTCCTGCTCTAGGTCAGCCTGACTGAAGACTTTGGGGACCCGCCCAAGCGATTGTTTGCTAGCCATCTGAGCAGCGTTAGAAATCGCCTCCATCATGCCCACCCGCCGGGCCAAGGGCCAATCAGGCTCAAGAATGCGAATGCGACGGAGAAGATCCCAGCATGAGCATTGCTCGAGCACGGGCACGATCAGCGCATACAGCTCGTCAGGCGGCACCGGTTCGTATGGGTTCGGTGGGAAGGCGGTCTCAAAGACGTAGTCGATGAGCTCGTCCCGTAACGTTTTGTATCTCGACGTCACCGGCACGTTAACCTCCTTCGTTAGAGAAAAAAATCAGAGTTGGAACGTACGATGAAAGAATTCCCGTCACTCTTACCACGGCTTTGTCCCTTTGTCAATCCAGCTCAAGATGTCTGGTATACTATTTCCTATGCGCCTCTTCGCCGATCTCCACGTCCATTCCAAATTCAGCCGCGCTGTGTCACAGGACATGGACATTCCGCACATCGACCACTGGGCCA
Source organism: uncultured Gammaproteobacteria bacterium (assembly GCA_964518425.1). GTDB lineage: Bacteria > Patescibacteriota > Patescibacteriia > SBBC01 > CAIJZX01 > CAYLHT01. Next base: position 3,199 of record CAZFGG010000006.1, read on the forward strand.
AGATCAAAGGCATCGGCCTCATGGGCACTGGTGATTTTACTCATCCGCAATGGTTCGCTTCGCTGAAACGCGACCTGGTCGAAGATGGATCGGGTTTCTTGCAGCGAAAAGATTCTCCGGAACACACGAAGTTCGTGCTCTCCGCCGAGATTTCTTGTATTTACAGTAAGGGCGGTAAGACGCGGCGTATACACTTGATTGTTCTCGCCCCCGACTTTGCGACAGTTGAGAAAATAAACGCTTACCTTAACCTCATCGGAAATTTGAAATCTGACGGCCGGCCAATCCTTGGTCTCGACGCCGAAGAACTGACAAAAATCGTGATGGACGCCAATCCGAAGAATATGGTTATCCCTGCGCACGCCTGGACACCGTGGTTTTCGCTGTTTGGTTCGATGTCCGGCTTCGACAGTGTTGAAGAGTGCTTTGGGTCAATGACAAAACATATTTACGCATTGGAAACAGGGCTGTCCTCAGACCCGGCCATGAACTGGCGTTTATCGCAACTCGACCGGATCGCTATCACCTCGTATTCCGACGCCCATTCACCTAAACCAAACAAAATGGGGCGAGAAGCCACTGAGTTTGAGTTGGTTGAACCAACCTTTGATAATCTCGCCGAAGCGCTAAAAAGCCAATCGATGATCGTTGATGGACAACAACCAAAGAATACCATTGCTTCAACCGTGGAGTTCTTTCCTGAAGAAGGAAAGTATCACTGGGATGGTCATCGGGAACACAACATCCGCTGGTCACCGGAAGAATCGAAGGAACATAAAAATATTTGCCCGATCTGCGGCCGGCCGGTCACGATCGGCGTGGAGAACCGTGTTGAACAACTGGCTGACCGGCCGGCCGATTATAAACCAACGAACCGCCCACCGTTCACGAAGATGGTCCCCTTGGAAGAAATAATTGCTGAAGCGGTTGGCACAAAGCCCGGCACGAAAAAAGTTAGTGCCGTGTATGAGCGTTTGTCTAGGCAAGCTCCAGAATTCGATATTCTCTTGAAGTTCTCTCCGAGCGAACTCGCCGCCCTCGGCGAGCCGCGAGTAGCTGAAGGTATTGAACGAGTCCGACAAGGCAAGCTCGATATTGTCCCCGGTTATGACGGAGTGTACGGAACGGTCCATATTTTTTCCAGTCGCGAACCTACGTCTAAAGCGAGCACACCTCAAGCAAGGCTATTCTAGCATCATGATCTTACCGTTTCTTTTTTTATTTCTGGCTGGCACAATTGTTGCCACCATTTTTAGTTTGAACGCCCTGGTCAACACCTTACGATTCGGTCTGCCATACGTCACGACGCCGCACTGGGCTATTGACTGGTTAGTACACTATCTCGAGCTCAAGTCGACTGATATTGTTTGCGAGCTTGGTTGCGGTGACGCGCGAGTGTTGGCGGCGCTCGCCAGAAAACACCCGGGCGTAAAGTTTATCGGCCTGGAAATCCAATGGTGGCCATTCCTTCTAGCCAAATGGCGGACGAGAAATCTGAAGAATGCTACGATTCGACTGCAAAACTTTCTCACGGCCGATCTGTCTGGCGTGACAATATTTTATGGCTTCTTCATTACCGTCATCATGCCGAAAGTGGCTGACAAGCTGGCCAAGCATTTACAGCACGGCGCACAGCTCATTTCCTTCGGTTTTGCCTTACCGGGGCATACGTCTACAAAAGAAATTTCCTCACCGACGGGGCGGGGAAGCAAAATCCGGTTTTACAGCAACTAGATTCTGTCGGAGGAGGTGACCCCGTAAACCGCTTTGCGGTGCGGGGCAAGGATTCGAACCCACCAGGTCCTTTCGGGTCTGCAGCTTTTCTCAGCCCGAATCAAAAATCTCCACTTGGCGGAGGCGGAAGGATTCGAACCTTCGATACCCTTACGGATATACTGGTTTTCGAAACCAGCGCGTTCGACCACTCTGCCACGCCTCCATCAGGCACAGACTTTGAACAAATCATTGTCAGAGAACATTTTTTGGTACGGGGAGCCGTGCTTTCATCCGGGTCGCTCGTGGCGACCCATCTCGCTTTCTAGCTCGACCCACTCAGCCACTCCTCCATACCGCGAAGACTGTACGTGTTTTCGCTGAAAAAATCAAGTCACCAGCTTTCTGCGGATGGTGAGAACAACCCACCGCCCAACCAGCAAACCAACTGATCCAATCACCAGGTCGCCGAATGAATTCAGTTTTGTCTCCGGAGCGAAACCAAAATTATTCACGGCGATCTTAAATCCAGCAATGACCTCATGGTGGTGGACATCGAGATACTGCGTGGTCCGTTCATACACCTCCCAGAGAAAAAGTATCCCAATACACAGCCACCAAAAAACCTTCCGCCGTCTCGTCGGTGGCCACCAAGCCGCGATGAGACCAATGAGCGTTCCGCTCATAAAGTGAATGCCGGACCATGGCCAATCGAACATCGCAATGTTGATGCTACCAAAAAGTTGCATGGCCGTATCATACCATGCCGGAGGCGAATACTAGCAGGCTGAGAAGCTAATTTACGTTTTGCACTGGCGGCACTTCCGGTGGTGGCGGGGTAACGATCAAGCCAACAGTCCGAATCGACGCTCGACGACCGCCATTCGAGGTCGACATAATGACCCGGTCTTCAGCCGCAGCCACATCAAACCCGCCTCGCCACCATCGTTCGAACAGAATGTGGGCGCTAACTAATTGTCCGTTTTCAGAAAATTGACGCAGTTCACCTCCCCCACCGCTATATGGGGCAGTAATAATATTCAGTGATCCATCGGTGAATCGATGGGCACTGACACGAACTCCGCCGTGAAATAACTTATCGTAGGCGTAAAATCCCGCGTGAAATGTTCCGTCCATGCTAAAGGTTCGGACTTCCGGGCCGCCACCACGCAAGGCTCCAGTCACGACGAGGCCGACTTGGTTCGTTGTAGCATCAAAGGGTACGGCTGACACGTCGACCCCTCCTTTGAAGGCTGACGTGTAGGCATTCCACGAGGCGAGGCGGTCACCATTGAAACGGAAAATGCGAACCTCTGGTGATATGCCTGGACCAGGACTGGTAATAATTTCTGCTTGCCCGTCCCCGTCAAGATCGGCAGCAGCAACGTGTGCTCCACCAAGAAACGTAGCTGGATAGGCCAAGAACTCCGACAGGAGTAGGCCCTGCTCAGTAAAAACGCGAACATAGGGCGGCGTTCCGGGGCCCGGAACAGTAATAATTTCTTTCGTGCCATCGGCATTAATATCGCCAACCGCGACGTCGACCCCACCATGGAAGAACAGTTGATCGTAAGCGTAGAATTTGCTGATTTGGCCGTTGGATGAGTTCAGAACACGGACGAGCGGTCCGCCACCCAGCCCAGCGCCAGCGATGAGTTCAATCCCGTCAATGGACGGATCAAGGTCATCCAGCACAATGTTCGCTCCGCCTCGAAACTCACCGAAGGGCAGAAATTCTCCCGGCAGCGGCGGTGCGATAACTGGCCGCGAAATATGGGTCGCAGCATTCAGACTGTAGAAAGGATTGATGACGGTCCCATCTGGTCGGTGTATTTCGAAATGCAGATGTGGGCTTGTCCCTTCAGCATTCCCGCTATCGCCGACCCAACCGACAAGTTGTCCTTTGACCACCGGTGCGCCATTGTCAACACCCGGCGCATAGGCAAAGTTTCCTCCGCCCCGATCATCATCGGTACCAGGGTTATCGTTATTGACGTGGATATACCAATACTCATAGCCGTCGTCGCCCTGCAACGAAATAAAATAACCATACGATGCTTCGGGCCAGGTAATATACTGGATGCGTCCATCAGCAGCGGCTACGAGCGGGGTATGTTTGGGCGCGAAAATATCGTTACCTTCGTGCGTATGTCCTACTCGCGGGGCGCCAAAGTCATTACTATATGACGTCGGGCCGATCACGGGGAAAATGATTTTGTGAGTTTCGGCTTGAACTGGACGCGCCAAAAACACGGCCAGACCAATAATGGCTGCCCCGAGGGTGGGTAGGAAACGACGCATGGATGAAAGGTTTTTTATTTTACCATACGGTTATTGTTTGACCGTATGTACACGCAGTATAGCACGAATCAGTCAATTTTTCAAGCCCTAGCATTGTGCTCCGCCGAAGAGATTGATGTGCGCACTTGAGCCTGGTGCTATACTAGAGTTATGTGGTTCCTCTATGCCCTGCTCTCGGCCATCACGGCGGCTCTTGTCGCTATTTTTGGTAAACTCGGTCTGAGTAAAATCGATACGACGCTGGCGACAACATTGCGAGCAATAATCATGGCGTCGTTTTTTGTTCTGGCCTCGCTCATCCTTCGAAAATTTGAAGGGTTTCATCTCAGGGACCTTGATAGCAAACAATGGTGGTTCATTGTTTTGGCTGGATTAGCCGGAGCGCTGTCATGGTTCTTCTACTTCTTAGCGTTAAAGTATGGGCCGGCCTCAAAGGTCGCGGCGATTGACCGCCTCAGTGTCGTCTTTGTCTTCATCTTGGCACTCTTCGTCCTGAGTGAAAAATTCAAATGGGAGGCAGCGCTGGGAGCACTCCTGATCGTCGGCGGGGCAATTCTCATGACCGTTGCTTAGACTTCCCATGACCCTGACGTCTTCGGCATTTACCGATGGGAAACCAATCCCCAAGCAGTTCACCTGCGACGGGCAAAACATTACTCCTCCGTTGGTCATCAGCGCTGTCCCGACTGGCGCAAAAAGCTTGGCCTTGATTATGGAGGATCCCGATGTGCCGCGTAATCTCCGACCTGATGGATTATTTATCCATTGGTTGGTCTGGAATATCCCTCCGTCGACCAAAGAAATTCCTGGTGGAGCTGCTCTCCCGGGCGTGGCTGGTGAAAATACGACTGGACAAATCGGATACGTCGGCCCCTGTCCACCCTCTGGTGAGCACCGTTATTATTTTCGTCTCTACGCTCTTGATACTGATCTGATGATTCCTTCGAGCGCCTCAAAAGCTGAACTGCTCCAGGCTATGGACGGTCATCTGATTGATCAAGCTGAACTGATGGGACGATATCAACGGTCAGTCTCAGTCTAGTCAAGACCTTCGGGAGACGGTAGAGTGAGGCCATGTCAACTCAGGATCTTGATCATGTTGTTCGTGGGATCGCCCAAGCGATAACTCAGGCTGGGGGCCGGACGTTTTTTGTTGGCGGGCCAGTTCGAGATCAGCTCTTGGGTCATCCAAGTAAAGACTACGACCTAGAAATTTTTGGTTTGCCTGGTGACCAAATTCGAACCATCGCTGAACGTTTCGGATACGCCAAAGATGTCGGCCAAATTTTCGGTATTCTGAAACTACGAATCGGCGACCATGAAATTGATATCGCCGCTCCTCGGCGTGAGCGGAAAACTGGCCCTGGCCATACTGGATTTGCTGTCGCCGTTGACCCGACCATGACGCCAGCTGACGCCGCGCGGCGGCGGGATTTCACGATCAATGCCATCATGCAGGACGTTTTGACTGACGAATTAATTGATCCACATCACGGTCAAGAGGATATCCGGAAAAAAATCTTGCGCGTGGTCGATCCAGCGACCTTTGTCGAAGACCCCTTGCGTGTTCTTCGGGCTTTTCAATTCGCCGCCCGGTTTGACTTGATAATCGATCCAGCCACAAAAAATATTCTACGCGACATGTTGCCGTCAGTTATTGAGCTCCCACCTGACCGGTTGCGGCAAGAATGGATCAAGCTGTGTCTGCAAGCAAGGCGTCCGTCGATAGGTTTCAACCTAGCCTTCGACATCGGATACTTCCAGCGCTGGCCGGAGTTCGAGAAGATGAAGACGACGATGCAAGGCGCGACCGAGCATCCCGAAGGGGACGTCTGGAAACATACAATGATGGCCGTCGATAAGGCGGTGATGATTTCCGAGCGGGATACGCTAACCGATGAAGCGCGATTGATGGTTGTTTTAGCAGCGTTTTGTCACGATGTTGGGAAGCCGGCAACGATGCGCCGAGAAGGAAATAAAATCACTGCCCATGGTCACGCCCAAGCCGGGGTTAAGCCATCACGACGATGGCTAGCCAGCCAGGGGTTCTCTGAGCACCTCATCGACCCGATCGTTAATCTTGTTCGTGACCACATGGTCCTCCACGAACTCTTCGAGTCTGATCGTCGCGCACCAGTCACCGACGGCGCGATTCGCCGGATGCTCCGCAAACTTTATCCAGCCACCATTCAACAGTTGGTCTCCGTTGGCGAGGCCGATTTCTTGGGCCGGGGACCTTGGCCCGGACGCGACGGACGACCAGTTTGGCCGAGTCATTATCCTCGGAAAACCTGGTTTCTTGACCGACTGGCTCGGGCCAAGCTTGAAGATGACCCGCCGCCGATTATCCAAGGCCGCGATCTGATCGCTCTCGGTTGGAAACCTGGTCCAGACTTTAGTCGAGTGATTGAAGCCGCCGAAAAGTACGCCGAAGATACCAGCGCTTCGCAGGAAGATATTCTCCATCTCATTCGGAAAGCTGGCTCGGCCGAGGAGTCACTTCGGACGTTGTCTGCGCGTTCGTAGCGTGCCATCGCGGTAACCATTGTCGCCATCGCTGCTGCTGACGAGTCAGCGGCATGTTGAGATACAGTGGACTGAACCAGAGAAAGATGATGATCCCTATGGCCAGATATGCGATGGTCTGGGGGCGATGGTCCTTCCAACGCTGACCAAAGAGAATAGCCACCAACATAATCGTCAACAGTCCAAAGGGCATCGCATGGTAGCTATACATGACGCGATGAATGAAAGCGAACGGCAGCCACGTCATTAGTAATAATACATTCAGCAGGCGCATAGGTGGCCGCGTCCAACCGTGGATGAGACTGTATCCGAAGGCAACGACCCCCGTCCACCAGAGCCAGGGATTTGGTAGCGACCAGATGACGCTCATTTTTGATCCAGCGGACTGCGTCCAGTAGACGAACGGTTGCCACATAACCAACCAACCCCACCACGGTTGGGCGTATGGATCGCCGTGTGATGGAACGCTGAGGTGGTAGTTCAACATGTGAATATTGGTTTGCCAAAACGTATCGGGAACACCAAGCCAGCCAAAATGCAGTCGAAAAACAAATTGATAGATCACCCCTGGCAACAGTATCAGGGTGACAAAAGAGATCACCCATATCCATCCTGACTGCTTGAAACTGCGCTCCTGCCCGAAGAGCTTTGGCCAACTCCACAAGAGAAGAGCTGGCACAATAATCATTGCCGCTAACCATTTCACCGATACTCCCAGGCCGATGAGCGTCCCAGCGCTCAGCAGCCACCACGCTGGCCGACGCGACTCAAGCGCTTTCAATACACCGGCCAGGGCGGCAAAGCTATAGAGAATGTACGGCACGTTGATCAAACCAAGGCGGGACTCAACCAGGAGAAATCCGTCGAGTAAGCTCAGAAGAACAACCAGATTAGCGGCGACCCGATTGCGGGAGAGCCGCCAAACGAGCCACCACAGTACGGGCACCAACAAGGCGCCCTCAACAGCATTGACGATACGCCACGTGAATGGCGTGTATCCAAAGAACGTAAAGACCGCGGCCAACTGGAGTTTGCCGAGCGGCGGATGCGGATCAAAGTATGGTTGAGCGAGGACGTAGTCCTGTCCATCGCGAACAAAAAAGGTTTCGTCACTGACAATCGTTGCTGGTTGACTAAGATGCCAAAGGTGCATGCCCAGGGCCAGAACAAATCCCAGCCAGGGCACGAGATAGAGCTTCCAGCGGTCAGACATGGTGTACAGTATAGCAAGAGAGTGGACATGAGCGCGAAAATGTGGTAAAGTCATCACATGCCAAAAAAACGGCACGGACAAAAAATACGCAAGGCGGTCATCCCGGTGGCTGGTTTTGGTACCCGCTTTTTACCGGCGACCATCGCTCAGCCGAAAGAAATGTTGACCGTCGTCGACACACCGGTCATTCAGTACATTGTTGAGGAAATGGCGGCGGCTGGGATTGAAGAAATCATTTTCGTCACCGGGCGCAATAAACGAGCAATTGAAGACCATTTTGACTACTCCCCTGAACTCGAACAGTCACTCAAGGATGGCGGGAAGGCGGATCTCTTGAAAGAAGTCCACCGCATCTCAAAGCTGGCCAAGTTCGTCTATGTCCGGCAAAATAAAATGCTTGGCAACGCGAATGCCCTCTACATGGCCAAGGATATTGTTGGGGATGAACCTTTCGCTTTCTCGTATGGTGATGACATCATCCAAGCCAAGAGACCAGCCATCAAACAACTGATTGATGTCTATCATCGCACACGATCAACGGTCATAGGAACGATGCTCGTCAAGCCTGACGTAGCACATCGGTATGGCATCATGAAACCGTCCGGCCCCATTCGCGGAAAAACGTTCCGCGTCAGTTCAATCGTTGAAAAACCAACGGGCCACCCGCCCTCCCTTCACTTTAGTCCTGGCCGCTACGTTTTTACACCAGATATCTTTTCCTACATCGAAAAAACCCAGCCGTCGATTAACGGAGAAACGTTCATTACGGAAGCGGTCAACCTGATGGCCCGTCGTAAACCAGTCTACGCCCATCAAATGGCTGGGCGGTATTTTGATTGTGGCAGTAAACGTGAATACCTCAAGGCCAATATTTTTTTCGCGCTCCAGCATCATGACCTCCAAAAAGACATCCGGGCTTATCTCAAAAAACCAATCTAACCTATGCGTCGCGTTCTGATCATCATTGCCATCCTGCTGATTCCTGCTATTCCCATCGTTTTAGTAGTGTCCGGGGTAATCAAGAAAAAGCCGATCACGGCGCCGCCGGTCGCTTTGACGGTCTGGGGCACCGAAGATAACGACAAAGCCTTGGCTGGGACCATCGCCCAGTATCGTGCTACCCATCCCTACGTCACGATCACCTATCAAAAGGCTGCGACCGACGACTATTTCCAAAACCTCCTGCAGGCCTGGTCTCAAGGCACCGGCCCAGATATTTTCTTTGTCCCGAATGCCTGGATTGGACAAATGACGTCCTACGGTATTCCCATGCCGGCCAATCTGACCATTCCGGTGGTCCGAACAACGAAGGGGGTTTTTGGTGTCAGCCGGACGGTCATCAACCAACCTCTGACCGCTCCGTCACTCAGTTCAATCCACGACACGTTCGTTGATGCCGTTGGCAACGACATCGATCGCGATGGCCAGATCTGGGCCCTGCCGTTATCGATGGATACGATCGTCACGTACTACAATAAAGACCTGCTCAATAACGCCAAAATTTTCGAGCCAGCAAAAACCTGGCCGGAGCTGGCCAGTCAAGTCAGCGGAAATCATTTAACCGTCACTGATGCCCAAGGTAACCTGGTTCGATCGGCGACGGCGCTCGGGACATCGAACAATGTGCCGTACGCAACCGACTTGTTGACCTTATTGATGCTGCAGAACGGAGCCACGATGACCACGGCTGACCGGCACGCTTCCTTCAACCAGCCTCCGGGACTCATTGCTCTGAATTTCTACACCAGCTTTGCTCAGTCAACCAAGACGACCTATAGCTGGGACGGTAACCAAACCAATGGCCGGGATGCTTTTTTACAGGGCAAGGTCGCGTATTACTTCGGCACACTCGATGACCGCTCGGTCATTGCGGCTGGCAACCTCAATTGGGGGGTCAGCCCCATGCTCCATCTATCGTCCAGCGGGGATAACGATTCTGCTTCTGGGGGCGAACGATTCATTGACGTCGCTCGATATCAGGTCGGCATGGTGTCTCGGGCCGCCGCGACTGCTGGCCGCGGAACTGTCGCCTGGAACTTCTTACAATTCGCCAGTCAGGCCAATAACGTTTCCAGCTTCCTGAAGGTGACCGGCGGTTTGTCTGCCCAGAAGAGCATCCTCGTTACTCAGAAAGATGACCCGCGATTAACCGTCTTTGCTGGACAGCTCTTAACGGCCAAAACCTGGTACCACGGTACCGGCGGTCAGGTGATCGAAGGGTACTTTAAAGATTTGATTTCCAGTGTTGTCAGCGGGAAAGCCAGCGCCCAAGAAGCCCTGGACTTAGCTGCAAAACAAGTTGAGTCAACGCTATGACTTGGAAGCGTTGGAGCCTGGTTACCCTTCTCGTCGTCACTCTGTTGGGTGGCGGACTACGGGTCCACGCCGCCTTAGTCGTACCGTGTGACACGACCATAGAAAACGGGCAGTTTACCGACCCCTGCACCGTCGACAAGTTCGTCGAACAGTTCATCATCCTTTCACAATACGCCCTGAGCATTGTAGTGGTTTTAGGCATGCTGATGATGGTCTACGGCGGCGTCCAATTCATTACCGCGGCCGGCCGGCCGGCCAAAGTCGAGGAGGGAAAACGGGTAATTGAGGGGACGATCATCGGAATTATTATTTCTATGACCGCCTTCGTCATCGTCAACTTCACGATAGCGGCCGTCACCGGGTCGGCCGTGGCCAGTCACAGTATTAACCCCTTTGGGGCTATCGCCCGAGTGTTCTCCGGTAAAAAAGGTTTGGAGCGAGCGTTTAATACCACCGGCCAGACGAGTGGCGGTGGTGGGTGCCAGAGTTTAACGACTGGCTGGGACAAAGACTGTTCGAATCAGTTACACTGTGCCGATGCCAGCAAGGATAGCGGAGCCATACATGATTTACAAAAGAAACTCAGCGCGGCTGGATGCACGGATGACAGCAACGCCGGCTTGGTTGCCGACGGTTGCTTCGGACCAAAAACGTATTCTGCCGTCCGCCGGTTCCAGATCGCTAATCAGCTGCCGCCAACTGGGCAGGTCGACGACCAAACGTTGAATCGTCTGAATGGTGGTGGCCAAACCTGCACATCAAATACCACATTGATTAGCGGAGTAGTGGCCCAATTGCCAACCGTCCAAGATGCAAGTCAGACATTTTCCGCTACCCAAACTGGATGTTGCGTTGTAAAAAACTCAAGCGGTCAGCCACTCTTTTGTGGTGATAAAGTTTCAGAACGAACTTGTGCCGGGGTCGGCAGCTTCGCTGAGTTTTATGGTGGCGACCCTGGGTTCTTCTCGGGCGTGAGTAGCTGCGCCACTGATACGTCTACCCGGAATGTCTGCGGGTATTGTCAGGATTCTCGCGATCAACAATGTTTCCAAACCACCTCCGCTCACTGGTGCACCGATATTGTCCGGGACTCGGCTAGTCCAAACTTCCGGATGACCTTTCAAGCCGGCCGGACCTGCAATGGCGAGTCCGCTTGCCAGAATGGCTGTACGAGCGAATTGTTGAATCTCCCACCGTAGTCTGATACAGTTGTCCTATGCGACGCTTCTTTCCGCTCATCCTGGCTGCTGTATTGATGTTGGCGATCGCCAGTCCCGCCCTGGCTGATTCGACTGGCTCAAGCACGAGCGCCGTTACTATTCCGAATCCTATCGCCTGCAATGACGCGACCTGTTTGATTAGCCAGGTGATTCGGTACATTCTTGGCGTTATCGCTATCCTGGCGACCCTGATGTTTGTCTGGGGAGGGGTCATGATGTTAACCTCCGCGGGCAACGCTGATCGGGTCAAGCGTGCAAAAGAGACGTTAGCCTGGGCGGCCATTGGTATCATCATCATCATTCTCAGCTGGGCCATCATTCGTTTCGTTCTATCCGGTCTGCTCAAATAAGCCTTTTGAGGGCAAAAGAGGTGCTCTGAGGATAACGCGTTTGACAAAGAACGCTGTTTTGTGTACAGTAATGACCAGTTCATTCAATCGGTCAACATTTATTTAACGAATTAAGGAATTTCTTTCTATGAAACTCCAAAAGTTTGCCAAAGTGGCACTCATTGCTGGTTCGCTCGCGGCCTTAGCACTGCCAGTCATGGCCAGCGCCCAATCAGCAACGAGCTTCAGTATTGAGAATATCGGTAGCTCAATCGGTCTCGGGACGTCGGATTTGAAAACGACCGTCGTCAACATCATTAAGTTGGTCCTCGGTTTGATGACCCTCCTGGCCGTCGCCCTGATCATCTATGGTGGTTTCGTTTGGTTGACCGCGGCTGGCAACGAAGAAAACGTTGAGAAAGCCAAGCGGATCATTTCCGCCGCGGTTATCGGATTAGTCATTATTCTGTTGGCCTGGGCCATCGTCATCTTCGTGGCCAACACGACTGCTAACGTTACCAAGTAACGTCTCGATTCTTTTTCACATCTTCTCTGTTGAAAGGGGGTGACATACATGAAACTCTCAAAAATTTCTAAATTCGCAGTTCTCGCCGGTACGCTGGCAACCGTAGCTCTTCCGTTCGCCGCATCCGCGACGAGCTTCAGCATCGAATCGGTTGGTAGCACGCTTGGTCTCGGCACATCCGACCTCAAGCAGACCGTCGTGAACATCTTGAACCTGGTGCTCGGCCTCTTGGCTTTGATCGCCGTGGTCATGATTATTATCGGTGGCTTCACATGGCTCACCGCTGGTGGCAACGAAGAAAAAGTGGACAAAGCGAAGAAAATTATTTCGGCCGCTGTTATTGGTTTGATCATCGTCCTGTTGGCCTGGGCTGTCGTTATCTTCGTGGCTCGTACCACTGCAAACGTTACCGCGTAAAAATTCCCTTCAATCATTCAACCGCTTCCCCCGCTTGGGGGAGGCGGTTTGTTGTCGATGACGGCCGTATCCGATACACTGGACGCATGTTGACTGGACGGGAGACTGACCCGAGGTACCAATCATGAACCAAAACTTTTCTAGCTGGATGAAGCTTTATGAGCGTCGGTTGCTCATAGGTTCGGCGATGGTATTTGTTGTAGTCATTAGCTTGCTCGGAGCATGGAAGGTGTGGGCGTTTGGCTACAACGGATTTGACTTGGCTATCTACCAGCAGGTCATGTTCAACTCGATTCACGGGCACCTGTTTGGCCTGACCATTAATCCTAATAGTTTTCTTGGCGATCATTTAGAGTTAGGACTGGTGCCGCTCCTGGCGTTCTACGCGATCGCGCCGCACCCACTCACCCTGGTGATCCTTCAAGCCTGTGCCTTGGCCATTGCCGTCTTTCCCTTAACCAAGATAGCCTCGGTGCTCGTTGGCCGACCGTGGCATATGCTCTTCGGACTGATGTACCTAGCGAATCCGGTCGTCCAAAATATGAGCCTCTTTGAGTTTCACATGCTTCCTTTTGCCCTTCCGGTCATCAGTTACGCCTTATTGGCCTTCATCGAGAGGCGATTTCGTCGGTGTATTCTCTTCTGCGCCTTGGCGCTGATCATTCGAGAAGATGTTGCCCTGGCCATTATCGGATTTGGTTTCCTGGCCGTTATTGAGCGTCGCTCATGGCGCTGGAGCATGGTGCCAATTCTTCTTGGCGGAGCTTGGCTGGTCGCCGCACTTGCCCTCATCGGCCACCTTAATGGTGGGAACCAGTATAAATTCCTTCAGTACTACAGTTCCCTCGGAAGCTCGGCTGGCGCGATTTTATTATCGGTCTTCACAAAACCATGGTTATTCTTTGGTCTCTTGCTGAGGAACGACAACTTGAAATTTCTCCTGGTGTTGCTGATGCCGTTTGCCTATCTCCCCCTCTGGCGTCCGCGCTGGCTTATCCCCGCCATTCCCACCCTGCTCCAACTCCTCCTGCTCCCAACGACCGGCGTACTCCTGACACAAATTCATTATCCAGTTTTGCTTATTCCCTTTGTCTTCACCGCCGCAGCGGCCGGATGGAAAACGTTGCTGACCTCATCGAACGAAACCTTTAAGAAATATGGGGGAGTCGGCCTGGCCGCCGTGCTGAGCGTTCTCGTGATTCTGTATACTATGTTTACCTTGGGACCTTTCGCCCAAGCGCTCCCCATCGTCGCCACATCTGCATCCATCTCTGGCCGGGTTCATCTTGAACGAAATATTATCCGGATGATTCCTTCAGGCGGGGTCGTGGCTGGTTATGAAACGATCACTGCTCTGGCTGCTCGTTCAAAGCTCTACTCACTTCAGTATGTTTTTCTTGGCTTGAAGCAGTTTTCCGACCAAGCCTATACCCTACCTGATGATGCCTCCACTATCGTTCTTGATCTCCGAGACTTTCTATTTTTTCAACTCAACTACCCTCACCAAAGCGTAGCTGAGCGGGGAGGCTATACCCGATTACGTCAGATGATCGAACAACGGCACTTCCAAGTTACAACATATCTTGACCGCTTCGCGATCCTCAAAGAGGGCGCGTCGTCAGCGCCTCCCACACCGCTCGTCTCAACTGAAGTGCCGAGCGTAGTAGAGGGTACGCCCTCCATGCACGGAGAGCTGTCTTTTCTTGGTTGGTCGTCTCCCTCTGACAAGTTAGCGATCGAATCTCAAAAAATTGGCGACGCGACGTTTCACTGTTTGCCAGTCAGCCTAACCGTAAAGAAAATCGCCTCGTCAAATGAAATTCGACCGATCGAGTTCATTTTCCGAACCAATGGCCAGGTTGTCTATCGTCAACTTCTTCCGCTCGGTGGAGGGATTCTCCCATCAAGTGACTGGACCATCAACCAGCCCGTGACGAGCCATTATCGCCTCCTGATCCCAAGCTACCTAACCGGACAAACAACCGACGTTTCGGTTCACCTGCTCGACGTAGCCGGACAGATTGGCCTGAATGGTCTTCGCTCAGTCAGCCTGGACTATAGTCACTATCGCCAAGTAGGGCCATCAATTGACCTCGGCGTTTTGACCTTGTAGTGCTACACTGCGACATATGTCGCGACGCTGGTGGGCTGTACTTCTTGGTTCAGCCGCTCTCTGGGCAATTGGGATCGGGTGGATACAGTGGCTTAAGTTTCATGCTTTTGGTTACAACGGCATGGACCTGGCTATTTACCAACAAGCCGTCTGGGCGCTGGCCCATGGCCATGGTTTTGCTTCATCGATTCACGATCCTTCCTACCTCGGCGACCACATGGAACTATGGCTCATCCCCTTGTCTTGGCTGTATCGGGTCTTTCCGTCAATCCTGACGCTGCTCTGGACCCAAACTATTGTCCTGGCGATATCCGTTGTCCCCTTCGCTCTGCTAGCCAAAAAATACCTTGGTCCCCGGCTGGCGATTCTAGCGGCCGCTCTTTTTCTCCTGCATCCGCTCCTCTACAATATCGGGCTGTACGAGTTTCATGGTCTCGTCTTCGCCTTACCGCTCGTGCTGTGGTCAATTGTGGCCTACGAAGGGCGCCACTATCGCTTGTGGATCGTCGTGTTGCTTCTCACCCTGGCCGTTCGTGAAGACTTGCCGTTCGTTATCCTTGGTTGGGCCGCCCTAGCTGCCATTGACCGTCGAGGTTGGCGCTGGTGGTTGGTACCAGCAGTCATGGGCACCCTGTGGTTTGTTGTGGCCCAAAAAGTTATCGGCGCGCATAACTTTGTTCCGGGGTATAAGTTTTTGGCATTTTACCGCTGGCTCGGCGACAGCTATGGGCAAATGATCACCTTCCCTTTCCGCCACCCACTGGTATTTCTGAAACACGTTTTCGGGTTGCAAAATTGGGTGACTGTCGTCGGTCTGTTAGCCGGTTTTGGGTTCTTGCCGCTTTTTCGACCAAAAATGCTTTGGCCGCTTGTTTTTGCTTTTCTAAACTTGCTTGTTCTTGAGGGTGAGCCCATTTCCTTCCTCCACTTACACTACACCGTTCCATTTATTCCTTTCTTACTCTGGGCGAGCTTGGTTGCGGCGCGCGACGTGAAAGCTCACCATATTTGGACACGCTGGGATCAGGCACTCGTCGTTCCCCTCTTGGCCATTAGTCTTGTCCTCGGGCCACTCTATAGCCACTTGCTCTATGGCGCCGCCGAGCTACCGTGGAAAACCTGGACGGATACCGGGCTGACGTCGCCGATCGCCTTACGGGCCGCCTTGACGCACATCCAACCGACAGACCGGGTTCTGACCACCTTCAATCTTCTCCCCAACCTTTCGAATCGCCCATCAATTTATTCCCTGAATTACGTCTATCTTGGGCGGCGTCAGTATAGTGAAATCCCTTACACCGTTCCGACTCCCCTCGACGCAGTGATCATTGACTGGGGCCAGCTGGAACATTTCCAATTCCTGTACACTGATACCCTTTTCCAAGGGAAAACTGGTAGCCAGCGGATTCGCGATCTTCTTCGACAAAATGGCTTACAGGCCGTCTGGGGGCAAGACAATGTCGTGGTCTATCGTCGCGATGGGAAACCGGGCCTTGTCCTGACCAATGAAATCCCCGATTCCGGTGAACGAGAGCAACTTCTGGGACCGATCACGCTTCGCCGTTCACCACTCCTCAGCACAAGTGCCCATGCCCAAACTGATTCAGCACTAAGTTTGTATTGGCGAGTCGATAAAAAAATTTCCAAGCCGCTGTTTATTCGGTTCAGATTTCAGCAGCATGGTGCTGACCAGTGGTCCTCAACACGGCTCCTGGGCCAAGGGGGCTTTCCCGCCGACGAGTGGAAGCCGGGACAATCTTGGCAAACAAACTATGACATCGCTTGGCCATCCCTTCCATCCGGAACATACACGCTATCAGCAGATATTCTCCAGATTGACGGCCAGTACCGACTTGATCGTTGGCGACAGTTCCTGCCATTCGTGACCAAAGAGAAAAAGTTGGGAACGGTTTCCGTCGGCACCATCAGTCGAGAGCGCTAGGTCGCTTGAGGCTGACAACCGTTCCAATGGTAGAGGGTCATTCCTTGTCCCGACCAGGCGACAGAGATGTCTGACCACGCGGTCGGCTGCCAGGCTGTACCGTAGGCTCGTTCACGCGGACCATCAAGAACATAGCAAACACCCGACGCTTGAAGCAGTTGACGCTGCTCCGACATGCTGGCTCGACTATAGAAATATTCCATGGCCGCCATTTTGTAGTGATAGTTGAGCGTTTCTACTCCGTAACCAACCCAGACCTGGTGAGCCGTAAAGCCGGCTATAATGTTGCCGTCAAGCAGTGTGCTCAATATTGGTTCATGGGGACTGGTCGTCGTTTTAATGATGGTGATCAGGTCCTGATATTGTTTTGGCAAATAGTACAGGAGCTGTTGATTGGGCGTTTGGTTGGCGTAATCGTAGACAACGCTTTGATACGTCGTCAGCCAAGACAAACACAGAAAAAGAAGCATTCCGAATCCGAACAGAATTCGCCAGACTCCTCGGCGCCAATGTAACCACAGCCAGGCAACTACCGGCACGGATAGCAGTGAAAAAGGAATAACGATGGCCTGACTGAGTCGGCGCTGAAATGTGACTGGCAAATAAATCGCTATCAACATTATTCCCGCCCAGGCCGTCAACCACTGCCAGCGCGCTCCTCGTCTCCGGGTCCACCAGACTCCGATGATCGCTCCCGGGACGAGAAGCCCTAAACTCAGTAACACGTTCCAGGCTGGTGGGGTGGGCAAAATATTTTGGGCGGCCCGACCGTATGTGACTGGATCAAAGAAAAGCTGTAAACCATACATCGTCAGCGGCGGAATACACATAGCCAAGACCAGGAGCCAGGTAGCAAGATACCGGCCGGGGAATTTTCTCGTCGTTAGCCAACGGAAATAGGTCAGCAGGGACCACAAGAGTGTCCAGGTCAAGACATGAAAGGGATGGATGCTGAGCGTGATGCTAGCAACCGCCCCAGCCCATAAAGCTCGTCGCCACGATCGCTCCTCCCACGACCGCTCGACGGACACCAGCACAAAGATGATCCCGGCGCTGACGAGCAGAAAATGGGCCGTCGTAGCGGCACTAAGCATGGTGTACCCTTCAGCCACCCAACCATCAATTGGACCGACCCCGCCGTTAGCGTAGATGGCTTGGTGGGCCACCAACGTAGCCCAGGAGCCCAAACCGCCGGCGAATGTACCCAAAACTAAAGCCAGGCGCTGTCGTAGACGATCAGCCCATAGCCACCTGGCCGCCCACCACAGAGTTCCAAGCAACGCGGGCAAAGCCAATACCCGAGCCAGAAAGTACGCGACGGGCGTAGTGACATGAAAGACGTTGGCCATCTGACCGACGACAAACCAGACCGGTTGCCAGAGCGTCGGTCGATAGTGTTCACTGGTAAACGCATCGTACATAATGATATGGCCATGTCGTCCTTGCTCGATGTAGCTATAATAGACGCTAGCGTCCCCGTAAGCGATTTTATACGAGCCCACGAACTGGCTTCCCCGAGGAGCCATGGCTGACCCGAGAAGAAAAGGAAGAGCGGCCAGAACAACCGCTAGTGCTGTCACGGTCCAAAAAAAAGTTCGATTAGTCATCTGGCGACGTGAAAGCTTTTTGCTGCTGCCCAAAAAGACGGTCGGAAAATACCCAGGCCGCGATGGCGACCTGAATGCCGCTGACATAATAATTTTCCGCTCCGAATCGGGAGAAGAGCGCGGCCACAATAATCGCGATCGATGTGCAGGCCAGGACCGTTGCTGGATGCGGATTCTTACGTAAATGACGACCCAGAAAAAAAATAATGAGTGTAAATAGCACGAGCTGGATTGGCCAGGATGGAAAAACGGTCCAGGCCGATGGGACCAGGCCAAAGATGTGAATATATTGCAAAAACGTTACCCCCGATAGGGGGAACGACCAGGGGATAGCTCCGCCAACATACTTCACCAGGTCATCGAAGAGCCCGACCGGTGACCACAGGAAAAAAGGGAAGAACAGCACGGTCGCAGTAAGCATCGTGGCCAACGAAAAACGGATAGCGCCCTTTCGGTTGATCAGTCCTTGTTGAACAGCCGGCCACAGCAACAGACCAAAAAAAGGTAGCGACAGCCAGGCTGTTTGTTTGCTGGCTAAAGCTAGCCCGTACATTGCCCCGGCCCAGACCCAGCGGCGAGAGAAGAGGAGCAAGGTCGTCGCGACGAGAAAGAAAATAAAGACGATGTCGTTATATCCAGAAACTGGAAAACTCCAGGACATAGGATTGGCCAGTAAGATCAGAACAATCCATGTCCTGTTTTTCCAGGTCGCGGCCGAAAAAAGAAGCACGCCGGTCATGGCGAGAAAAAAGAAGAGGTAGAGGCTTTCATTATCAACGGCTATGGTCGTGTGCTCGTTGAGCCATGCGCCCGGAACAAAAAGCAGGGGCACCAATGGCGGGTAGGCGTAATGGGTACTGGCGACGTCGTCACCATTCGGCTTGGTCGGGTTATAAAAGAATGAGAACTTTGTTTGTCGGTAGTTCGCGGTGTAGGGATTTTGGCCGTGAAGCATAAACGCGGCGGCGGCCTCAGATTGAACCAGGCCGTCATTTCTTGCTTGCGGATAAGGTTGGGTCTGTCGAACATGAAGCTGGGTCAGCCAGACCGCCAGAATGGTCAGCAACGACCCAATCAGGACCGTGAAAAAAAATCCCCGCTCGTTCCCTTTCGGCCGCTGCAAGACAAACCACCCGACAAGCGCCGTCACGATTCCGAGCAAATAAATCGCCAAGATGTTGCTGTGTTGGACAAGAAAAAAGTCCTGAAACTTCAGAACGAACAGCTTTCCGGTCAGAAGAGCCGAGAACAAGAAAAGGATCACCCGGAGATCCATCTGCAGGACTGAACTACGTGGGCTGATAGACCGTGGCTTCATTGTCATGATAGACCTGCCGGAATCGTGGGTTATGACTAAACTCTTCGTCCATGATTGTATGTCCACTGGCAACCAGAACGTACTTTGCACCCAGCGTTTTCGTGACAGCCGTGACGAGGTCACCATTGAATTTTCCTAGGGTGATATTGACCCATGTCCAGTACGTATCCTGGTTAGCTTTGTAGAGAAAGGTTGGATCGAGTCCGGCCACATAGGTATTGTGACTATCGTAATAGAAGAGCGGCGGGAATTCATCCCAGTCAGAGTGAACGATCCGGCTGCCAGCGGGGGTGTGATCAGCTAACCATGTTCCGACGCCCTGAAATTTCGTCAAGGCAAAGCCCTGATTGAGGTCGGCCCGCTCATTGTAAAAATCTCGGCCGGCGATATAGCCCAAGCCGAAGAGGAGATAGACCACAATCGCTATTCCCCCCAACCTCTTCGCGCCTGGCTGAAAGAGGCGGCCAAGCTCATGCCGCAGTTGACGGTTCGTCACCCCGGTTAAGGCATTGGAGATAGCAAAGGCGCTGAAGATAACCGCTGTCGGAATGTAGTACTCGACATACCGTCGTGACTTCAGGGTCAAGAAGAAGAAAAAGATGGTTAAGACGAGGAGCGCCCAGCTCTGCTTGGATTGTTGTTTGGTTCGAAAAATGATGGCCAGGAGGGCCAATAAGACAAGCAGTGAAGCGATGGCACCGTTCGCCGCTAAGTCTCCAAGAGAGTATGGGTACCACTCCGCCCCAACGCCGATGACGCGTTGGAAATTAATGATGCCGATGTTGACGAGCTGGTGCCAGTAAAAAAATAAATTTTGGGGAAAGTATGGGTTGATGATCAATCCAGCGGCGATGCCGCCCGCAACGGCGAGTAGTGCTTGGAGGTTTGGGTGCCGCTCGTGCCGCCGCCGGAGGTGACGACCGAGTAAGCTATAAATCTTTTGGATGTATCGATGGCTTCGAAGCCCATGAACTCGGTTATACAACAGACTGATGCCCGTCGTGATGAGGGCGGCGATACCGAGTAAAGGAAATCCGCCGTAGTACCACACGTAGGCAAAGGCTAGAACGAACAGTCGTTTGATCCGGTATTGGAAAATCCAAGTTAAGCCGACGAAAAAAAAGATGAGTGATGTGCTCGGAGCTTTGGCTAAGGAAATCCGAAAGGTGAATGGTCGGATGACCAGGAGGAGGAGAACGAAAACCATAGCCCAACGGATGCGGAACTGTCGTAACATCCAATACACAACCGTGAAGAGCGTCGCGCCAAAAAAGACCGTGGCCAATTTTAACCCGATCAGCGGCGGTAACCACGTCACGAAAGGAATGAGGAGGACGTGATAGAGGAAATGTTGATCCGTGTAGTGTTGCCCGAGAACAGTCAGTCGCAGCCAGGGGAAGTCACGCACAATTCCCTGGTCACGAATGAGAAGCGCCATTTTCGCGTGGTAGAACGAATCGGGATCAGCAAAAAAAGGACTGGCCTGGAAAACAAGAAAGATGATGAACGCTAGAGCAAAAACAAGGAGGTAGGATAACCACCACCATTCTCCGCGCAGGTAGTCGACAACCCGAAAGGACCGTTGGTGCATAGCCACAGTATATCAAAAACGAATCGGGTGGGCGACTAGCCTCCGAGCACGCGATAGACCGATATGTCGTGGTGCTGATACGCCAAGATGAGGCCCGGGAGAGCTGATGGTTGGAACGAGCCCAGCCGTTTTTCATTCGGGCCCCACATGATATAGGTGATGTGGTTGTCCTCGAGAAAATGCTGTTTTTGCTGACGGTCGCTGTTCGTTGCGTAAAACCAGTTCCGCACTAGCGTTAGTTTTTGAAGATAGTGGATTGTTTGAATATTGTGCCCCACGTATGTTTGCCGGTTGGCATACTGCGGGACAAGGTTTCCTGATGCGTAATCGCCGAGAATAACCGCGTTCGGCGGGGTGTGAGCATCGATCCAGCGAAGAGTATCGAGTAGATCAGTGGGGGCATAATGGTATATCGGTTCGATCGGCTGCGCCCGGCTGATGCGTAGAGGAAAGAAAATTACCGTCGAAAACGTTATAGTCACGCTAGCCGTCAGCGTGGCCACCAGAAGAAAGCGGCGCTTCGTCCACCAGGCAGTTCGAGATAACCTTTGCGCGCCCATGACGGCTAACATGCTCACTGGTACACTGAGCAGGCTGAGCATTTTTGCTTGGAAAGGAATGAACGGCACATAGGGCAGCATTGTTCCAGTTACCGCCCAAGCGGTCACCAGCAGTCCGGGTCCCGGTTGACGAATAGCTCGCTGCGCGCCAATGAAGGCAAAGAGTGACATTGCTCCGAAACCTGCGAGCAATGATGTCAGCGGCGGTGAGTATAGAATGTTTTGACTGAACCATTGATGAATGACTGGTTCGGTGATGATCGCCCAGAGGTAATAGATGGCGGCCGGAAGAAGGGCTAGCGAGAGAAGTGCGGCCGCGCGAAGGTACCGCCGGACAAGTTCCGGAGTCATCTGATTGGACAAGATTCCGAACACCACGTGGCCGGCGATGATCCCAAAAAAAAGCACGGGGTCATAAGGATGGATGAATGCGAGTACCCCGACCAGAACAGCCACCCAGAGCAATCGTCCGCCGCGCCAAAGAATCATCCATGAGCCAAGCAGAAGCAACTGCCCAAGTTCGAACAGCGGCGAGTGGCTGATCGTCAGCCAGGTGAAACTAATGGCGTAAGTCAGGTCCGACGGAAGGCTTCGGAGAATTGGTGTTTGGGTTTGAATCCAAACGAGTCGTGGATCACTGTGATGGATAAGCAGTAGTAGTCCGCCGAGCCCGCCGCCGAAGACGGCTGCTAGGAAAGTAATCCATCGCCACCTCGGCTGTTGGAAAAAATGACTGATGACGTAAAAAATGGCCATCACTAACAGCAGCCCTCCAAGAACGCGGGCGGACGTGAAGACAACATCCGCCGGATACCCAGTCAACCGCTCGATTGTACCGAGGGTTAGCCAGAGAGGATTGAATAAAACCGCTTTTTGGGGCTCACTCGTGAAAAGGTTTTTGTAGACGACGTGGCCACGGGCATTCTGGTCGATGAAAGCATAGTAAATTTGGGTGTCCGAGGTGTCCGGAATGTTTGAATACAGGTATTGTTGGCCGGCCGGCGCCTGCCGAAGGCCGGTTATCGTTGGCCACAAGCTCCAGCCTGCTGCCACGACGGCTACGACTACGGCTAGCCACCATTCTTTTCGGTGGATAGTCGGCGGGCGGAGAAATTCAAGGGAAATCGGGTTGGCCATGAGGACAGTGTAGCAAATAAGCACAACGAACTCCTGCCCAAGCATGGTTGGCGGGAGTTCGAGGTGATCGGAGTTGATTTCGTAGGCCGCGGGCGATCGGCCGAGGACTAGTCGCCAGTACTCTAGCAGAGCTCTTTCGAGCACGCAAGTGTCCGTCCGGGTCTGATTCGAGCGGATTGACCAATTGGGTCAAAATTGGTACACTGCCAATACGTTTTTTGGCTGGTGTGAGCGAAAAACTCGCCTTCGATGTCTGGACACTCTAAATGGTCGACGATCAAGCGTCAGAAATCCGTTACTGATGCTCGCCGCTCCGTCGTTTTTACGAAGTACGCGCGACTGATTAGCGTCGCGGCTCGATTGGGGGGCGCTGACCCGGCCTCAAATTTTCGTCTCCGCCTAGCAATTGATAAAGCCAAGGCCGCCAACCTACCCAATGAGAACATTGAGCGTGCCATCCGCGCTGGCAGCGGGGAAGGAAAGGAAGGTCAGTCAAAAGAGATGCTGTACGAGGGCTTCGGGCCGGGTGGCGTGGCGATCTTAGTGCAAGCGATCACCGATAATCCGAACCGGACCGCCGCGGAAGTACGAAGTTTGCTCACCAAACATGGCGGCTCCATGGGTAGCCACAATAGCGTTGGTTGGATGTTCACCTCGAAAGGCGTCATTCGACTACCCAGCGCGATCAGCGAGGAATTGGAGCTTGGGGTGATTGACGCGGGCGCCGAAGACGTTCGCCAAGAAGATGGCGCCTCCATCATTATGAGCTCGGTTGATGCCCTTGAGTCCGTAAAGAACTGGTTGGCTGACCGCGGCCTCGCTTCGTCTGAAGCGGAAGTTGAGCTTCTTCCCACCACGATGGTCGCTGTTGAAGAAGATGTTCGGCTCAAGCTGAATGACCTTCTCGGCGCCTTAGATGAGCTTGATGATGTCACAAATATTTTCACGAATGAAGCCTAGCTTGCGTCGGACATTCGGGATTGATCCGGGACTGGCCAGCCTGGGCTGGGCCGTCGTTGAACACGAGGCTGGACAGGTTCGCCTGATTGCCTGCGGCTGTCTGACGACTGCCTCAACCGACGCACCCACCCAACGCCTTCGTTTTCTCCACGATCAGTTGGCCAACCTGTTCAAGGAGCACCAACCCCATCTTGTCTCCATGGAAAAACTCTTGTTCACAAAAAACGTAACGTCGGGTATTGCCGTCGGTCAGGCCCGGGGCGTAGCCGCCCTGGCGGTGGCCGAAGCGGGGTTACCGCTCCGTGAATTTACACCGACCGCCGTCAAGCAAACGGTGACCGGTGATGGGCGGGCGGATAAACGACAAATTCAACAGATGATCAAGATACTTCTTCGCTTACCGACCACGCTCAGTAACGACAATACTGCTGACGCCGTAGCGATTGCCCTGTGCGGAGCTCAGACTATTGATTTCTCGTCATGAATCCTTTACACGTTGGTATCGTCACCTCTGAAATCTCGCCATTTTCTAAAACTGGCGGGTTGGCCGATGTCGCTCACGCCCTGCCAAAGCACATTGCCCGACTGGGGCACGATGTCAGTGTCGTGACACCGTATTACCAATTCATTGATCTTCAGCCTATCCAGAAAGAGCTGATTGGCGAAGCCAGCGTGGTTTTAGGAAAGACGACGTATCCTGTAAAATTTCTAAAAACCCTGCTCGGCCCAGACGCCCCGGTGCCCGTCTACCTCATTTATCAGGAGGAGCTCTTTTCCAGCCGGCCAAAAATTTATCAATACCCCGACGACGCTTTACGGTTCGCTGTCTTTAACCGAGCGGTCTTTTCGCTCTACGAACACCTCGGTAGCGCTCCTGATTTACTCCATTGTCAGGACTGGCAGGCCGGGTTAGTACCCAACTACCTTCGGGCTGAGTTTTCAAAAAAGCCCTTTTGGAAAAATACCGCCACCCTGTTTACCATCCACAACCTTCTCTATCAAATGTCCGGCATGTGGTATGACGTGCCGCCCGAAAAACGGGACGCCGGCCGGGGCGCGCCGCCCGCTGATCCAAAAAAATTACGGACTGCCAATTTTACGTTACGGGCGATTAAGAACGCTGACGCTATCAACGCTGTCAGCGAGCGCTACGCTGAAGAAATTCTGACCAAGAAATTCGGTGAGGGGCTGGACGCCCATCTCCGACGACGACGCACCCGGGTCTATGGAATTATCAACGGGATCGACTACACGGTCTTTAATCCTAGCCTTGACCCTCACCTGAAAATTCATTACGACTGGAATTCGCTTGATCGAAAATTGCAGAATAAGCTTGCGCTTCAGCGCGACTTTGGTTTACCGGAATCGGCCGATACCCCGGTCATTGGTTTAGTCCACCGCCTGACTGAGCAAAAGGGTTTTAACCTCATCATGGATATTCTGCCGCTGCTCCTCAATCAACGCGTCCAGCTCGTCGTCGTCGGTCATGGACAAAAAGACTATCTGTCGTTCTTTCGTCAGATGGCCCGAAAGTATCCGCACCAGGTGGCGGTCCACCTAGAGTTTTCCGAAGCTATTGGCTCCCGGATTTACGCCGGCTCGGATATGTTCCTGATGCCGAGTCGCTACGAACCCTGCGGAATTTCTCAGCTCATTAGTTTACGCTACGGATCAATCCCTATTGTTCACCGCACGGGTGGTTTAGCCGACACCATTACCGATTTCGATCCGAAGAGCGGCGTCGGAACTGGGTTCATTTTCAATCACTACACTGGCGGCGACCTCCTCATGGCCCTAACGCGGGCCGTGGAAACCTATAAGTACCCGAAAGTCTGGGAGCATCTCACCTGGCAAGCCATGCGACAGTCTTTTTCCTGGGAATTACCGGCCAGTAAGTACGTTGAGCTCTATCGGCGGGCTATAAAAGAACACGACCATGCGCTGGTCTAACTTCTTCCATATCTACCAGCCGCCAGCTTGGGACGAAGACATTGTCCGTCGGGCCGCCGAACAAGCTTATCGGCCGCTTATTGATATTCTTCGCCGCCATCCAAACCTCAGTATCACGCTCAACATTACTGCCGCCCTGACCGAGCAGTTGATCGCCATTGGGTTGACCGATATTTGCGACGGCTTCAAAGAGCTCGTCGCGAAAGAACAGATTGAGCTCGTCGGCAGTGCCGCGTACCACCCCATTCTTCCCCTGCTACCCCGGGAGGAGATTGTCCGGCAAATTGACCTGCAAGATCAGCGACAGTGTCAGGTCTTCGGTGAGAACTATCACCCGCGCGGTTTCTTCCCGCCGGAAATGGCCTATGGCCCAGTCTTGGAAGACATTCTTCTCGAGCGCGGATACGATTGGGTGATTCTGGACGAGCCGGCCGCGACCGGCACGATCGGCGATCTCGACTTTACGCAGCGCTACCGAACGCCCCGCGGACTCGGTCTCGTTTTTCGTAATCGCCATGTGAGTGACTTCTTGTCCTTCTCCGCCCTGATTGATCAACCGGAAGCGGCCATTGCCGTGCTCCACAGCGATTCGCGTAGTCATGATTTTTTAGTCACGGCTATGGACGGAGAAAACTTGGGTCATCACCGTCCCGGAGTTGACCGTCTGTGGGAATTGCTGATTTCGTGGCCGGATATTACCGGAATTTCTGTTGGCCGTTACTTTTCTGAATTACAAAAAGAGCGGACCCTTGAACCCTTCCCATCGAGCTGGTCATCCCAACCCTCGGAACTCCGTGATCACATTCCTTATGGCCTCTGGAACCACCCGGATAACCCGATTCATAAAGCCCAATGGGAACTCACCCACCTTGTTATTAGCGCCGTCACCACACATCCAGACGACCCGGCGTATGACGGCGCCCGTCGTCTCCTCGACCAGGCCCTCACGTCCGATAAATATTGGTGGGCCTCCGCTTCGCCCTGGTGGGACGCGGCGATTGTTATCCGCGAAACACAGCGCCTGGCCGACGTCATTGGTTCCCTGGAAACGTTGCCAGCGTCCACGAAAAATAAGGTGGGGCGGCTCATGAAAGAGGTAGCCACGACCGCAGAACTCTGGGACAAAACTGGGTTGGCCAAGAAACGCCAGACAAATTATCTGTCTTCAACTGGAGCAACCCATTTCATGGGTGGCCAACAGGTGACGGCCTAGTCCGCGCCTGGTATACTGACCCTCTACACTCTTATGATCTGGGCTAATTTCCTCCACTTTTACCAGCCCCCGACCCAGAAAGCATACTGGATCAATAAAATCACCAACGAATCATACCGTCCCCTGGTGCGCGGTTTGCTTGATCATCCTAAGGCAAAATTAACCCTCAACATCAACGGCGTCCTGGATGAGCTCCTTGACGCCCATGGCCACCGAGACGTGCTTGATGGTATTCGCACGCTCCTCGAGCGCGGGCAAATCGAGTTAACCGGCTCGGCCATGTTCCACCCCTTGCTGCCAATGTTGCCGGACGAAGAAATTATTCGGCAGGTTGAATTGAATACCACGACTCACCAGAAGTACTTTGGCAAACTCTACCAACCGCAAGGATTCTTCCCGCCAGAAATGGCCTTTTCAAAACATGTGGCCGAGGTGGTAAAAAAACTAGGCTTCAAATGGATTATTGCTGATGAACTTTCCATGACTGGTCATCATGCGAGCGTTGATTACAGCACGGTCTACACCGTGACCGGCCTGGACGATTTTGCCATCTTCTTCCGTGAACGAGCAGCCAGCTTCCGGATTCTGTCCGGCCAGATCGGCACCGGTCAGCTCTTGATCGACTCGCTTGGTGACCGGCTCAAGCGCCAAGAATATTTGCTGACGGCGATGGACGGTGAGACATTTGGTCATCACCGACCCGGACTGGAGCACTTGTTGTTTGAAATCGCCGACAACCCAAGTATTACCAATGTCAGAATTTCGGATTTACCCAAGCTCTTCCCTCGGCGAACAGCCGTTGATCCGCTACCATCGACCTGGGCGCTGATGGAGAAAGATTTAGAGCGGAATAAGCCCTTTTCCCGTTGGCTCGATGAAGAAAACCCTATTCACGCTTTACAGTGGGAACTGACCCGGCTAGCCATCGATACCGTTCACCGAGCTGACCCACAAGCGAAGGGCTATGCTCGGGCTCGTCAATCTCTTGATCGGGCTTTACACTCCGACCAATTTTGGTGGGCCTCGGCTCGTCCGTGGTGGTCGCTCGAAATGATTGAACGGGGGGCCAAAGACCTCCGCGATACTATTCAACTCGCCCCAAAAACCGGTCCGAAGCTTAAAGAAAAAGCTCAAGACCTGTATCAAAAAATTATTTTTACTGGTTTTGAATGGCAGCGGGAAGGGATTGTTGAGCGACTAGCCCATCAAGAAGACGAAGAGGTTCGGCAGCAGACTGACCAGGCTATCCCACAGCTCCCGAAGAAAGAAATCGACGCCATGGTTGCTCGTTTGACGAAGGAAATGGACTTGTTGGCCGGACGTCAGGAATTTGAACGGGCCGCCCAGTTGCGCGACCGAATCAAAGAACTGCGGTCGTATGAAGCGCCCGCGTAGCGCTCCGTTTTTATCCGCCCCGACCATGCGTCGGGCCTTCCAGGCTCGAATGATGAGCCTGGCTCCAGATGCGCGCCGCGTGACCGGGGTTGAGGCCCATCGTCTGGGTGGCTTTGAGGACCGAAGTTATCGTCTGCGCTATGTCGTTCACACCCAAGACCGTCGCGGTCGGGCCCATGTCGTGCACCTTCGTGGCTCAAGTGAGCGAAACGATGATACTCGCCGCCAGGCCTACGTCATCATGAAATACTTATGGTTACACGGCTTTCGCGCCGGCCCGTTCCGCGTTGCTCGGCCGGTAACTTTTTTCGATCGCTGGCACTTGCTCATCTATGAAGAGGCGGCCGGGCATCCCCTCCACCACCTTCTTCGGCAGCACCCCCACCGAGCAACGACCTACCTCCGACAAGCGGCCGCTTGGTTGGCTCGGCTCCACCAACTCGCACCGCCCGTATTAGCGCGTGTCAATGGCCAGCGGCGGCGGCAACGCTACTGGCTGAACGCCCTAGACCTATTGTCGTCGATGCCGACGCGTGAAGTAGCGGCCATGCGTCGATCAATTCAACAAATTATGCGCTTTGAAAACAAGCTAGCCATCAGCCCGCAGCGCACGTTGGTTCATCACGATTTCCATCCCGGGAACCTCATTTTCGGTCAAGACGCCATCCGCGTCGTAGACTTTACTGACTCGCGGCTGTCTCATCCCGTTGTTGATGTGGCCACGTTCGTGACTCAACTCGAATTGCAACTGTCTGGCATGGTACCGCCGGCCGTTCTTGAGCGCTGGCAAAAAACTTTTCTGTCCGCTTACCGCGTCCTTCGTCCATCTCTTCGTCTCAAGTCGGCTGCTTCTCAACGGGTTTTCCGTTTTATTCGCTACCGCATCGCCGTTCAGTCGTACCTTGGCAACTACCTGCTTGGTCGCCGAGAGGGGCAGCTGAAGGAAACAATCATGACTCACCACTGGTATTATGCCTAAGGCCCGGTACGCCATCATTCCCCAGGCGCCCGAGTGGATTGAGCAGACCCTAGCGGAGCTTCGGATCCGGCCGCTTGATCCCAAGTTTACTCCGGCCGTAGCACAGCGGAAGCGCGCTCGATTCTATATGACCCCCGTCCTTGATCAACGAGGCCGACTGGCCTGGTTTAAAGCCACGCTCCAGAATTCGCCCGGGCTACGACCCGGTCTCCGTGAAGAGATTCGTGTTCAGAAAACGTTTGCTGAATATGAGCGCCGCGGTCGCCCAGCCTTTGACTCACCTTCATATATCGCTAGCCACGATAACCGCCGCGGTTTCATTTGGCTGCTCCGGAAGTACTGGCAAGGCTTGTATGCCGGCGACATGGACCATTGGTTTGGTTTGAATCCGACATTCTTTCGTCGCGTGGCGCCCGTCGCCATGGCCAGGATCCTTGGGGATGTTCGGAAAATGACCCCGCTCATCAAGCGGCGCATAGCCTTACCGACGCACGATCTCGGTTGGTACCTTCTCGATTTTCACTTTTACCGACGAAATTTTTTTCGCCCCCTTCTGTCGAGCAACCTTAACCCGGGCTGGAAACTTGGTGACATCGACCGCCTGGAAGAATTGTTGCACGACCATCGACGCTTTCTGCGCCGCCAAGCCGTTGTTTTTTCTCATGGTGATTTCTATCCGAACAATATCATGGTTCGCCCTGGAGGAAGCCGGCCGGTAGTCCTGTTCGATTGGGAGTTATCGCACCTCAACCTTCCGACATTCGATGCCGTCATGCTCTACCTCCACGCCTGGCGTCATCCCGTTTGGCGCGAACGGTTCAAGCGAGAAACCTTAGATCTTCTTGGCCAAACGGCGTCCGCTAGGTTGTCCTGGCGATTAGCGACGCTCTCGCTGGCCACGCGTTTAGCTGGTTTCGGCTTTATTCGTCTCACAAATAGCCAGCCCGATCGGTACCCTCATTTACCACTCAAACAGCGCCCGGTCATGACCAGGATGTTCCGCTCTCACCTTGATCAGCTCCGCCGTGCCTACCTCGACGAGCTTACCTGATATGCGAATTCTCTTCGTCGCCTCAGAAGTGACCCCGGTGGTAAAAGTTGGCGGATTGGCTGACGTTGTTGGCTCACTGCCGAAAGCGTTAGCCGACCTTGATCACGATGTGCGCGTCATGATTCCTTTCTATGGCTCAATAGAACGGGGCACACTGAAGACTCGGCCGGCCTGGACCGGTCTCCCGGCCTCTTTCGGGGGCCGTGAATGGAAAATTGATATCGCCCAGACGGCGCTGCCGGACTCGACCGTGCCGCTCTATCTCCTGGATTGTCCAAATTTTTTTTCTGAGAACGGAGTGTATATCGCTGGCCATAGCAGCGATGCCCAGCGAAGGGGACTCCAGCGTTTTGTCGCTTTTTCATCATTCGTTGGGCAGATTGTTCCGCAGCTCGATTGGCAGCCCGACATTGTCCATGTTCATGACTGGCACGCCGGGTTGGTGCCACTCGCCCTGACGAGGAGTGGTTCGGTCATTAAAACGGTCTTAACTATTCACAACCTCCATAACCAGGGCGTCTGGAATCCCGACGAGATTTTCGACTGGCTGGGTTGGGAAGGTCATGACCAGCCCATGCTTGAGTTGCGTGACAGCCGTGGCGACCTCAATATTCTTCAGTTGGCCATTCATAGCGCCCACAACATTACAACCGTTAGTCCGACTTACGCCCAAGAAATTTTTACGCCTGGGTATGGCGAGGGCTTAGAAAATGATCTACTTGTTCATCAGCCAAAGCTCGTCGGTATCCTCAACGGTTTAGACGTTCAAGCGTTTGATCCGGTCCATGACCGAGCATTGGTCGAGCGGTACTCAATTGAATCGGTTGGTATCGCTAAGCAAAAAAATAAAGAGGCTTTGCAGCACCAGCTCGGCTTAGCCCCGGCCCAAACCGCCCCTTTGTTTGTCGCGGTTAGTCGGCTCAGCCCACAAAAGGGTTTTGATCTTTTGCCGCCGGTCATTAATGACATTGTCCGCGCTGGCGGCCAAGTAGCTATTCTCGGCAGCGGCTGGCCAGAAATCGAGGGCCAGCTACATCACTTGGCCGACGAACACCCGCGTTCAGTTGTTGTGGTCTTGAAATTCGATCCGATTCTGGCCCAGCGCATGTATGCCGGTGGGGATTTCTTCCTCATGCCTTCGCGCTTTGAGCCGTGCGGCCTAGGACAACTCATCAGTATGCGCTATGGCACCGTTCCTGTTGTCCGCGATACCGGCGGACTCCATGACACGGTCATCGACGTCATCGCCCACCCTGACCGAGGAACAGGCTTTGTCTTCAGTCGTTTTGATGCGACTGACTTTCGCCAGGCCATTACGGCTGCTTTACGACTCTACCAACAACCAGCTACACTACGGTCACTTATCCAGCGTGCTATGCGCCAAGATTTTTCTTGGGCCCATTCCGCCGAAGCCTACCTGAAACTCTATGCCCAAACCTAAGTCCGTTGGTTCGATGAAACCCGAGATCCGCGTTGACTACGTCCATGATCGGCAGGTGATCATTGCCCCCAGTCGATCGAAGCGGCCCCACGACGTCAACTTCGCGCCGAGCGGCCAACCTGCGCCACTCTCTCCAGAAGACGACACCTTTAGCCCTGAGCGCTTGAAGGCGGTCCCGGCGCTGTTAACCGTTCGCGGCCAGAAACCATGGAAGGTCAAGGTGATTCGCAATGCCTACCCCGTCGTGAGTCCGGATTTTCCCCGGGCCTATGGCTATCAAGAGGTCGTCGTAGAAACGCCGGAGTACGGTATTGAATTAGCCAACTTGCCCGAAAATCACATTGCCGACATCCTCCGGGTCTATGGGCGTCGAGTTCGGGCTATCCAAAAAGATAGAAAGGTACGCTACATTCTCGTCTTCAAGAACAATGGCGGACGGGCCGGCGCCTCAATTAACCACGCCCATTCCCAAATTTTTGCTTCAGCGTACGTCCCGCCCCATATTGTCACTCGCCGCAAACGAGCCCAAGAATATCGTGTTGTCTATAACCGCGACTACTATAGCGACCTGCTGATCAAAGAAGAAAACGGCCCGCGCTGGATCGCCTCAGGTGGCCAGGTCTGTGCCCTAACACCATATGCTTCGGTCTACAATTATGAGGCCTGGATTATGCCTTGGCGCCGGGTTGATAACATCTCGCAACTCAACGATAAAGAAATCCGAGAAATGGCGCACTTCTTGAAATTGATGCTTCTCCGGCTCAACCAAGAAAACCTGCCGTACAACTTTTATATGCACCAGGTTGTTGGCGACCAATCAGAGCACCTCTACCTTCGCATTTCGCCTCGTCGCGACGTTTGGGCCGGTCTTGAACTCGGCTCGCGGCTCGTGGTTAATTCGGTCTCGCCCGAAGAAGCCGCAAAATTTTACCAGGCCTCGTTCTTAAAAAAGTAATTCTGGTCTAGACCAGCGTGATTCGCGCGAATTTTCGTTTGCCGACTTGAATGACCATGCCGTCCCGAACGGTGATATTGGCTTGCCAGTCGGTCATGACCCGACGGTCAATTTTTACCCCTCCCTGTTCAATCAGGCGTCGCGCTGCGGATCGACTGTCGGCAAGACGGTGACTGACTAATACATTCAATAGTTGGTGATCGCCAGGCCTCAGCTCGATTGTGGGCATAGACGTGGGGGCGCCTTTCTGACGGAAGACCCGGCCAAAATCTGCAGCCGCCTCATCGGCCGCTCGCTGGCCATGGTACTGACGGACGATGTCTTTGGCTAAGCGAATTTTCGCGTCCCGAGGATTGGTCGTTTTTTTTCTCAAGTCTCGCTTCACTTCGGCTACTAGACTAGGTGGAAGATCGGTGCACAGCTCAAAATACTGAACAATGAGCTTGTCGGGGAGGGACATTGCTTTTCCGAACATCTCATTGGCCGAATCATCGAGAGCAATGATGTTGTTCTCTGTTTTGCTCATTTTCTTCTTCCCATCGGTACCAATGAGGTATGCCAAGGTCATCACGTCTTGTGGGTCTTGCTTATAGGCCTGTTGAACGTCGCGCCCGGTCAGAAGATTGAAGGTCTGGTCAACCCCACCGAGCTCAACGTCGGCCTCAACCGCCACGGAATCGTAGCCCTGTAGCAATGGGTAGGTCAGTTCTTGCATTCCGAGCGGTTGTCCTCGATCAATCCGTTGGCGGAAGGTTTCGTGGGCCAACATTTGATTAACCGTCGCTCGACCAATTAGGCCAACAAAATCGCGGACGGTAAATCGGTCATACCACTCGCTGTTATACCGTACTTCTGTTTTCTTGAGATCGAGAATTCGTCCGACCTGGTCAAGATAGGTGCCAGAAAATTTCTTCGTTTGTTCGGGCGAGAGAGCCAGTCTGGATTTTTCTCGACCGCTAGGGTCGCCAATTTGAGCGGTGTAGTCTCCAATGATCAAAACGGCTTGGTGGCCGAGGTTTTGCCAAGCCCGCAGCTTGCGTAAAGGAACAACGTGGCCCAGGTGGAGCTGGTAGCCCGTCGGGTCAATGCCTAATTTTACTCGCAGCGGTCGGCGACGATGAAGCTTTGTGCGTAGCGTTTTTTCTTCGATAATCCGCTCGACTCCGCGATGAAGCAGGTCATCAATGTCGCCCTCGTGGTTAGTGGTCATGGCGCTTGAAAGTATAGCAAATATGGTGTAGTATCAACAGCGTTTTATGGCCATTCACCTACCCGGCGGGCGCGCGCGCCGACGCCCGACCACGCTTAGTCACTCCCACCCACAGGGGCGCCGTTTGCCGCTTGGCCGGTTCCCTGGTCGTGGTTGGCGACCCTCACTGACCCTGCGCCGCCGACTGATCCAGGCCGGCTTGGTGTTGGTCGTGCTCGGCATCCTGACGAGCGTCGCCGCCGTGGCCTGGGTCTCTCAAGACCTGCCCGACCCGAACAAACTGAACACTCGCGTGGTAGCGGAGAGCACGAAAATCTATGCCCGCGACGGCACAACGGTTTTGTATGAAATTCACGGGGACCAGCGCCGAACACAGGTGCGGCTATCTGACATTCGGCCCGACACGATTCATGCCGTTTTGGCAATTGAAGATAAGGATTTTTATAAACATTCGGGTGTGTCTATCCGGGGTATTTTTCGTTCCGTTTGGGTCGACCTGACCCATGGTACGACCGCCCAGGGTGGCTCGACGATTACCCAGCAGTTGGTGAAAAATTCTATCTTAACGCCTCAAAAAAGTTTTACCCGAAAAGTCAAAGAGGTTATTCTGGCCTATCAACTTGAGCAGCGGTTCACGAAAGAGCAAATTCTCAAGCTCTATTTTAACGAAATTCCGTGGGGCTCTAGCGCGTATGGCGTTGAGGCTGCCGCTCAAACATATTTTGGTAAACACGCCAAAGACCTCGACCTGGCCGAGAGCGCCTTGCTGGCGGCCATGGTTCAGCGACCGTCACACTATTCTCCAACCGGCCCCCATCGCGACGACCTTGTTGCCCGCCAGCGTCTCGTCTTGAATCTAATGGTTGACCAGGGGTACATCACCAGGGCGCAGGCCGCGTCGGCTAAGGATATTGATGTCCTGAAGCGCATCAGTCCCTCGCGTGACCCGATCATTGCCCCTCATTTTGTTTTCTACGTTCGCGACTTGCTGGTACAGAAATACGGGGACGTCGCTGTTGAGCGCGGCGGGCTACGAGTCGTCACAACGCTTGACCCAAGGTTGCAAAAAATTGCCGAGGAAGAGGTGGCGGCTGGCGCGGCCAAGAATGAAAAAAAATACGGGGCCAATAACGCCGCCCTGGTCGCGACCGACCCGAAGACGGGGCAGGTTTTGGCCATGGTCGGATCGCGTGATTTTTTTGACACCGAGCACGACGGCAACTTTAATGTAGCCACGGCTGTCCGCAATCCCGGTTCTTCGTTCAAGCCCTTCGTCTACCTAACCGCCTTTACGAAGGGTTACAGTCCCGACACGCTCATGTTTGACTTAGTGACCAATTTCGGTCCTGATGGGTCGGGGAAAGATTTCGTTCCAAAAAATTATGACTTCAAAGAACATGGGCCGGTCAAGATGCGCCAGGCGCTGGCCGGATCGCTGAATATTCCGGCCGTCAAAACTTTGTATTTAGCTGGCATTCCTCAGGTGCTCGACCTGGCCGACCAAGTGGGGTACACCACCTTCGACCGGTCGCGGGTTGGGTTGGCTTTGGCTATTGGCGGCGGCGGCGTAAAACTTCTTGAACACGTTGGTGCCTTTGGCGTCTTGGCGAACGATGGCCTGCGCGACCCACTAACGCCCATTCTCCGTATTGAGGATAAAAACGGAAAGGTTCTCGAACAATACAAGAAGGGCGAGGTGCGTGCTGTTGATCAACAAAACGTTCGTCAGGTGAACAGCGTCTTAACGGACAACAATTCCCGCGCGTTCGTCTTCGGTTCTCATAGTCCGCTGATCTTGTCTGACCGACCGGTCGCGGCGAAAACCGGCACCACCAACGACTTTAAAGATGGCTGGACAATGGGCTTCACCCCGTCCTTAGCGGCTGGGGTCTGGGTCGGCAACAATGATAACTCTCCGTTCAAGCCCGGTTCCGACGGCGTAGTCGTCGCCGCCCCCATCTGGCACAACTTTATGCAGCGCGCCCTCCAAGGAAAGCCGGTTGAGAAGTTTCCAGGCCCAAAGCCAGCGACGGAATCCAAGCCGGTTCTTCAAGGAAAGCTGCAGGCTGACACGCCGGTCTATATCGATAGCCAGACGGGCCAGAGAATTCCTGATGCCTGTTTGGCGGCCTGGCCGCCGCAGTTCGTGAAGGCGGTAAAAATAAAAGAGGTCCACGATATCCTTTTCTATCTTGATAAGGATGATCCGAATGGGGCCCCCCCGAGTAATCCGGGCAGCGACCCAATGTTCTCGCGTTGGGAGGGGCCCGTCCAGGCTTGGGCGAAAAAGAATAACTTCCTCGCGGCTGCCCCACCGTATGAAGACTGTTCGTTGCGCGCAAATCCAGCCGGACCCTCGGTCGCGATCAGTAACCCCCTAACGAACAGCACCATCTCAACGGCCACCGTGCCCGTCTCCGTTTCGGTCTCCTCGCCGGCCGGGGTTGTCTCGGTTCAATACAGTATTGATGGGCAGGTATTAGCAACCGTCCAGGTCGCGCCGTTTGACGCGTTGCTCGACGTATCATCAATGAGCAACGGCTTCCATTCGCTCCGAGCGACGGTCACTGACGGGTCTGGGGCTACATCATTCAACGAAATTTCCGTCAACATTCTTTCCGATAAAACGGCACCGACGGCCTATTTCATTTCGCCCAAATCACGCGCAACGTTCTCACAGTCAAGCTTCCCTCAAGAGGTTCAAGTCTTTGCCTATGACCCCGATGGTGTGGCCTCGGTAACCCTGTCGATGAAATCTGCTGATGGAACCTCGACTGTTCTCGACGCGGTCGATCGCCCAGCCGATAACACCGTGTCCTTGTCGTGGCCAACAACCCCACCCGGCTCATACCAGCTGTACGTCACCGTCAAAAGCAAAAAGGGCCGAATGACCCAAAGCGACTACCTGCCGGTTACGGTTACGAAATAGGGCCGACCCGGGTGTGAATACTTGAGACCGGGACGCGATTCGTCGGGAACCGGTCGGCGAGCCGGCGATTAATCGATACAAGGAGATCGTGTTCGTGAAGATGAATCTCTCCGGCAACCGCGCTGTGTCCAACAACAATCATGACCGCGCCGCGGGAGAAGGTTTTTGCTTGAGCGTCGTTGGCGACCCAGCGCTGCTGAAGAGCGTCGTTGGCGACAGCGACGACGGCCGAGGCCAGGAGTTCGTTGCCCCCGTCTTGGCGCAGCCGCCCAGCAAAGAGCTCTTGGAGCGACCTCATCTTACTGGCGAATCGGCATAATCAGATAGAGACCGCTGGTTTGTTGTGGGCTTCGGATGACCGCCGGAGCCTGCGGGTTTGAGAGCTCCAGCTGAACCTCGTCGCCAGACATCGTAGCGACGCCGTCGGTTAAGTATCGGTGATTGAAGACAATCTCAATCGGCTGTCCCTCAATTTTTGCTTCGATCTCGGCCCGGTGTTCGCCGAGCTGGGTGTTGGCGGCGGCTAGAGTGATATGCCCTTTGTCCGTGTCGACGGAAAGCGTCACGTCGTTGATCCCGGGCTTACAAAAAAGACTGGCGGCCCGAATATTCGCCGCCAACTCTTCACGAGAAATGAGCACCTTGGTCTGCCAGTCGCTCGGAACGATTTGTTGGTAGTCTGGGTATTGCCCGTCAATGATTCTTGACACGAGCTCCGCTTCGGGGAGAACACAGCGAACGTGGTTATCACCAATTTCTATTTTTACCTCATCGTCGCTTTTTGGGAGGAGGCGCAAGAGTTCGTGGGCGGTTCGGCTTGGCAAGATTGCCTTGACCGCCTTGGTGGCCGGCGTCGTGAGTTGGGCCGTGCGTTCTGATAGCCGGTAGCTGTCCGTTGCGACGAGGGTGAGCTTCTTTCCGTCGGCTTGGCAGTAGAGGCCCGAAATCTCCGGCCGGGACTCGTCGTTCGCGGCAGCGAAAACTGTTTCGCTGATAAGCTGATGTAGGACCGCTGCAGGAAGGCCGACCGCGGTTGCTTCTTGCGGTTGTGGAAGAACGGGGAAATCGTCGGCTGGCGCGCCATGAATGGTTGTTTTTGAATGTCCCGATGTAAGTTGAACGCCGGTTCCGATCAGCTCGAGGGTGACATTTTCATGACCAAGGAGCGTGATGAAGTCGCTAATAACCCGACTGGGGACGGTATATTTTCCTTCCGCTTCAACCTTGGCGCGCATGTTCACGGTCACTGCCACCTCGAGGTTGGTGGTTTGAAATCGCACACCGCCCCGTTCAGCGGTGATGAGTACATTATGTAAAATGGGTAGGGCCACGTTCTTGCTGGCCACTCGACTAACGAGACCCAGGGCCTGTGCCAAGTTCTCTTGTGTACATGTGAATTTCATATGGTTGTATAGACTGATGGGAGTAGTAAGGAGGTGGACAGCCGGGATAACTCGATCGGCTTGCGCGTCACGGCACAGGAGCTGAGGAATTTATTATATTTCCGTCAAAGACTGATGCCGGCAAAGCCCACAGGCGCAGAGGACAACTTGTGACCGACAGTGGAAAGAATTTTGTCCGACCACCAAGGGGTCGCGATCACCCACAGAAGACCCCCAGCGCCGCAGGCAACCACCCACCGTGAACCCAAGGGCTACCCACAGGAATCCACCGCGCTACCCACAACTACGAACCGTACAATCGCTGCTTGATGAGCTCGATGTCTTGCTTCAACTTGTCGTTCTTTGGTAAAGAGTCGGTGATTTTGGTTACCGCATGCATGGCGGTAGTGTGGTCGCGGTCCCCCAACTCATGACCAATGGCCGGAAAAGAAGAGTGAAGCTCTTCTCGAAGCAAAAACATGGCCACTTGGCGCGGCCCGACCAACTCCTTCTTACGGCTGGCCCCAGATAAATCATCAACAGCCACATCAAAAAACTGGGCGACGGTCGAAACCACCTGTTTTGGGGTTACTCCGCCACGCCGCTGACCCTGCACGAGGGTGCCAAGGATTGAGCGGACGCTCTCGAGTGTCGGCTCGGTGTGATTAAGATTATGGAAAGCAACAATCCGATTGAGCGCACCCTCGAGCTCACGAACATTGCTCTGGACGGCGGTGGCTACAAAATGAATAACATCTAGGGGGATGGTATACCCACGCTCACGACATTTTGCTTCAAGAATAGCAACCCGCGTCTCTTGGTCGGGCAGGGCAATATCAGCGATCATGCCCCACTCAAACCGGGACACCAGCCGGGCCTCGAGAGCCGGAATAGACTTCGGCGGCCGATCTGAGGTGACCACGATTTGTTTATTGGCCTGATGAAGGGCATTAAACGTATGGAAAAATTCTTCCTGAGTACCCTCCTTGCCGGACAAAAACTGAATATCATCAATCAGCAGGGCATCGACGCCTCGGTAGAAGTTTTTAAACTTTTCGGCGCCACCCCGCGAAATGGCCTGGATGAATTCATTGGTGAATTTCTCGGACGAGGCGTAGACGACCCGCTTCTTTTTGTCGCGGGCTAAGATTTCATTCCCGATGGCCTGCATGAGGTGGGTCTTACCTAATCCAACGCCCCCATAAATAAACAGCGGGTTGTAAACCAGTCCCGGCTTGTCGGCCACCGCGCGCGCGGCCGCTCGAGCCAACTCGTTTCCTTTACCGACCACAAAAAACTCGAAAGAATAACGCACATCCAAACCGTTTGTTGAGGGGGCCGAAGAGGGGGCCGGTGTTGGTGCCGGAGCTTCTGTTATCGCAACCGCGGTGGGTGTCTGATGATGGGTTTCGACACGATATTCGACGCCAGCAATTGGCTCGGGCGAGGAATTTTGGAGCGCCTTGAGAATGGCGGGGTTATACTTTGTTTCCAGCCAGGCCTTCGTGAATCCATTAGGAACACCAACAATAACCCGACCGCCCTCAACCCCGGCCACAAAGGTGTGTTTGAACCATGTCGTGAAATTCGCCTTACTAATCAAAAGCTCAAGCTCGCCTAGCGCAGCTTGCCACAATTGATCATTCGTCATAACGAGGCAAAATATCCCACAAGAAACCAATAATAGCACAATCCACACCCCCCAAAAACAGCCAAAGTTAGCCAAAAAGTGTAAATCCTGTGGAATTACTGTGGATTGAAGATAATTGTAAAAAGAACCGATTGACCTGCGTCCCCCGCCCTGGTACACTTGTCGGGATTTTTCTATGCCCAAGAGAACCTACCAACCAAAGAAGCGCCGGCGAAGCCGAGTCCACGGTTTTCGTCGACGCCAGAGCAAACCAACTGGCCGCCGCGTTCTGAAGAAACGACGAGCGAAGGGCCGGCATCGTTTGACGATCTAGCGTGCTCAAGCGCTCCCGCCGCCTTCGGACGGACCGCGACTACAGCGCGCTTTTCCGCCGGGCACGCCAGCTTCGGGGCCGAACGCTTGTTCTGCGGGTCGGAGCCGGGCAGCGCCCAAACGACCGCTTCGGCTTCGTCGTTAGTCAAAAAGTTGCCAAGCGCGCGACGGTTCGTAACCGGATTAAGCGGCGGCTCCGCTTTGCCACCCGCGAACTGGACCTCCCCGCACACCAGCCCATCGACGTCGCCGTCATCGCTCAACCCTCAAGCATCGACGCAACCTACCAACAACTTCGCCAAGAACTTCACGAACTCGTCACCGCTAGCCTGCATGCGCCAATTCGCCGCCGCCCTCATTAATCTCTACCAACAAACGCTCTCCCCCGACCACGGGTGGCGCCGGGCCCAATATCCCTATGGGCACTGTCGTTTTTATCCCACCTGTTCGGAATACACCAAACAAGCAATCCTGACCCACGGGATCGGCCGCGGAAGCTGGTTGGGTATCCGCCGCATCCTCCGCTGCCACCCCTGGAGCGCCGGTGGTATTGATCATATCCCAGCCCAATCATGAACTGGTTCGACGTCGCCATCTACCAGCCGATTCTCAACGCGCTCTTGTATTTACAGCGGACGCTGCCCGGCCACGACATGGGCCTGGCGATTGTTTTGCTGACCCTCGTCATTAAGGGAATTTTCTATCTGCCGTCGTTGTCAGCAATCCGGTCATCGCGACAACTGCAAACACTGCAACCGAAATTGCGGGCCCTCCAAGAGCAATATAAAAACGATCGCGAAGGACTTGCTCGCGAACAAATGAAGCTCTACAAAGACAGCAAGGTCAACCCGCTCTCTTCGTGTCTGCCGGTCATCATTCAGTTGCCCGTTCTGTATGGCCTCTACCGAGTCTTCTTCAATGGCCTTCACCTTGATCAGCACGGCCACCTCA
Organism: uncultured Gammaproteobacteria bacterium; assembly: GCA_964518425.1. Classification (GTDB taxonomy): domain Bacteria; phylum Patescibacteriota; class Patescibacteriia; order SBBC01; family CAIJZX01; genus CAYLHT01. The sequence goes on from CAZFGG010000006.1 coordinate 44,407, forward strand.
TTGCCAGTCAACTCAAGCACGTCTATCCGGCGCTACGGGCGTACTATGAAACCACCCCGCTGCACACCACTACCCTCGGATGGATCGACTTAGCCAAAGCGCACAACATCATTTTAGCTGTCCTGGCCGCGGCCAGCCAGTTCTGGCAAACCAAGATGTTGGCTGCACCGAAAGAACCAAAGACCCCCGAAGCGAAGGACGAGGCCATGACGAGCGCCATTAACAAGCAGGCCACCTATCTCTTCCCGCTCTTAACGCTGTACATCGCCTATCGTTTTGCCGCCGGCCTGGCGCTGTATTGGCTAACCTCTACGGCCTTCACCGTCGTCCAGCAATACATTTTCCTTCGACGACACCCGCTCCAGCCGCCCGCGACAAAACCCGCGCTACCCGATGGACGCCCATAGCCCACTTCGACTGCCCGTCCGGACCGCCGCCGGCCAAAAACTTGGCCACGTTGTTGATGTCACCATTGACCCACAAACACAGTCCATCGTGGCCTATCACGTTAAACCAAGCCGGCTGGTGCCTGACATGGTCCAATCGCCGCTCCTCATCCACCACAGTCAGGTGATCTCCATCACCGAACAAGAAATTGTGGTTGATGATGCGCTGAGCAAACAGCGGGGCACCGCGCCCGCACCCCTACCGACGGCCTAGGCGTAGCGAAATTCGCCGCCCCCGTCGAAGGTGGCGGAGCCTTATCGACCAATGGTTTCCCCAAGAAACACCAACGAGCCGCTCAGGCCACTCAACGAACAGCAGCGTCTGCGGATCGGCCTTTAGTTCGGATATGTCTAGGGCCGCAATTTCGCTTTGGTGGTTGATCCGATACGCGTCAATGTGAACCGCTGTTCGCCAGGGGCCCCGACGCGGCGAATACCTTTTTGCCAATGTAAATGTTGGGCTGGTGACCGGAAGGGCCACCCCCAACGACCGAAGCGCCGCCCGAACGATGGTTGTTTTCCCTGAACCGAGAGGTCCCCGAAGGAGCCAGATGTGTGGCGCGGCCGGGTCGCTCACCAGGCGATTCGCCAACGTGCGCGTCGCAGCCGGCGAAGGCAAAACCATTGACAGGCCGGCCCCAGTTCGATACACTGTCCTATTCTTCTTTTTTACCATGGACGGCTTCGTCGCCGGCCTGCGCTGATCAGACATGGACCCCATTGTAGCACCACTTCAATCAGCCGCCGAGATTTTGCGCGACAGCCGTCGTCCCTTGCTTCTCATTCCTGAAGATCCGACGACTGACGTCTTGGCGGCGGCCCTGGGGTTAGCGACCGCGCTGCGAGTTCAGCGACCGGAAATATCTATCGTCTCACCGAACTTCTCGGCCCACCAGCCACCAGAAGGATTATCCGACCTCCATCGTATTGTTGGTACCCTGCCCAACCTACGAGATTTTCTGGTCACCATAAATACCAATCGGACAAAACTCGACAGTATCCGTTACGAGGTCCTGGCCCAATCGGTTCAAATACACCTGACACCAAAAACAGGGCTTTTCGAAGCCCGCGACATCTCTACGTCGACCACGCCATTTTTCTTTGATCGGATCGTGACCATCGGCCTCCGCCGACTTGAAGACCTGGGAGAGATCTACCAGGGTCAGCGAGATTTTTTCTACCACACCCCCATTGTGAACATTGACGATCAAGCCGACAATGGCCGCTTTGGCCACGTGAACCTCGTTGATGTCACGGCGGTGAGCCGTTCCGAAATTGTGGCCGACCTCACCCACCAACTTTTTCCGGACGCGCTGACCGAACCATTGGCCACGACCCTCTTGACGGGCATTATTGCCGCCACCAAGGGCTTTCAGAGTCAGCTCATCACCCCACACACCCTAACGACCGCGGCTCGATTGATGGCGGCCGGCGCCAAGCGGGACGACATCATTCGCCGACTCTATCATACCAAGACCGTACCGATCCTCCGCTTATGGGGCCGGGCGCTGACGAATCTGCAGTCAGCCAGCCACGATCGTCTCGTCTGGACGGCTGTTTCCAAAACAGACCTTGAGAACCAACAGGCTCAAGCGAGTGACGTCGTCGGCATGGCCGACGAGCTTTTGGCCACCACCCCCAATGCTATTTTTGCGGTGGCTCTCGTTGAAACACCCCCCAATGTTCAGGTAGTCGTCATTTGTCGTGCCGGCTCGGCGCCGACGGGCCTACCGCCCGAACTCCATTCCGGCGATGGACAAAAATTCGTCGGTCAGGTGGGTGGGTCGCTCGCCTCGGTAGAAAAACAAATCATCGGAACGCTCCGAACCGCCCTCGGGGAGTAGGGCCGCCCAAGTCGGGCGGTTTTTGCTATACTTCATCTATGGTTTCCTCCCCTCCCCACGTCGCCACTCCGGAAGTCGAAGAGGCGCTACAGGACAAAATGCTGAAAATCGCGCTCAAGGAAAAAGAGCGCCAAACGCAAACACGGGCCAGCGCCCTCGGCTTAGGCTACATCGATCTGATCGGATTTCCCATTGGCCCCGAAACAATTTCGGTCGTGCCAAAAGACCAAGCCCAAGAATTACGAGCGGTCTGTTTTTTGAAAACCGGAACGCAAATCCGTCTCGGGGCGGTTGACCCGACCGACCCAGCGGTTCAGGCTCTCGCCCAGGCGCTTGGCCAGAAGTATCATGCCCACGTAGAACTCTATGTCATTTCGGAGCACAGCCTCGAATCAGCCCTGAAACTCTACGAGCGGTTACCGAAAATAATGAAAATGACGAGCGACGTCGAGTTGGCCCAAGCCGATATCGAACGGTATCGCCAAGAGGTCCAAGATGTTCGACAGCTGAACGAGCACCTGGCCCGCTCCTCGATCTCCGACGTGTTTACGATCTTGCTGGCCGGGGCGATTGGTTCGCGCGCCTCAGACATTCACGTTGAGGCCGAGGCAGACGACGTTCGAGTTCGCTACCGCATCGACGGCGTTTTAGTCTCCGTGGCCTCGATTGCAGCCGATCGCTGGCCGCGCGTTATCGCCCGCATTAAATTACTGGCTGGGTTAAAACTGAACATCACCAGCGTGCCCCAAGATGGCCGGATTACGGTCTTCCTGTCCGATGACAAACTCGACATCCGTGTTTCCACGCTGCCAACTGCTTTTGGCGAAAGTGTAGTCATGCGGCTCCTTCGGGCTTCGGCCAGCAGTATTACGTTTGAGGACCTTGGTCTTCGCGACCGCGCCTACGAACAGCTCAAGCGGGAAATCGACCGCCCGAATGGCATGGTCGTCGCAACCGGACCAACCGGATCAGGAAAAACAACAACCCTCTACGCTGCGCTCAACCGGCTGAACAAGCAGGAAACAAAAATTATTACCCTCGAAGATCCGATTGAGTACAAACTGGCCGGCATCAACCAAAGCCAAGTTGACTGGTCAAAGGGCTATACCTTCGCCAAGGGTCTCCGTTCAATTTTGCGGCAAGACCCTGATATTATCATGGTCGGAGAAATCCGCGACCTCGAGACAGCTGATACCGCTATCCAAGCTGCCCTGACTGGCCACCTGGTTTTATCGACGGTCCACACCAACGACGCCGCTGGCGCCGTACCACGGTTCCTTTCGATGGGCACCAAGCCCTTTCTCTTGGCCCCGGCCTTAAATGCGGTCGTTGGTCAGCGACTTGTTCGGAAAATTTGTTCGCATTGCCGCCACGAAGACGTTCCTGGCCCAGAAACCCTTGAACAGATAAAAAAAACATTAGCGGCTATCCCTAAAAGTTCCGGGTACGCTGTTGACTCGGCAAAACCACTGAAGTTTATGAAGGGCGCTGGATGTGATCAGTGTCATGGCCTTGGTTACTTTGGTCGGATTGGCATCTTCGAGGTCTTGGTGGTTGACGAAAAAGCTGAGAAGATAATTCTGACCGGCGAGGTGAGCGAATACCAAGTTCGTGAATTAGCCGAAGAGCAGGGCATGATCACCATGGCTCAAGACGGACTCCTCAAGGCGCTCGACGGAATTACGACCGTCGAAGAAGTATTCCGCGTAGCGCAATAAACTAGACCTCCAGCAGGCGCCGCTTCGCTTCGGTGAGCTTTTGTCGCTCGGTTTCAACAACGGCAGCCGGAGCATGATCAACAAATTGTTGGTTGCTCAGTTTGAGCTCGACTGATGCGATGTATCGATCAAGATCCAAACGTTCGTTTGCGCGCCAGGATTCAAAACGTTGAACAAATTCAGTCGGCACCTGAAAACGAACATCACCCAAGACAATATCCTGATAGCCACTGGCGACCGTCAGTCGGTTGATCGGTTCTATTGGTAAGCCGGACAACGACTTGAGAAGACCGAGGTCGAGCCCTGGCGCGGGAACACACCGAATGGGCGCGGAAGTGGGAAGGTGGCTATGGAGCTTAAAATTCCGAAGGGCGACAACGGTCGTTTGTAGGGCAGAAAAAGACCTGATCATCGGTGAGGGACGGACCGGACGGGACGTTGGCCACGGCTGAATCATTAACAGTTTCTCGGGGTGGACGTGGTCCCACAGCTCCTCCGTAATAAACGGCATGAACGGATGAAGGAGGATGAGAATGGTTTCGAAAACGTCATACAACAGGGCCGGATTTGGCTGCGCCTTGCTGACCTCAACGTACCAATCCGCAAAATCGTGCCAGACGAAATCGTAGAGCGCCTGACCAGCGGCTGAAAAATCAAGCCCCTCAATGCTGAGCGTCACGTCGCGAATAAGTCGATGACGCTGAGCGCCAATCCATCGTTCAGCGGCAGTGGTGGGCGCCGCCGCCCTGAGCGGCCGAGGCTGACTGTAAATAAACCGCCCGACGTTCCATAGTTTGTTGGCAAAATTGCGGTAGCCCTCAATTTTCTTTTCATACAAACGGAAATCCTGCCCGGCGGCGTTGCCGACAACCAAGCTCATCCGGACGGCATCCATCCCATATTTTTCGGCGATCGGCAAGGGATCAATACCGGTGCCCTTCGATTTCGACATCTTTTTTCCTTGTTCGTCAAGGACCAGGCCGTGCAGGTAGACCCTTCGGAACGGCACCGTATTCATGAAATACAGCGAGAACATGATCATTCGGGCGACCCAGAAGAAGAGAATGTCCCAACCAGTTTCCATAATATCGGTTGGGTGGAAGCGGAGGAGGTCCTTGGTCTTCTTAGGCCAACCAAGGGTAGAAAAAGTCCACAGACCAGAAGAAAACCAGGTATCCAGCGTATCTTCATCTTGAACCCATGTTGGTCCTGGTCGCTTGATGGCCACTTTTGGATCTTCACGACGGACGTCGGTTTTTTTATACCATACCGGCAGCCGGTGTCCCCACCAGATTTGCCGGGAAATATTCCAATCTCGAATATTCTCCATCCAGTGGAAGTACACTTTGGCGTACCGTTCCGGCACAATAGTAATTTTTCCTTGACGCACGGCAGCCATGGCCTTCGCCGCCAAAGGCTTCATGCTCATAAACCACTGTCGGGACACCAATGGCTCGATGGGAGTCTTCGTGCGCTGGCAGTAAGCGATAGCATGAACATAGTCCTCTTCTTTGACGAGAGCCTGGCTACTTCGTAGCTGTTCGATGATCTTGTCCCGGGCCTGAACAACCGGTAAACCAGAGAACTCCGGCCCGGCCGCCGCCGTCATCTTCCCATCAAAACCAATAATCTGTATTTGGGGTAGTCCGTGTGTCTGGCCGAGATCGAAATCTAAAGGATCGTGCGCTGGCGTCACCTTGACCGCGCCCGTTCCAAAACTTTGGTCTATGCGGCCGTCGGCAATAATAGGAATTTGACGGTTGATCAGCGGCAGGCGAACCATTTTCCCAACCAGGTTGGCATAGCGCTCATCTTTTGGGTGAACAGCCACGGCTGTATCGCCGAGCATTGTTTCTGGACGAGTAGTTGCGACCGTGATCGAACCGGATCCATCGGCCAACGGGTAGCGCAGGTGCCAGAGCTTACCCGGGCTTTGTTGATGGTCAACTTCAAGATCGGAAACGGCCGTTTGACAGTCGGAACACCAATTAATAATTCGTTCACCGCGGTAGATCAGTCCATCATGGTAAAGCTTCACGAAGGCGGTTTGGACGGCATCGGTTAAGCCGGGATCCAAGGTAAACCGCTCGCGCGACCAATCAGCCGAGGCGCCCATGGCCTTAATTTGTTCAACAATCCTTCGCCCATATTTCTCTTTCCACTTCCAAACTTCTTTCACAAACCTTTCTCGGCCAAGTTTTTGCCGGTCAATCCCTCGACGACGGAGCTCGCGCTCGACGACCACCTGCGTAGAGATAGCGGCATGGTCCGTACCGGGTAGCCACAAGGCGGCCCGGCCAGCCAGGCGGTGGTAGCGAATCAGAATATCTTGAATGGTCATGCCCAGCGCATGACCAAAGTGTAGCTCGCCGGTAATGTTCGGCGGGGGCATAGAAAGAACAAACGGCAGTCGACGCCGGGCACCGGGCAGCCGATCAGGATTAAAAAAACCTGAACGCTCCCAGCGTTGGTAAATTTTCTTTTCAACTTTCTGTGGATCGTAGACTCGCGGAAGCTCAGACATGAAGAGCGATAAACATTAATTCAGTATGTTTATCAGGACCCAGCGGCTATAACCGCCTCACGAAGGGTGGTACCACCTGATTTTCCCGAAGCTCGTTCGAGACGCTTATTTCGCGAGGTCTACTAATCCCTTCACATGGGACGTTCTTCTCTAGCTCTCCTGGTGACAAGCCAGGGTCGTCGCAGGAGAAACGTATCCTAAAAAACGCCTACAGTCAAGCCTTAATCAAGGCCCCTCGTTCGTTCTCGGCAGCCTTGTGGCTTGGCAAAATCTCGGTGCACAACCCCCTGCTTCTGAACGAGAGAGGCACGAGGATTACACCAACTCCCAATTCGGATCACCTTTAATTTTTTGCCACGATGAAAAATCTTTTTTTTGGGCCCGGATTGCTCCAGCCATGGCAATCATGACGCCATTATCCATACACAGATTGAGCGCCGGCTGAATGTATCGGACGCCAGGAAGTACCTGCTCAACCATTTTCGTTAAACGATGTCGCAGTAGTTGGTTCGCGGCAACACCACCCCCGAGCACAATAGTTTTCGCACCAGTTTTTTCAACGGCCCACAGCGTTTTCTTGATGAGCGGATCAATAGCGGCGGCCTGAAAACTAGCACAGAAATCATTGACCAACTGCGGCGAACGCTTAATATGTTTACGCGCCTCATACAGGACTGATGTTTTGAGCCCGGAGTAACTGAAATTCAAGTTGCCCGATTTCATGAATGCTCGCGGAAAGGCAAATCGTGTAGCATCACCATGAATTGCCCGACGAGAAATTTCCGGTCCACCCGGATAGGGCAAGCCGAGAATCTTGGCCACTTTATCAAAAGCCTCTCCCACCGCGTCATCCACGGTTCGGCCCAACAGCTTATACTGTCCAAGTCCTCGAACAAGAATCAGCTCGGTGTGTCCACCGGAAACGATGAGCGCCACGGCCGGGAAAGCGATTTTCGTGGCGTCAGGCGAAGCCCAACTGCTGACGATATGTCCTTCGATGTGGTTTACTCGGACCAGCGGCTTCTTCAGAATGTATGACAATGATCGCGCTGTTTCCACACCCACAAGCAGCGCCGTATTCAATCCCGGCCCAGCCGTTACCGCGATTGCGTCAACATCTTTCCAATCCTTCCGTGACTTTTTCAGCGCAGCTTTCAACGTCGGAACGATCGTGACCGCGTGCTCCCGCGCGGCAACTTCCGGTACGACGCCGCCATATTTGCGGTGAATCAACACTTGCGAGGCGGCAACCTGTGCCTCGATGGTAAGCTTCTTTTGATGATACGACACAATACCGATCGCCGTGTCGTCGCAAGAGGTTTCGATACCTAAAATACGCATTGTTGTGAACTAGCCATGAATCCCCGGTTACTCAGGCGACTGCTTGCTTGGTTTTTCCTGAGCCAAGAAACTCTGAATATCTTTGAGCGTACCCATAAACTGAGCCGGGAAAATGATCGTCGAATTCTTTTCGACGCTGATCTCAGCCATGGTTTGAAGATTACGTAACTGCAAGGCAATCGGATGAGCCTGCATAATGTCGGCGGTATCAGCTAGTTTTTGTGAAGACAAGAATTCACCTTCGGCGGCGATAATCTTGGCCCGCTTCTCCCGCTCGGCCTCAGCTTGTTTAGCCATGGCCCGCTGCATCCCTTCCGGCAGTTCAATGTCCTTAATTTCAACCACTGAAACGATGACGCCCCAAGCTTCGGTGTGCGTATCAAGAACTTTGGTAATTTCCGTATTGATCGTCTCGCGTTCACTCAAAATTTCGTCGAGCTGGAATTTTCCAACAATGTTACGGACGGACGTCTGCGAAATCTGATTGATCGCCGACATAACATCTTCAATGGCGACAATGCTTTTTACTGCATCGACAATTTTAAAGTAGGCCACGGCCGAGACATCAACCGAAACGTTATCCTTGGTAATAATTTTCTGCGGGGGGATAGGCATGGTGATTGTCCGAAAATCAACTCGCCGCATTTGTTCAAAATAAGGAATGACAATGTTTAGCCCTGGGCCAGCTTGCCGGACAATTTTTCCGAAACGAAAGACAACGCCTTTTTGATATTGCTGAACAACCCGCAACCCCGGCAGGACGATGAAGAGAATGATGAAACCAATGGAGCCGAAGATGTAGGGCATAGAAATCACGAGCGTAGATAAAACTGTTGGTAGCCCCACGGGGAATCGAACCCCGATTACCGGCTTGAAAAGCCGATGTCCTAACCGTTAGACGATGAGGCC
>CAZFGG010000007.1:0-37914 GCA_964518425.1 uncultured Gammaproteobacteria bacterium
GGGCGGTTGGTAGCGGCGATAACGATGACATGGGTGTCGGTATCAAAACCATCCATTTCCACCAAGATCTGGTTCAATGTTTGTTCGCGCTCGTCATGTCCTCCACCCAAACCGGCGCCGCGTTGTCGGCCAACGGCATCAATTTCGTCGATGAAGACAATGCTCGGCGCGGTTTTCTTGGCCCGACGGAAAAGGTCGCGAACGCGTGAGGCGCCAACGCCGACGAACATTTCGACGAATTCCGAGCCAGAGATGTTATAGAACGGGACATCGGCTTCGCCGGCGATGGCTTTAGCCAAAAGCGTTTTGCCGGTACCCGGCGGGCCGACGAGGAGGGCGCCTTTCGGAATCCGTGCGCCGAGGTCAGTAAAGCGCTTGGGGCTCTTCAAAAACTCGACGATTTCTTGTAACTCTTCTTTCGCTTCTTTCGCCCCAGCTACGTCTTTAAACGTTACTGGCTTTTTTTTCGTTTCAGGCTCAGTCTCGCGTTGAGCGATCTGACCGAAATTCATGGCTCGATTATTTTGACCTTGAACCTGACGGAAAGTCAGCCAGAAAAAAACGCCAATGAACAGCAGCGGTACGAGCAGAGGAAGAATCGTATTCAACCAGAACAGCGAGCCCGAGTTATCATGAACCGACCCGGCGACCGCGATGAGTTTTTCTGGCGCCACGCCGTAATTCTTGGCCAAGGTGGACCAGTCAACCGTTGGCTCTTTTCGAGCAACTAATTTGCTACCGTCCTTGAGCGTGACATTCAGTTGATCTCCATTGACGTCGACGGTTTTGACCTTACCGTCGTTGATCTTCTGAATAACCTGGCCCAAGCTAACCGACTTGGCTTGGTTGGACGACAAGTTGACCGAGCTAAAGAGGAGACTCAGGACGACGATCGAACCAAAGAAAATCAGGATGTTCTTGAGAAGTGGGTTCATGGATTCAGGCGGAGTATAGCCAAATACCCCTTCGTTGACAAGGGTCAGACCCCGCTATCGCGGCGCGCCAAGAAAAAACCGCCTTCCACATTGAGCAGGGCAGAAGGCGGTCTATCGGTAGGTGATTGGTTGGCCCCGTAAGGCGGACCGGACCTGGCTCTCTCTTCGCCTGGATCGGATGTCTTCAGAGCTGACAGCCGATTCCGCTACTCCAAGAACCATCTCAAGGGGAAGCGTGCGCTGCTCCGCACGAAGGCCACGAAGGCCCGGAGGGCATCCCCGCCCAATTTGGGAAGTCCTGCTGACAGGTCTGCGTGCATTTGTCGGCAGCCACTAAGTCGCTTTTGCTACTTTCATCCTTACGTCTTAGGCTAACGAATAGCATCATTACCGATAGGTGCTGGACGGACCCTAGCAAGCTAGTCCAGCCCTGGCAAGAGGCAACCACTTGACTCTATCGACGAAATGGTACTACAGTCTGTAGTAGATATGACTCCTTGGATTGCCTTCATCACGGGTTTATCCACCGGTGGCCTGACCTGCATGGCCGTCCAGGGTGGATTATTACTTGGCGTTTTGGCAAAACGGTCGGGTGATGAGCAAACGTCGTCAAGGTGGTGGCAACTGGTCGTTCCGGTTGGAGGCTTTCTGATCGCTAAGACAGTAGCCTACACTCTATTCGGGTTCTTGTTAGGTGCGATTGGATCAAAACTTCAACTCTCCACGACAGTCAGCGTCTGGCTTCAAGCGATCGCCGGAGCGTTTATCGTTATCACCGGTATCCGGCTCATTTGGCCCCAGTGGCTACCGTGGCTGAACATCCAAGCACCAGCCAGCTTGCGTCGGTTCATCCGACGCCAAGGCAGAAGTGATACGTGGCTTGCCCCGGCAATGTTGGGACTGCTCACTATTTTTATCCCTTGCGGCACAACTATTGCCATGGAGACTGCAGCCGTGGCGGCTGGAACACCCTTGAAAGGCGCAGCCATCCTGTTGGCCTTTGTCCTGGGTACGGCGCCCCTTTTCTTCTTGGTCGGTATCCTTGCCAAAGGTACAATGTTCGCCCAGAAAAAACTTAGTTACGCGACGGCTGCTATTGTTATCATCCTCGGAATCTACACCTTCAACGGAGCGCTGGTGACTATCGACTCGCCATACTCAATTCAGAATGAAGTGGCCGCGGTGCGTTGGACTTTGACCGGACAGTCCGGAAGTGGCGGCGCGCAAGTGACGAGTGTTGATATCAGCGTTCTTCCGAACGGCTATTCTCCAAACGCCGTAACGGTTCCCGCCGGTCAGCCGGTATCACTCATCTTGACTGCCAAAGGTCGACTTGGTTGCACGAGTATTTTCCGAATACCTAAATTAAACATCCAACAGCAAGTCGACCAAAATTCGCCCACGACGTTGGCTGTCAATTTCCCGACTCCTGGGCGGTATACATTTACGTGCGGCATGGGCATGTACACCGGGACGATCGAAGCCACATGATCACCACGTTCAAAGTCCTCAAGCATGATTGCGCTTCGTGCACCATGGTCATCGAGGGGATCATGGAAGACACCGCCGGCGTCACCAGGGCGGAAGTAAATGCCGGAAAAAAAATCTTGACCGTCGAGCACGACGGTGCGGTTAAACCAGAAACGTTACAACAAGCACTCAGCGCCGAAGGGTACCCGGTAGAAGCCTTATAAATAGGCACCTATGGGGGATTTGCTCTTTTTGCTGTGGACAGATATAATCCCCCCATGGGGGATTATAGATATCCCCAACTGTTTCAACCAATCCCCCTCCCGGGATCTGGGGACAGGCTGTGGACCTAATGAAAAACTATGAAAACAATGGCAATTGATAAGCGAAAGACCACTGGCCACCGTTTGGCCATCGTCGAGGGGCATTTGCGGAAAGTCCGTCATATGGTGGATGAGGGAGCTTACTGCATTGATATCATCCATCAATCTCGCGCCATCCAGCAGGCCCTGCGAAAGTTCGATGAACAGGTTTTCCAGCAACACTTGCGAACCTGCGTCGCCCGAGATATGCGCGATACCAAAGGCGGCAACGCCGAAAAAACCATTCAGGAGTTGATGGAAGTCTTCGAAAAACTATGAACATCGCCGCGATTGAAATCGAACCCTGGGAAGCTGATCTCCTCAAAGAGAAATTTCCCACTATCATTACCTCGTCGAAGCATTTGGCCGAGGCCGGTGATCTCGATGACCCAGAAGCACTAATCATTTTTATTTACAGTCCAATCACGGCCGACGTTTTAAAAAAGTTTCCTCATTTGAAATATATTGCCACTATGTCCACCGGCTTTGACCACGTTGACCTCAAAGCTTGTCGACAACACGGGGTGGTCGTGAGCAACGTGCCGTCGTACGGTGAGAACACCGTTGCTGAACAAGCTTTTGCTTTACTCCTCGCCTTGACGAGGAAAATCATTCCCAGCGTTAATCGTACGCGTCATGGCGACTTTCGGCTGGAGGACCTGCGCGGCGTCGACCTAGCCGGAAAAACTTTCGGCGTTATTGGCACAGGACGCATTGGCCAACATGCCATGCGAATAGCTCGAGGCTTCGGTATGAACGTTGTTGGGTACGATCCGCACCCACGGCCGGAGTTGGTCCAGCAGTTCGGCTTTACGTATCAATCGCTGGAAGAGCTGTTGGCGATCAGTGATGTTGTGTCATTACATGCACCGGCCACACCGGAGACCCAGCACCTCCTCAATGAAGCACGGCTAAAGATGATGAAACCGTCGGCCTATCTCATCAACACCGCTCGCGGCTCTCTTATTGATACCCAAGCCTTAGTTCGTGTATTGGACTCAGGGCATCTGGCTGGCGTCGGACTCGACGTACTGGAAGAAGAATGCGCTATTCAAGAAGAGCGGGAATTATTGTCCGGCGTGTTTCAATCAAAATGCGATTTACAAACGGTCTTGGCTGATCACATACTGCTCAACCATCCGAAAGTCATCATTACGCCGCATAATGCCTTCAATACGCGTGAAGCCTTGGAACGCATTGTCCGCACGACCATTGGCAACGTCGAAGCTTTCGTGGCCGGTCATCCGGTCAACGTCGTCAACTAGCATGACTGAGCAAACGATCGCCTTCCCAATCGTCGGCATGGACTGTGCCTCGTGCGCAAAGAACATTGAACGCATCGTTAAAAAAGTTCCGGGAGTGGTCAGCGTGGCGGTGAATTACGCGACCGAGCGGGGAAAAGTTTCCTATGACCCTCGGCAATGTTCCCCAGGGCACATTGCCGAGAAAGTCGGCCAGTTGGGCTACACCGCCGTGATGGACGATCACGCCGCCGGCACCAGTCATGACACGACGCATGACCATCATCATGCAACTCATCAATCAATGTCCCATGACCAACAACTACCCCACCCGAATAAGCATGGCGCGCACGATCACGCGCGGATGTTACGGCAGGAAGAATTACAGCGATTAAGGCACAAGCTTGTTTTTGGTATTGTGGCCTCGGCGGCCATCATTATCCCAGACCTGTTGCGTATGCTCGGTGTCGAGTTCTGGACAGAGCGAGGAATCCAGATTCTCCAGTTGATTGTCGCCACGCCGGTCTTAGTGTGGACTGGTTCGCAATTTTTTGTTAGCACGTGGCGAAGCCTAAAGTTCTGGCAGGCGAACATGGACACCTTGGTCGTCATCGGAACAAGTGCGGCCTATTTGTTCAGTTTCGTGGCTGTCGTCGATCCGGCGGCGTTTAGCGGCAGCGGCCAACAACCAGCCACCTACTTTGACGTGACCGCTGTAATTATCACATTGATCATCCTCGGCAAATACTTGGAGGCTCGAGCGAAAGCTGGTGCGAATGACGCGATTCGGAAACTTGCCGGGTTGGCGGCAAAAACTGCTCGCGTCATTCGCGACGGGAAAGAGATGGAAGTGTCTCTCGACCAGGTTCAGGTCGGAGATGTGATTGTTGTCCGGCCAGGTGAGAAAATCGCCGTCGATGGCGTGGTGACGGATGGCCAGTCAGCGGTGGACGAATCCATGGTCACCGGCGAAAGTATGCCCAATGAAAAGAAATCTGGGTCGGCCGTCTACGGCGGCACGGTCAACCAAAATGGGACGCTGACTTTTCGGGCGACCAAAATCGGTCAAGCTACCCTTCTGTCGCAAATAATTCACTTGGTTGAGGAGGCACAAGGATCCCAGGCTCCGATTCAGCGGTTGGCTGACGTGATTTCCGGCGTCTTCGTGCCGATTGTCATCGGCCTGGCCGTTGTGACCTTCGTGGTCTGGATGATTTTCCCGCCGGCCGGTGTTTTGCCGCTCAATTTCGCTTTGGTCTTAGGGGTAACGGTCTTGATTATCGCTTGTCCCTGCGCCCTGGGCTTAGCCACGCCGACGGCGGTCATGATCGGTGTCGGCAAAGGAGCCGAGCACGGCGTTCTCATTCGTGGTGCAGAATTTCTCGAACTTCTACAGAAAGTCCGCGTGGCAATTTTCGATAAAACTGGAACCATCACTGAAGGCAAGTTGCAGGTGGTCGATGTGCGTGGACGTGATTATCTTCTCCAATACGCCGCTTCGTTAGAAGCGAAGAGTGAACATCCGGTCGGCCGGGCCATTGTGGCACGCGCGGAGCAGGACAGCGTCAAGATCTTACCCGTCACCAACTTCAATGCTCACCCCGGGCGTGGTGTCAGTGGGACCATTCAGGGTCACACCGTGGTCGTCGGCTCACCGGGATTGTTGTCTGACCTCGGCTTCGCGGCAGAGGGGTGTCGGTTGGATCGGGAACAATTGGCTCTAGGGGGGCTCACCGCGGTTCAGGTCGGCATTGATCGACAATGTGCTGGCGTTATCGGGGTCGGCGATACGATCAAACCATCAAGCCAGGCGGCCATCAAAGAACTACAAACCTTAGGGCTGGAGGTCTATCTCCTGACCGGTGATAATGAAATCACCGCCGCCGAAATTGCTCGGCAGGCCGGAATTTCAACCGATCATATTTTGGCGAATGTTTTACCACAGGACAAAGCGGCTAAAGTGAAATCGCTCCAAGCCAACGGTCAACGAGTGACCATGGTCGGTGACGGGATCAATGACGCGCCGGCCTTAGCCCAAGCTGACGTCGGTATCGCTATGGGCTCGGGAACGGACGTGGCCCGCGAAGCGGCCGGCATCACCATCGTCGGCAATGACCTCCGTCAAGTGGTCACCGCCATTCGGTTGTCGCGCGCGACTCTGCGGAATATCAAGCAAAATCTCTTCTGGGCTTTTTTCTACAATATCATTGGCCTTCCCATCGCCGCTGGCGTACTCTACCCATTATTCCACCTAACACTCAGTCCGATCATTGCTTCCGCGGCCATGGCCTTTTCGTCCTTGTTCGTTGTGCTCAATTCCCTTCGACTTAAAACCTGGCGGCCCAACGCCCGGCAACTAACCACCTCAACCGTATGACCGACGCCCAACGTCAACAACTTACAACGCTTTTTAGCCAGCACCCCACGGCAGTGATTGCCACGGCCGACACATCCGGGAATCCGGCGGCAGCCGTTGTCCTCTTCGCCGAAGAGTCCTATTTGTCAGTTATCTTCGGTACCCACCCGACGCGGAAGTACCAAAACCTTAAAAGTAACCCACTCGCCGCGTTTGTCTTTCACAAAGACTGGTGGCAAATTCAGGCTCACGGGTCGGTTGTCGAACTGAGCGGAGCTGATGCCCGAGCCGCTGGCCAGTTGTTTGGCCAAAAGCACCCCGAGATGGACCAACACTTGATGGCTGGATCAGTCTTCTTCCGATTCACCCCGACCTGGATCCGCTACATGAACACGGGGGCCAAGCCGCCGGAGCAGTGGGAAGTCACGTTCTAGTCAATGAGCCTAGCCGTGCGCACTCGCAATGCAATTCTCGGGTTCGGATATCGCTCGGCCGTGCGGCCGACATTGTTTCGATCTGATCCGGAGTCAGTGCACGACCGAATGACGGTCATCGGTCAGCGACTTGGCCGATCAGGCTTTGGGCGGACGGTAACGCGCTGGGCTTTCGGCTATCACCATCCGTCCCTGGCCCAAACCGTCGCGGGTATTCGCTTTTCCAATCCCATCGGCTTGTCCGCTGGGTTCGACAAAGAAGGTAAACTCATCGATATTCTGCCGGCGGTCGGTTTCGGTTTCATGGAAATCGGCTCGATCACCGGCCAGCCGAGTCCGGGTAACCAAAAACCTCGGTTGTGGCGGTTGCCAAAGTTTGAGTCCATCGTCGTGAATTACGGATTGAACAGTTCTGGCGCTCAAGCGGTAGCCGCTCGCCTCAGGCAGGCGCGACCAACCATCCCGCTTGGCTTGAACGTCGCGAAAGCGAACATCCCGGCTACTGACGACATTGATGCTGGGGTTGCCGATTACTGTTTATCATTCAAGACGTTGAAGGGTATTGGAGACTATCGAACGATAAATATCAGTTGCCCGAACACGTCTGGTGGAGAACCGTTTGCCGTGCCGGCCAATCTCGATCGGTTGTTGACGGCACTTGATCGGATTGACGATCCATTGCCGCGTTTTCTGAAACTTCCGGCGGATATTTCTTTATCAACCATCGACCAGCTCATCGAGATATGTCAATCACATCGCGTCATGGGCTTCACCTGCACGAACTTAACAAAAGACCGCTCGAACCCTTTGCTCGTTGGACACAACGTTCCGCCCAAGGGAAGCCTGAGCGGTCGACTTGTCTCACGACGGGCCGATGAGATTTTAGCTCATGTTTTTCGCCGGACACACGGAAGAATGCCGCTGATTGGGGTGGGCGGGGTGTACACTGCTGATGATGCCTATCGAAAAATAAAGTTAGGCGCCTCCTTGGTTCAGTTGATTACCGGAATGATTTATCGCGGTCCGCAATTGATCAGTCAAATTTCGGTTGGGTTGGTTGAACTTCTCCGTCGAGATGGGTTGACATTAGCGACAGCAATTGGTAAAGATAACACCTAATCTTATGACTCGCACCACACGGCGTTGGATAACTTGGTCATCTATCGTTTTGGGCACCGGACTAGCAGTCTGGGGCTTGATTGTTGCTTCGGGCGGCAGCACAAGTTCATCGATTCCGGCGGCCGACGCGGCGGTCGATCATGTCCGCGGTTCACTCAGCGCGCCAGCCGTGTTGATTGAGTATGGAGATTTCCAATGTCCCGCCTGCGGTCAGTACGAACCGATCGTAGAACAGGTCACCGCTCACTTCGGTGCAAAGATGGCCTTGGTTTTCCGGGAGTATCCACTGGTGCAAGTTCACCAAGATGCCCAGATAGCTGCGCAAGGAGCCGAAGCAGCTAGTCTCCAAGGAAAATTCTGGGAATTTCATGACCTTCTCTACCAGCGACAGTCATCTTGGCCCCAAGCCCTCGACGCGAAACAAACGATGATTGATTATGCCAAAGAGCTTGGGCTTGACACAAAGAAGTTCGCGTCTGACATTGACGCGTCGGCTGTTAAGGACCGCATTACTCGCGATGTCGATTCCGGAACGGCCGCCCGTATTCCCGGCACACCCGCGTTTTTCCTCAACGGCCAGCAAATCACCAATCCTGCTTCGGTCAATGATTTTATCTCCGTCATCAATGGCGCCATCAACAAGAAATAAAATTCTGCTGACTGTTCTTGGACTGGCCATCATCGGTTTTATCGACGCCAGCTACTTAACCTGGCAGCATTATGCTCACCGAATTCCGCCGTGCACAATTCACGGCTGCGAAACCGTCTTAACGAGCAAATATGCGACCGTTGGACCGATTCCGATCGCGTCATTCGGCATGGGGTACTATGCCGTGGTCATTATTCTTGCGGCCATGATGTTCGAAGGTAGACGATCGCTCTGGCCTTGGCTCATGACGCTTGTTGGTGTAGCCATCATCGCCACGCTTGGCCTGGTCTACCTCCAAGGCTTTGTCATTCATGCCTGGTGCCAATATTGTTTATTGTCAGCCGGAATAACTGTCGCCATGTTTGGCCTTATTCTCAGTCTTCGACCAGGATTCTCGTCAAAAAAATAATTTCCGATATCAGTTTCTGATTCTGCCTCGTGGGTTGACAATCGCACGATTTTGCTGTACGGTCGGTCAGCCAATTTTGGCTCCTGTTGTTTGACATAACGTTCACCGATAACCCAAAACCCTCAAGGAGGTCGCCCATGAAGCGATGGCTGTACGTCTTGATGTTGCTGCTCGCGATGCCGATTCTGGCTCGAGCGGAAACCCGTTTTTTGAAGCCGTCAACACAGATCACGGAGATCATCGAGGCCATCTACGGCCCTCAGGCCAGCATCCGTGACATCTGGCAGTACCGTGGCTTCAGCCTCGGCGGACCAGGTGACATCGGCCGGATCGAAATCTCTTCGGCCCGAGATCACATCGCAACGATTTCGTCCGAGGAAGATGGCGTCTGGATCGGCGCAACCGATCCTCGTCGCTACGATCCGCGATTTACTGGCTCGAGCAAGAAGATGAACGAGCTCTACAACCACGATCTACGGATCGCCCGCGCGACGTTCATGAATGCGCAAACAGGATTCGAGTGCCTACCCTCACTGCAGGGAATCGAAAATGACGTCCGCGGAGCGTACCTCGTTGTCGTCAAGCGGCCGCCGGGGATGGCTACGCTCGTCCCTGGCCGCCCAGTCCCAACCAAGCGCGAGACGCTGGTGGTGAAACGCGAGTTTCATCATTACTCCGGTTCGGGGCAGCAATTCTGGTTCCGGCCGGCGATTGGCGGTAGTTTCATTGCTACCGACCCGACGAGCTACCTTTCTCCCCTCATCGCCGGTACCGCGGGCGGCCGACTCGGACGTTACGACGTCGGTATCTACGCTGCCGAAGGTCAGGATTTCCAACCAGACAATCGGGGTCTAACGCGGTATGGCCTTCAACTCGGTGACGAACTGGGTTGGGCGTTCCGCCTCGGCTACCAGTCGAACTCGTCGGAGATCCGCGGCGACGGGCATACGACTCGTCGACGAGAAGGCGGAGAAGCGGGTCTCAGCTTTGGCTGGCCGGCTGTCAGCCTGAGCCTCTTCGGCAATGTCGGCTGGTACAGCGATCTTCATGATCGGGACGGTCGCATCGAGCCTGGTATCAGCGGGCAACTCACCATCGGTCCGATCTTCCGGACCACGTCAGGAGGAAATGACCGATGAAAACGACAAGACTTGCAATCAGCATGATGATCACCTTGATCGTCATGGGTTGCGGCAAACCAATGCCCCTGAGCCCTGGTCAAGAATCGTCCTCGCCAGTTCCGCCTGGGGGTTGCCATCCCGACTCAAGTCTCGTCGTCTACCGAACAAGCCCGGCCACGATCAGCGTCGATTCTCCGCTGGCTACGCTGGTCAACGACATCTCGTTCGACCGACCGGACAATCGGCTCGTCGTGCTCCTCAACCTCGAGTACGACGCGTCCTCGAACGAAGACATGACCTGCTTCCTGCAAGACGCCTACGATGCACGCGTCGTCTACTACCTCCGGACGATATCCGGCTCGACGGTCATTCGTCAACCCAGTAATTTCACTGGGGACACGACGATGGTCGTCAGCATTACCGACGTTCCGGTCGGACACTATCGACTGACCGTCCACTACGAAGGGACCATCCGCGCTCCAGCCGCCGCCATCAAACCGACGGCCATCATGCACACGGCATGGCACCCGACCATCGCTCCCTCCGACGCGATACTGACCAGTTACTTCTGCCGCTAAGTCCCCACCGTACCTTCAACACCCCCACGGCTACCGCTGTGGGGGATTTTTTCAAGGAAAATTACTCGTACCGTAATGCTTCGATCGGATCTTTCCGCGCCGCGCTGAAGGCCGGCAAAAGCCCAAACAGGAGACCAACGCCCAGGGAAAACCCCACGGCGATGAGAATCGAGTTGAGATTAACAATAATATCAAGGTTCGCCCTGGCTTTGACGACCAGGCTAGCGATGGTCACAACCGCTACGCCGATCCCGCCGCCGAGGAGAGAAATGATTGCCGACTCGGTTAAAAACTGCAACAGGATTGAGGCGCGCGTCGCACCGAGCGCTTTGCGTAAACCGATTTCCTTTGTTCGTTCGGACACGGCCACGAGCATGATGTTCATAATCCCGATCCCGCCGACGATCAAGGAGATTGAGGCCAAGCCAACGATCGCGGTCGTGATCAGGCCCAGAATATTATCGACGACTTTCAATAAATCGTCTTGAGTGAAGACAGTAAAATCTTCAACGCCGTGCTCATTCTTGAGCAGAGATTTCACTTTATTCACAAACGTTTTCGTGTTCGCATTCGGGTCGATTTTCATCACCATCCGAAATATTTGAGCGTTCTCGTTGGTGTCTTTTCCGGTCAGGTACGGCATAAAGGCCATCGAATTAAAACTGTCTCCACCGAAGGCGCCGCTTGATTGTTTGTCTTCAACTAAGCCAATGACGGTGAAGGTATTTTTAGCGATGGTGACCGTTTTTCCGAGAATGTCTTTGGCCGGAGTGACCGGAAAAAGTTGAGCACTGACGTTTTTGCCAAGCAGTACAACTTTCTCTTTGTTTGTATTCTCAATCGACGTAAATGTCCGCCCAGCGCTGACTTTCAGCGTGGTTAAGACTTTGAAGTAATCCGGTTCAACTGCCACGAGCAGGGTGCCCGACGCTAGCTTGGTCCCGATCGCCGGCGAGCCGGCGAGTAAGGATACTGGGGTAATGGTTTGGATTTCCGGCTGGGCCTTGAGCAGCGTTAAATCTTTTTCGGTTAAGGTCGAGGCGCCAACTGAGGCCGAGGGATTGAACCCACCGTTACTATCCTGAAGCTTGCCCGGCAAGATGAAAATGACGTTCGTGCCCAGTTGGGTTACTTGATCAGTGACGGATTTTTTCACGCCTTGCCCGAGACCAATTAAGGCAATGATCTGGGATACGCCGATAATCACGCCCAGCATGGTTAAAATTGACCGGGTTTTTTTCGTCCAGATCGAACGGAGAGCGGTCATGAAGGCTTGGCCGATCATGCGGAAATCCTTCCGTCTTTTATCCGGATCGTCCGATTGGCTAAGGCCGCGAGCTCTTCGCTGTGGGTGACAATAACGAGAGTAGTGCCTTTGTTGTTGAGGCCGCGCAAAAGATTGACGACCTCTTGTCCAGATCTTGAGTCAAGGTTTCCGGTTGGTTCATCGGCTAATATAATTTTCGGATTGTTCATGAGCGCTCGAGCAATGGCTACGCGTTGACGTTCACCACCGGAGAGCTTTGGGATTCGGTAGTGCAGCCGGTGACCAAGCCCAACATCATTCAGCAACTGTGTCGCTCGGGGTTTGGCGTTTTTTGTATTCCGGGCGTAGCTGGCCGGGAGCATGACGTTCGCCATAACATCAAGGTTCGCCAGGAGATTAAAGTTTTGGAAAACAAAGCCGATGAACTCACCCCGCAGGTGGGCCTGGGCCCGATCAGACATCGAGAGTGATACCGGATGTCCGTCAAGGCTGTAGGTCCCGTTCGTTGGGCGATCGAGCAGGCCGACGATGTTCATCAAGGTCGACTTTCCGGAACCAGATGGCCCCATAATCGCTACAAATTCCCCGGGCGAAATCGATACCGAGACGTCATCAAGCGCTTTGTATTTCTCATCACCAATGTCGAACGTTTTGGTGATGTGGTCAAGCTGAATGAGGGGCATGAGGGCTAGTATAGCATGAGCCCCGCGAACGCGGGGCTCAGTGTTAGGCGGCGGGGATTTCAGCCGACGGCTCAGGCGGAGCTGCGGGTTCATCGAGACTGACTCCAGCCAACGATGGATCGCTGACCCGTTCACCGTCAGCCGTCACAGGAGCACCGTCGTCAAGTTGCTTGATCGACAGGCCCAGTCGGTGGGCGTCCGGATCGATAGAAATGATTTTGAATTGGCGAGTCTCCCCTTCTTTGACGACTTCCGATGGAGCGTGAACCATTTTCTTCGACAGCTCGGAAATGTGGGCCAGGCCATGAATTTCCGGATCAAGCTCAACGAACGCGCCGAAGGGATTCAATTTCAAGACTTTACCAGAGACGACTTGTCCAATGGTGTAGCGTTCAACCGCTTGCTTCCACGGATCATCGGTCAACTTTTTCAAGGACAAGGAAATTTTTGTGCCATCGATACCGATAATCAGGGCTTTGATTGGTTGGCCGACTTGGAGTAAATCACGGGGGTTTTCAACGCGCTGCCAGGCCAGCTCGGAAATGTGGATCAAGCCCTCGAGGTGTTCGCCGAATTCAACGAAGGCGCCGAAGTCGACCACGCCCGTCACTTTACCTTCAATCGTGTCACCGACTTTGTACCCGGCGACAATGGCCGCTTGTTCTTTCGCCCGGGCGGCTTTTTCAGACACAATTAATTTGCCATCGACTTCATTGACGTCGATCACTTTGACGTGAAGGATTTCACCGGAGAATTTTTGTAAGAGTTCGAGGATGCGAGATTTATCGCCGCCTTCGACGCGGGGATAGTGTTCAGCGGTCAGTTGGGACACGGGTAAGAAACCATCAATCCGGTTGACTTTGACCATCAAACCGCCGCGGTTGGCGTCAACCACTTCAACATCAATAACTTCACCAGCGCTCATCAACCGGATGAGCTCATCCCAGGCCTTCTGGTGACCGGCCGAACGGAACGACAGTTCCATCACGCCGTTTTCATTCTCCAGGTCAAGGACCGTGGCCGAGGCGATATGACCGACTTTCAGGTCAGCAGTTTCACCGGATTCATCGACGAGTTCTTTGCCGCGAATAATACCAGTTGTTATGCCATCAATATCAATCAGGACTTCGTTCTTGGAAACGCTCAGGACTTTGCCCTGGACGATGTCGCCGACTTGGGGAATTTTTGGTAGTGACGAGTGTTCCAAAAGCCGCTCCATCTCGGACAGAGGTTGGGCAGGGGTTGTGGTCGTGGTAGGCATATATTCAATTGTATTATCCCGCTGGGCGAGGGACCCGACGACGCTTGAGCGTCAGGAAGAGTAAAAAGCGTTTTTGAGTTAATGAGAGCGTGAAGAGTGTACAGCGTATATGAACAAACGTCAAGTGTTTCACATTGACAGGGGACCGCATCATGGTATCGTCCAGATATGCGTAACCGTTTGCCGAACTCCACCAGCGCGCTTTTTCGTTCCATGGGCGGCCTACGGCGCCCACCACCAGCCGCGCCGAAAATGGTTCCGCCAAAACCATTTTATCAAGAAAGTGCCAAGAAGCAGATGAGCGGGTATTTACAAGTGGCCGGCGGAAAATCATATCTGAAGTCATCCTTTGAGAAAGGCCTGAAGGAAGAGCGGCGGGCTTTTGAACATGGCCAGCGGGAAGGCCTGACGAAAGAAGAGCTCTACGCGTTAAGTAAAATGAGTCGCGGCGGACCGATTACGAAAGAGAAGGCAAAGGTTGTGGCTGGGGCCGCTCTTGAAATTGCTCGGGAACATGAGCGCGAGGCGGGCGGGTTGGCGCCGGGGTTGCGCGGGGGCACATTGAAAGAGGGCGCCAAGCGGTTGATGAGAATGGAAAAGGAAAGCGAACCGAAACCTGAACCACCAAAACCCATGCGTCAGGACGAGCCGGGTACACGGATTTCCGCCTTGCAAGACCGTTTGCGCATTCAACACGGCCCGATGAACCGATCCGCCATTGCACCGAATGTTGCTGAACCGACACGTCTACCCGATACACCGGCTGGTTGGTCGACGCCAGTCAAACCATCGGCCGAAACACCCCCGGCTGACCAAACACCGAACACGCCAGCCCCGGCAGCCCCTCGTTTAAGCCAGTTTTCCGAGGGATTTACTGGTGGCGGACCGATGGAGACTCATCGCGATGCTGATCAACCAGCACCAGGCATTCCTGTCCCCACTCTGCGGCACCATGAACCTGACCAGTCTGAACCAGCGGCCACCGCCCCTGACCAAGATCCAGCTAGTCAATTACCAGACACCAGCCACGTGGACGAAGGGTTGCCCTTCTAACCGGGTCAAATCAAGGCCTTCTTTAGCCTAAGGTCAGCCAAAAAAACGCTTGTCACTTCAAGCGCTTTTTGCTATACTTTCGAAGCTAATTTCACTCACCTGAGTAACCCGCAGGCATGCAGATTTCGTGGCTTGGCGAAGCAGGCATTCGCCTCCAATCTAAAGATACCGTTGTCATTATTGACCCGCCAGACAAGGCCAGTGGCTTTGGGCCAAGTAAACAAACGGCTCAGGTCGTCGCGATCTCCGAACGTGCGGGACGAGATGCTTCATCCCTCGGCGGTGACCCTTTCGTTATTGATCTTCCGGGCGAATACGAGCGGCAAGGCGTGTTTTTCTATGGCGTGCAGCTCCCGCCTGACCCCGGCCGAATTCATTTCCGGATTGAGGTTGAAGATATGAGCCTCGGTCATCTCGGCGGCTTGACGAAGAAACTCGACAACGGTGACTTGGCTCAATTTGAAGGGGTGGACATCCTTTTTGTGCCCGTCGGCGGGAAAACAGTGCTCGATGCCGAAACTGCCGCCGCGCTCATTAGTCAAATCGAGCCGCGGATAGTTATTCCCATTCAATATAAAGGTAAGGGTGGAACAGCAAATTATAGTGACGTTGGTCCATTCCTCAAAGAAATTGGCGCTAAGTCAAACGAAGCGATCGATAAATTCAAGATCAGTAAGAAAGAACTGCCGGCCGAGGAAACCCAGGTGGTCGTTCTCAACGTGAGCTAGCCTATGGCAACTTCACCGCGGCCGAGTCGATCAAAACGAGAAGAACCCATCGCGGTTAAAGTAGTCTCGAGCTCACGTAGGATTCAGCGGCCATCGGTAACCCCTCCCCCGATCGAACCGCCGAAGCCGGTGGTTCAACCAGTCCGCCAACCCGCTCAACCGATGAGCTCACAGCAGCGACAGCGCATCATGTGGTGGTCGGTCGCTGTCGGAACCGTCATCATTGTCACGGCCTGGTTGCTGACCATCCGCTACGAACTCCAGCCCGGTCATTCCAGCGCGAATATTTTCAGTGATATTGTTCGGTCATTTCGATCATTGAAGCTCAGTCAACCGAAGCCAACGCCGAAGCAGGAAGAGGTTCATAAGTACGAACAGCAAGTCTTTCCGCAATTCAGTAACACGAACTCATAATGCCCGAACCGAAACCAGAATTCATCATTGGCAAAATCGAGCCGCGGCCTCTGGTCACGGAAATGCAGGAGTCGTATTTGGACTATGCCATGAGTGTTATCGTGGCTCGGGCTTTGCCGGATGTTCGCGATGGCTTGAAACCTGGCGGCCGGCGAATCCTGTACGCCATGTGGGACATTGGCCTGCGGCCCGGCACGAAGTATCGGAAATCGGCCACCGTGGTTGGTGAAGTCTTAGGAAAATACCACCCGCACGGTGATGTGGCTGTCTACGATTCGATGGTTCGTCTGGCTCAAGACTTTGCTATGCGCTACACCCTGGTTGACGGACAGGGCAACTTCGGATCGATGGATGGTGATAGCGCGGCCGCCATGCGATATACCGAAGCGCGGCTGGATAGAATCGCCGCTGAACTCTTGATCGACATTGATAAGAATACCGTTGACTTTGTTCCCAACTACGACGGCTCGCACAAGGAACCACAGGTTTTACCAGCCAAACTGCCGAATCTGCTCATCAACGGCACCGTCGGTATCGCGGTTGGCATGGCCACTAATATTCCACCCCATAACCTGACGGAAATCATTGACGCCACAGCGCACCTGATTGAACATCCTTCAGCTGATGTCGATGATTTGATGGAGTTTGTCAAAGGTCCGGATTTCCCGACCGGCGGCGTTATTTACAACGTTAAAGATATCAAAGCGGCTTACGCGACCGGCAAGGGCGCGATTGTCATGCGTGCCAAAGCGGAAATCGTCGAAGCAAAGGCTGGCTCCTTTAACATCATCGTCAGTGAAATGCCGTATCAGGTGAACAAGGCCACCCTGCTTGAGCGGATTGCTGAACTCGTTCGGGATAAGAAGCTCGAAGGTATCCGCGATCTTCGCGACGAATCGAATAAAGACGGCGTCCGGGTGGTGATCGAGTTGAAGAAGGATGCTTATCCGAAAAAGGTTCTCAACCGGCTCTTCACGCTGACCCAGCTACAAGAAACGTTCCACGTCAACATGTTGGCCCTGGTTGACGGGATCCAGCCACGCGTCCTGACCCTCAAAATGGTCCTCGAAGAATACCTCAAGCACCGCCAAGTTGTTGTCCGCCGGCGCGCCGAACATGAATTACAAGGAGCGAAGGACCGCGATCATATTCTCCAGGGTCTCCTTATCGCCCTGGCAAATATTCAAGATGTTATTCGGACTATCCAGAAGTCAAAGGATAAAGATGAGGCGAAGGATAATTTGATCAAGAAGTTCAAACTGACTGAAAAGCAGGCCACCGCCATCTTAGAAATGCGCTTGCAACAGTTAGCCAATTTGGAACGCTTGCGAATCGAACAAGAACACAAAGAAAAATTGACACTCATCAAGGAATTACAAACTCTTCTTGCTTCACCCAAGAAAATTCTGGGTGTCATCAAAGATGAACTCGATGACCTGAAGAAAAAGTTTGGTGATGAACGGCGGACGGAAATTGTCAAAGGTGCTGTTGGGACATTCTCCCAGGAAGACCTCATTCCGAACGAAGCCACAGTCGTCGTTCTGACCACGGATGGCTACATCAAGCGTTTGCCTCCTGAAACGTTCAAGACACAGAGCCGCGGCGGCAAAGGCGTGATCGGCTTAACGACCAAGGAAGAAGACCAAGTTTCGCATTTCTTCTCAACCACGACCCACGCCGACATTCTCTTCTTCACGACGACCGGCCGGTTATTCTCGCTCAAAGCCTATGATGTCCCGCAGGGTTCCCGAACGGCCAAGGGTCAAGCCATTGTGAATTTCCTCCAACTGACCGGCGAAGAAAAAATCGCCAATGTCATGAGCATGGCCGATTTATCGCCGTTCAAATCGCTGGCCATGGTCACGAAGAATGGTGTTATCAAGAAAGTCAGTCTCGACGAATTCAAGAATATCCGCCGCAGCGGCTTGATCGCCATCAAGCTCAAGGCCGGTGACCGATTACGTTGGGTCAAACCAGGGACCGGCAAGGATCATATTATGTTGGTCTCCTCGAATGGCCAGTCCATCCGGTTCAAGGAAGCCGATGTTCGACCGATGGGTCGATCAGCGGCCGGCGTCCGCGGCATGAAACTCAAAGGAACTGATGAGGTGGTTGGCATGGACGTGATGGATGAAGGTAAGGAAGGAAAGACCGAGCAGCTCTTGATCATCATGGCCAACGGTTTCGGCAAACGGACGGCCATCAACGCCTACAAAGTCCAGGGCCGCGGTGGAAGCGGTATCAAGACGGCCAAAATCACCGATAAAACCGGTAAGATTTCCAGCGCTACGATTGTCGATGGGAAAAACCTGGAGCAGGATATTATCGTTATCTCACAAAAGGGTCAGGTTATCCGGTTACCGCTGAAATCGATTTCCGTTCTTGGGCGCGACACGCAAGGCGTCCGGGTGATGAAATTCAATGACCCGAAGGATCGCGTCGCCTCAGTTACCCTAGTATAACAATCTGAGTCATTCGATAACCTACGATATAGCGCGGGCTAGAAAGCCCGCGCTATAACTTTGTTTTCCACAAAAAAGCCCCACCGATTCCCGAAGGAAATGGTGAGGCGGGGTCAGCCGTGTTAGGAGAGCGATTCGAGGTGCTTGATGTTGCGCTCGATCGCGCCGATGAAGGTCGGTGGGTAGCCTTGCGGGTGCGAACGTATGTGGTCGAGCAGTTGTCGGAAGTTGCCTTCTCGCCAACGGATGTACTCGGCAAAATGGTCTAGCGCAACGTGCTGCAATTCTTCCCGCAGCGCCGCCAGGCAGCGATCGTCGACCTCGGTCAAGATCGTGAACTCGACGATCTCATGCCGGAGGACCAGCGGTCGATATGGCACCGGTACCGCTTCCGACACGAAAGCCAAGCGATTCGGCTGGGAAAAACCCATGAATTGGTCGAAGCCGCCACCGGCTTGACGTTTGAGGACCGGACAGGTCCACGGCTGCCCGTTGACCACTACCTCCAACTCATCAACCAGGTTGGCGGTCACCCAAGCTGGATACTGTCGATCGCTCACAAGGGGCTCCTTTCGAAAAAGGTTCGGACCAACCCTACTCTGCAAAACTGCGAGAGTCAAGTTGTAGATATGGTTATTTTTTTCTTTGCTATCCCCACACCAATTGCATCAGCTGCCGGACCACCCCAGTGCTCGATTCCTCGCGCCACCCCTCCTCGTCAGAGGAGGGGTGGATTCGCCGTTAGGCGAAGACGGGGTGGTCAATGCTATACTCCTTTCATGGACGCCCCAAAAACTCGTCACCACCGCGGCCGCCGCCTGTGGCTCTTATTGATTGTCATCCCGCTGATCGTCATCTGGAAATTTGCTTACCCGCCGGCCTTCCTCCCGCATCAGCGCATCGTCCTCAGTACGCCCTACCGCCTGTCCGACCCGCCGACGTACATGATCCCCATGGGCGAGACAATTTATCATCCGAAACCGAAAGTCCCGCACGGCCATCCGGGTATTGATTTTCAGTGGACCACCGGCACCTCGCACGATCTCATCGCCGCGGCGTCCGGAACTGTCACCTGGATGAAGCAGGGCGCGAGCGAACCCGGCAAGTGGGACATGGACCTGAGCCACGGCGCCTACAACATCGTCTACAAAGAGATGGACGACCTCGGGGGCTTGAAGGTCGGGAGCCCGGTCAAGCAAGGCGACGTCGTCGGCCACGCCGGCCACTACTGCGACGCATCCGGCCCGAGCGGACAGCGCTGCTGGTTCAATGTCCACTGGGAACTCGCTTCGCGCAGTCCGTTGAAAGACCGCTTCTGCCCGGAGACGTACTTCGACGCCGCCAACCGCCAATCGATCGAGGCCATCTGGGCCGCGGTCCCGGCGACGGACAAGGTCAAATCACAATTCCCGAACCTCTGCTCCGGGGATTACGCGGGGAAGGCAGAGAAAATCTAAGAGAGTCCACGCCTAGCGGCGGGCCGACAGAAAAACTATTTGAAGTTCAGTCTTGGCTGTGTTTATTTTATCCAGTTATCAATTTTGAGCGACGTTTTCCAAGACTGTTCTAGGAAGGTTGCGGCAATTACGATTCCAACCGATGTTAGCGTTAGACCGTTGATTTGAGATTTGTTCCATTTTTCAATAATTTTCTTCCCATTTACTGTTTTTTCTTCTACCTCTTTTTTTATTTCATCTTCATTTTTAATTTGGGATTCATAAAGTTGGATTATTGTTGCTCTCCGAGCACCATTAATCTTTTCCTTGTCTAAATTTTCTTCAAGATCCTTTTTGTGCTTTGCAGAAAAATTATAAACCCCTTTCGTCGTGTCTAGTATGGCAACCTTTCCAATGATATCTTCGACGTTATGGTTTTTTGGCTGCTCCTTATCAAGGCCTTTTTGAAAAAGAAATGTGTACTCTGACCGAAAGGTGTTTGAAACTATGTTCCAAGAAAATAACTGGTTATTCGCTCCGGCTCCAGCATATTCAATATGCTGAAACTCAGCGGTTGTGTCTTTGAAATCTATTAAAGGTAAGAAGTGATTGGTTAACATCCAGTCTAGTTTCTCAAGCGAATCAACGCTTGGATTTGAAGTATATCGAGTCAAAAAGGTTAGGGCTAAAATTTTTATTCCGTCATTAGTCAACTTTCCTACAGTATTCACGGCTTCGTTGTAAACCAGGCTTTTGAGGGATTCTCCGGTATCTCCTTCATTAACGATCCTCCCAATAACTAGGTCAGCCAAAACTTTTCTCGTCTCTTGCGAGATTTTTCTACCACTAATTTTAGATGCTTCTGCAACTACGATTTGAACATCTGGTTCTCGAAGCTTGTTGAGCTTTTCAGCTGGCAAAGCTGCAATTTGTGTTAATAGTTTTGTATTAAAATCTTCAACCCGATTAGCGTATGTTTTCTTTGCCTCCTCTTTCAATTCAATCAGGGCCTGTTGTTTAAAATCTTCCATAATCTCCTTGACATCGCTGTACGTTAGACCAACATTTACTTGTTGCCCGATCTGGGTTTCAACATTAGCTGCTATTGGGATTAAGGACGCTGGTTGTACAATTTTAATATTCGGGGATTTGTCCCGATTAAAGTTAAATGCGATTTTAATTTTCTCAACAATACTTCCGAATAAATTCATATAACTAATAGTTCCTTAAAACTGATCGCCGCGATTATATACCCTAATTAAACATTATTCAATATGGCACGGCACAACACAAGACCTCAGCAAACCCCTACTTCACCCTAAACACCCTCAACCCCGCCGGGGTCATCTTTTTCTCTGTGATCAACTTTTTGACAAGGGATATATTTGAGGATGTCCAGTTACTCTTCGGTCGTCGCGGTGTAAAGCGGATCACATGTTTTCGATCGTCTATTCGGCGGAGCTGACTATCAATCCAACCGAAACAGAGCGCCTCTTCCACCGCCTCCGGGTACTGCATCCCTTTATCGACGTGCTGTTTGTAGAACACGACCCACGACTCCGAACGCTTGGCGTGATTTTTCTTTAACCACGTTCGCCACGCTTGGCGAGTGGCGAAGTACCGCGGCCGCGCAATGACGATTTTCACCATCCTACATCTTCAAAAAACCCGTCAGGTGGTAGACCGCCACGGCCGGATTTTGGAACAGGCCGTGGAAGAAAGCGGTCACGCCAATTTCGACCGAGCCATCATCAACGCCCCCATCAACCGGCCATAGACGGCACCAGCCACGATGAATCCGAGGGCCATAACCAGCGAATACGCATCGCTCTGAGTTTTGACAAACTCTTCACCACCGTATATCGCCACCAGAATCCCAAGCAGGCCGATCGTCGCTAAGATGGTCAGCGGGCGCATCTTGTACCGAGCGATTTTGATTAGCAGAATAATACTCACGACCAGCAGGACCAGACCGAGGATGATGTGGGACAGGACCAGGCCGTTCGTCCGGGCAAAGTCCCACAACTTCGCCTGGTCAGTCGTATCGGGAAACTTGACGTACAGATTGAGAATCATGCCGAGGATAAATTGGATCGGCAGCATGACGGTCATGGCCAGGGCCATCTTGATAATTGAGCCGAGGGGGGAAGGCGGTGGATTCATAAATAGAGTATACAAGAAACACGGACGCGGGCTAGCGTCGTCCGCTGATGATCATGCACCGGGGTGGTATCCAGGCTCACTGGCCCTACTTTTTTCATCGGCACAGAATGGCTTTATGCGGCGGCCGTTTGTCCAAGCTGCCGATAGACGACGATATTCGCCAGCCATAGTACCGGTATGGCCACAAAAACTCCGACGCCTAAACAAATGGCTCCGAGAATAATTACTCCCAAGCTGACCAGGTCAAATCCGAGCAGCGACATTTTCTTCCCTTGCGTCATTTTCGCGCTTTGTTGAAAGGCGTCCCCGATGCCCAATCCTTTATCAACAATGAGCGTGGTCACAAATTGATATTTGAGGGCAAAGTAGATCCCCGGCACGATCAAGAGCAATATGCCAACGCCAACAATAATTCCGTACAACAGCGTCGAGGCGAGAACCCCCCAATACGGCTTAAAGTTGGTGAACAGGTTTTCGAATGGAAGTTTCTTGCCGGCCTGGTAACTCAAGGCGATAGCCACATACCCGCAAGTCATCCAGGCCGATAAAAAGAGACTGAGGAAACCCCAGTTGTTCGGATGTCCTTTCCACGAGTTACCCAAACCCCCGATTATGGTGGCGACGATTGCTAAGCCGACAAAATACCAAAAATCTTTCTTGACCGAAGCCCAACCGTAACCAATAGCCTGTCCTGTGTCGATACCAGCATTCTTCATTGTTGCATCAGTCATAAAGTTTTGGAGTTACATTTTCAAAAATCCCATTACATGGTAGACCAAAATAGCCGGCCAGACAATCGCTTTCAAAATTCCAAGAATCACTGTCGCGAATGACGTAGCGTGCTGCATGTAATACACCAGGGCGCCGATGAAGGCCGCGAAGTACGCTCCACCGCCGGCCGCGCCCCGGCCGCGCATACGGCGTTTTCGTTCTGGCGTCGATGCAGAAGGTGTTTCAGGTGACATAGCTTTTTCGTCCAGTTGTTCAGTTGCCCGTTTCTCATGAGGCCGGGCTTAATAAATTCTCCGAAGATTTATTCTATCTCGGCATACCCTAGTTTTTGTAACTGCTCTTCAAACAGATTCTGTGCTTCAGGTGACGTTTCGCAGTGCGTAACGTGTAAGGTAAAGTCGTTGGCAAATTCAATATCGAGCTGATGCTCGGAAAGTCCGTGGGCCTGCCGGAATTGATTGATCACACCGTTCAAGGCTTCTCGGGCAACATCAGGAATTTTTTCACCGTCGCGCCAGGAAAAGTAGCGCCGCAGTTCTTCCGTTTCCCTCGCCCTCTGTTCGTGGTCAATTTCGTGGGTGGACATGCGTGGTCACTTCTTTCTTGCTTCCCTGCCAATACGAGCTATCACCTTATGAGCTCGCTGACTTCAGTAGGCTGGCAAACTTTTTTCTAAACTTGGCCACTTTTGGATCGATAACCATCTGACAATAGCCCTGATCCGGGTTCTTGGCGTAGTAGTCCTGGTGATACTCTTCGGCCGGGTAGAAGTTTGTGAGCGGCGTTATTTGGGTGACGATTGGCTGGTCATAGACGTTCTCGCCCTCAATTTTGTGTTTGATTTCTTCGGCCACGGTTTTCTCCATTTCGTCGTGGGTAAAAATCACCGAGCGATATTGTTCACCGACGTCGCCACCCTGTCGGTTCATGGTCGTCGGGTTATGCGTCAGGAAAAAGACTTCGACCAGCTGGGCGTACGTGACGATATTAGGATCAAACTCGACTTGGATTACTTCGGCGTGTCCGGTCGAACCAGAACATACTTGTTCATAGGTCGGGCTCGGTGTCGTTCCGCCAGCATAACCTGAGGTGACCTTTGAAACACCTTTGATATCTTTATAAATAGCTTCCGTGCACCAGAAACAACCGCTTCCGAAGGTGGCAAGTTGGGTGGTTGGCATATCAAAAGTATACCATAAGCAGCATGCGGGTAGTGGTCTCCAGTACTTGCCAACGGCAAAAAAAATGGTATACTCACCCCGTCAATCGTCAGATTGACTGCCCTCCATACTTTACTTCCTGAATTCCTGATCCCATGGGTCTCCCCGCCAAACGCCGAACAAAACAGAGCAAGCGCGAACGCGCCGCTCACTTTGCCCTCAAACATTTCAGCCTTGTGACCTGTAGCCACTGTCATCGGCGCATTCGACCGCATCGCGTTTGCCCGCACTGCGGTTACTACCAAGGGCGTGAAGTTATGAAAATGACATCGAAGGTCGAGAAGCGCGCCAAGAAAAAAAAGGAATCGACGAAGAAGTCTGACGAGAAGTAAGCTGGACATCTTCTAACGCTCCTTCCCCATGTCCAATCGTCATCTCGCCCGGACCATCGCCATGCAAAGCCTCTATGAGTGGGATTTTAATGGCCAGAAGGCCGATCCCATGGCTTTGTTGCAGGCAAACCTCAAAGAATTCGCTCCGGACTTCTCCGATCAGGGTTTTTCTGAGGTCTTGATTCAGGGCGTCCTCGATCATCAAAAAGATATTGATGCCACGATTACCAAGTACGCGCCAGAATGGCCAATGGAGCAAATTACCATTGTTGACCGGAACGTCTTGCGCATTGGCGTCTTTGAATTGACCTATAGTCCGGACGTCCCGCCAAAAGTAGCGATCAACGAAGCGATTGAAGTGGCCAAGGGTTTTGGCGGAGAATCAAGCGGCAAGTTCGTCAACGGCGTTCTCGGCGCAATTTACCGTGACCTCGTCGCGGCCGGTCATTACGGTCCTCAGCCAGCTCCTCCTCCAGCCGCTAGCTAGGGTCTTCCATGAATTCGCTCGATCAGCTCCAAGCGATCCTCCAACACACGTTTACCCAGCCCGACTTGCTCCGGCAAGCCATGGTTCATCGTTCATATTTGAACGAGAATCCGGATTTTCCGCTTGGTCACAACGAGCGGCTAGAGTACTTGGGTGATGCCGTTTTGGAACTCATCGTGAGTGAGCACTTGTACCACCACTACCCAAATCCTGAAGGCGACCTGACGAACTGGCGGGCCAGCTTAGTGAACGCGAAATCATTGTCGGAAGTTGCCAAGGAGTTGCAGTTGGATGATTTTTTAATGCTGTCCCGAGGTGAGGCAAAGGACAAGGGTTCAAAAGCCCGGCAAAATATCCACGCCAACGCTATCGAGGCCATCATTGGCGCCCTGTTTCTTGATGGTGGCATCGAGCCAGCCAAGCAATTCATTGACCGGCAGATCATTGCTAAGCTGCCATCAATCTTAGCTAGTCAGAGCTACATTGACCCCAAGAGCAAGTTCCAGGAAATGGCCCAAGAAGTCGTCGGTGTAACTCCAAATTACAAGGTCTTGAAAGAATGGGGTCCCGATCACGATAAACACTTTCTCGTTGGGGTCTACCTCGGCGCGGACGAAATCGCCAGCGGTGAGGGGGCATCGAAGCAAGAAGCCCAAGTCGCGGCCGCTTTCAACGGTCTGAAAATTAAGGGCTGGAATTCATGAGCCTCGCCGACCTGTCGACCATTCTCAGTTTCATCCTCATCCTGGGCGGGATCGCCACCATCGTTTTTCCTATTGCCCCCTCCATTCCGACCATCTGGTTTGGTATTTTTCTCTTCGCCGTCAGTCATAACTTCACGACAGTCAACCAATCGTTTATTGGCTTGATCTCGATTATCGCAGTCGGGACCATCGTCCTTGATTACACCCTTAGTCGATCCGGCGTCAAAAAATTGCGGGCTGGGCCGTGGGGTATTCTCGGAGCGGTTTTGGGCGGATTAGTCGGCTCACTGTTCGGCGCGATAGGGGGCTACCTGGTGGGACCATTAACTGGGGCCTTGGTCATTGAACTCTTGCTCGGTCGGGACCAGGTCTATTCATATAAATCCGGAAACTATACCATCGTTGCCTTCATGGGCGGGACGATCATCAAGTTGTTTGCGGCCATCGCCATGATCGGCCTGTTCACGCTTCGTTTACAAGGAAAACTGTAGGCGTCCATGTACTTGTCGAAACTGGAAATTCAGGGATTTAAATCGTTCGCCAGCGGAACAAGTTTAGAATTCCAACGCGGCATTACGGCTATTGTTGGGCCAAACGGTTCAGGTAAATCGAATGTGGCTGACGCTATCCGTTGGGTCCTCGGCGAGCAGTCGCTCAAGCTCTTGCGCGGTAAGCGGAGCGATGACGTTATCTTTGCCGGATCGGATAAAAAGTCGCGGCTAGGCGTGGCCGAAGTATCGCTTTATCTTGATAACAGCGATCGCGGCGCGCCGATTGATTATGGCGAGCTGGTCATTACCCGCCGGGTCTATCGCGGCGGCGAAGGTGAATACCTGATAAATCATCAACCGGCCCGATTACAAGACATTCAACTATTGCTTGCCCAGGCGAACTTCGGTCAACGGACCTACTCCGTTATCGGCCAGGGGATGATCGATAGCTTTTTACTATCGAGCCCGCAAGAACGCAAGCACCTGTTTGATGAAGCGGCCGGCGTACGCCAGTACCAACTCAAGAAAGAGCAGGCGGTCAATAAATTAACGCAGAGCAAAGAGAATCTTGCCCAAGGCGAAGCGATCATGCAGGAAATCGAGCCCCGCCTGCGATCCTTGACCCGCCAAGTCAAACGGTTAGAGCGACGCGAGGAAGTAGAGAAAGAGTTGCGGGCACAACAAACAACATTCTTTGGCTTGCGCTGGAAAGAAGTTGAACATGAGCTAACGCAAGCTCAGCACGATCGAGGCCAGGCGGACAGCCGACGGACGGCCATCACGAAAGAGCTTGAAGTCATCCAACACGAATTAGAAACTATCGAGAAAGAGCGCTCGGCCTCCGAGCAGTTCGCGATCTTACAGAAGAAATACAACACGATTCTCGACGAGAAAAACCATTTACTCGAGCAGCAGGCCGGCGTCAAAGCGAAACTTGAGACCGCCGCTCGTCAAGCTGGCCAAGCCGAATCGGTTTTCCGTCAACAACGGGTCCAGGAACTCAAGCGAGGCTTAGAACAAGCCCAAGAGGAGCTCGGTGTCGTTGAACGCATGGTCGCGACGACCACGGCCAAGTTGGAAAAAGAAGAACAGTCCGCAACTGAGCTTCAGCGCCGTTTCAGTGATGCCGAGAAACGCATGAACAAGCTTCAGCAACAGCTGGTTCGTGATTTTTCTTGGCCCCAGGCCAAAACGGAACTCCAAACAGTCCTTGATCGATCAGCGCTCTTGCTGAAAACGGCTAGCGCCGAGCAGCCGAATATCGCCCAGCTGCGAACCGAAGCTCAGCATATTGATCACGACCTTCACCACTTGATGGACCAGGTCGAAACAGCGGCTGAGCACGTTGATCCGCAAGCGATCCTGGCTGAGCAGCGGGCCGTTGTCGACCTGGCTGATCAGCGTCATCAGGCCGGTCAGCGGGTTGCCAACCTGAAAACCGAACTCCAGCGCCACCAGGACCAACAACAACATATCTCCGACACGCGCGAACGGTTACGAACTGAGTACGAGCGATTGCGGGATGAATCGGCGGTTGAAGAATTAGCGAAAACCCATCCTGAACAGGCCTACGCGATTTTTGTGAACCGGGCCAAAGAGCTTGAGCAGAAAGTCGACGCTGTTGACAGTCGGCTGAAAGAAGCGCGGGCGGAAATCAATGACTTCAACGTTGGGGAAACATCAAAGAAAGAACGTCTCTTCTCCTTGCAAAAGGATTTCCGCGACACGCAGCATCGCTTGAACGTCGCTACCAACCATGTCAATGACCTCCAGGTCATCCTGGCCCGGCTAGAGCAACGCCAAGAAGATTTACGTCGAGAAATCGATCAAGCCATGGGCCAAGGATCGCTCGAGGCTGTCCAGTCCGCTGCCAAGAAAAAACTCGACGGCGACGTGGCCATGCTAGCCGAAGAAATTGGTCACTTGCGTCATCAGCTCGAGCTGATTGGTGGGATCGATGAACAGGTCACCTCAGAATATCAGGAGACGAATGAACGCTGGGAATTTTTGTCAAAACAAGCTGAGGATTTGAAGGCTGGTATCACCCAACTCGAGGCGGCTATTGGTGAACTGGACGACGTCATTAAGAAACGCTTTGACGCCGCCTTTAAGAAAATTAACGACGAATTCAACACCTATTTCCGAACACTCTTCCGCGGCGGGCGATCCGAACTCGTCTTGATCAAAGAGGTGATCAGAGATGAGGCCGTGGTCAATGAGGGTGATGAAGAGGACAAAGAAAAGGTTGAGGTTCCGATCGATAAAAATGCTGAAAAAGTGATTACTGGGATTGATATCAAGGCCACGCCGCCCGGCAAAAAACTGCAGTCCGTGGCTATGTTGTCCGGCGGAGAACGGGCGCTCACGTCGATCGCTCTGCTGTGCGCGATTATCGCCAACAACCCATCGCCGTTCGTGGCCCTCGATGAAGTCGATGCGGCATTAGACGAAGCGAATTCACAACGCTTTGCCGCTATCCTCGAACAGTTGGCACACAAAACGCAGTTCATCACCATTACGCACAACCGCGCGACGATGGAGAAAGCCGCTATTCTTTACGGCGTGACCATGGGCGATGACGGCGTGTCGCAGCTGCTCTCAGTCAAGATGGATCAAGTCGAAGAAATTATTCGAAGTTACGGGAATCGGTAAAAATATTCTTGTTCGAGTCGATAGTCATCGACAAGAACTTCTCGCTCTGCTCGAAGAAGAAATATTTTTCGTTGAGGAAGAACCCTGGTTGACAAAAACACTCAAACGTGATATTACACGGACACGTTCTTTTTTTGCCGCGTCAGCCGGAGGCTGACTTTCCTCAGCGAGGAGACCACGATGGACTTCAACGATGTCCAGTGTGCCGTGCGATCATTGCGGCGACCGATCAATCAGATGATGGAAGGATTGTTCGCCTGCGGCCCGGAATTCTGGCAACTGCAGCCGGATGGATATTTCGGACCTGGCGAGGAGATGATTCACATCGCCCAGGTCGCCACATTCACCCGGTATTTCGCCGCTCAGCAGCTGGATTTCTCGGCTAACCGAAATCTTCGACCGTTCGTCATGCCCCCCGAACTGGCGGCATGCATCGATGATCCGGCCCGGCTCGACGATGCCAACCTTCGCGGCGCTCGTTCCAGGCTGGAATCGCTCGGCACCTTCGACGATTTTCGCACCTATGTTCTGACCCGATGTCAGGCAGCGCATACCTGGGTCGAACAGCTCCCCCAGCATCTGGCTGCCCGGGAACTTACTCACCCCCTGGTCGATATCCGCTGTCGGGCAGCCATCATGCTCCATCGGCAGCTGGTCTACCACACGGTCTATCACCTGGGCCAGGCCATCACGCTGTTCAAGGTTCACGGTCACATCGAACATGCTCCCCACCTGGAGATGTGGGGCCTTCCTGCCAAGCAGGCAGCCTAGCGCCCTTTCCGCAATACAACATCGACGCCGCTCATCGCGACGTCGATTTTTTTAGTCTACTTATTGAAGCATTTAGAACAACGTATATTTATGTCCTCGCGGGACGACGACGATCCACGTCTGGCCGCGATTCAACTGGACTGGGCTACCATCAGGGTTGAGAAAGAATGTCCGGCTCTTGTTCGATTTTTTCTTCCAAATGATCGGTTGTGATTTTCCGTTCTTGAGTAGCACACCTTTGTCTTGGCCAATGGTATGAAGGTCGAGCCGACCCTTCTTATCTAAGACCTTTTCGTGGGGGACGACTAAAATGAGAAGGTTTTTCGGAGCCAATTGCTTTTTTGTCAATTTGTCGATCTGTGCTCGGCCACCAGTAAACCGTTTATAGGTATTCGTTTTTTTATCATACTCGAAACGGATGGCGAATTGTAGTCCGGCGCCGAGATCGATTTTCGCGCCATGTTTGCCATTAGCCCGGCCGGATAACCCTGGTTCATTAACGTAGTTCCATGATAAGTATTTTGGATGGATCCGGTCGTAGTGGATTGATTTCAAGACCGACCAGACTTTCGCGCCGGTTGTGAAGAGGGCGTGGACGCCGCCGCCCGGACCGCGGAAGAAAATTTTGGCATACTTGCCCTTAATTCCTTCGATGTTAATCAGTCGTAAAGATTTGATAATAGCGAGTGCGTCGGGACTACCGCCGGCGTGGACCATGGCTGCCGGATATTCGGCGGCGTAGCGCACAAAGTATGGCCTAGTCGAACGAACCGGCCCAAGCGTTTTGGCGGTGTAGTCAACAAAAAGGGCCATGAAGCGCGGAATGCCGCCTTCGGCTAGCGATTCATATATGACTGAGGCCTTGCTCAGGCCTGACTGGGGCCGGGCGGCGGGATGATTATCAATCATGACCGCCGTGACCCATGGATTAGCGTTTTTTGGATCAACCATGACCCCGTCAATTTTGCGAGGGATTTTGGTCGCCGCGTTGGCCGGGACAGCAAAAACAGCGGCGGTCAGGCCGATGATAGCTAAAAAAACAAGGATGAGTTTGCGCATGGGCTTTTTGTTTAACTTTCGTAGTATAGCATAATATTTGCGAAAAATCAAGCACAAAAAAGGCCCACGACATTGCTGCCGTGGGCGTTGAGTTGGGAACTAGACTGAAACTGCTCTTGAGGACGGAACGATTGTCAGGTGATGACGGAATCGATCGTCCTGGCCATGGGTTGCACCGCTGATCAACCGTTTGATTGAGCGGGTGACTGGTCCAGCATAGCCGTCCGCGATAGTAGACAGCTTGGCCTGTCCATTTTCGTGGCAGATTACTGCCGTGATTGGGTCGACCTCAATGGCCGTGCCGCTGAAGAAGGCTTCATCAGCGCCTTGGAACGTTTCGAGTGAGACGAACGATTCCATTGAGAAAACGTCAAGCGTCGGCAGAATTTCTTCCAAGATGAAAGCTCGCGTTTTCCCGCCGAGGATATTCCAGAACTTCGTGTCGGGAGTCATGACGACGTTGTCCTTGACGATGAACAAGTTCGCACCGGGTCCATCAACGAGGAACATCTGGCCGTCATTGGCTTCGCCCAGCAGGAGTCCTTCCCCCGCACCAACTGCCGTGGCCTGCCGACAAGCCGGTTCGGAGTAGAGGGCATAGTTGGGACCACCCTTCACCTGACCTGGGTAGTGCTTACGTGGACGAACAACATCCGTCACGAAGGTTGTCACCCCGTCGTTGAATCGACCCCTCTTCAGGTACTGGCCCATGGAGATTGGGGCGATCACTACAGTGACGTCCACCCCCTGCGAGTTGACGCCGATGGCGTGACCAAGTTCCGGGTTAATGTTTCGGAAGACGATCGGCCGAAGGTAGTCAGTGCCCGGGTTGGCCGCGACGACCTGAAGACAGGCATTCATGAGCTCACTACGACTGAACGGAATGTCCATCCCATACGTGGAGTGGTTAGCCGACTCGATGAGACGATTGATGTGCTCTTCAAGCAACCAGATTCCTCGTTCACCGGTTGGTGCTCCACGATCATCGAGAAGGTCGTAGACCCTGATCCCCTCGAACACCGACGAGCAGTAGTTGACGACGTACGATAGGACCGACACGACGGCCTCCGGAATGGAGACCCATCGCCCGTTGACCCAGATCTTGCCCATACATCCTCCAATCGGAGTGGGTGGAATTGACCAAATATTCATATGAAAGGTGCTATCGAAAAAACAGGGATCAACCCTGTTTCGAAATGTTGTCAGACTGACCCCTGGTAGAAACTCATCAGAAGGCGGACGTTGATCCGATCTATCAGTCGTCGTGACACGAGACCAGCCTATCTGATCATGGGAACGCTGTCAAACAATCAGCCTAGCTGCTCGGCTAGTCGCTAATATCTCCGGCCGTCACGCGGAGCACTTCTTCAACGCTCGTCACGCCCTGCTTGGCTTTCAGTAAACCATCATCACGCAAGGTTCGCATACCCAAGGCCCGTAAAGCGTAGGTCTTGATGTCTTGATAGCTCGCGCCGTCGGTGATCATAGCCCGAACTTTTTTATCCGGACCAAGAAGTTCAAAAATACCTGTCCGACCGAGATAGCCAGTATACCCGCAGGTCTCGCAACCAACTCCTTTCTTGAAGGTAACCTTTTCTTCAACCGGGATACCGAGCTGTTGTTTGAGCGGCAGTGAAGCTTCATAACTTTCGGCACAGGTGGTGCACAGAAGACGAACGAGCCGCTGGGCCAGAATGCCGACCGTGGCCGAAGCGATGAGGACCCGTTCAACATTCATGTCAGTTAGCCGGTTGACCGCGCCGATGGAGTCATTGGTGTGGAGCGTCGTCAGCACAAGGTGACCTGTTAAAGCGGCGCGGACAGCAATTGAGGCTGTGTCGGCATCACGGACTTCGCCAACCAGGAGAACATCGGGGTCTTGCCGGAGGAGTGACCGTAGGCCTGTCGCGAAGGTCAGTCCGGCATCAGGATCAGCCTGTGTTTGACGTATTAATGGGAGTTGATACTCAACCGGATCTTCAAGGGTAACAATATCTTTGTCTGGGGTATTAATCGTGTTCAGGGTTGAGTAGAGCGTCGTTGTTTTTCCCGAACCGTTCGGGCCGGTCACGAAAATGATGCCATACGGCTGGTGGATCATCTGATTGAACTGTTCTAAGGTATCAGGCTGGAAACCGAGACTCGGCAAACCCATCAAGATGTTTGTTTTATTGAGAATCCGTAGTTC
Source organism: uncultured Gammaproteobacteria bacterium (assembly GCA_964518425.1). Taxonomy (GTDB): domain Bacteria; phylum Patescibacteriota; class Patescibacteriia; order SBBC01; family CAIJZX01; genus CAYLHT01. Next base: position 32,778 of record CAZFGG010000007.1, read on the forward strand.
AACATTTTCGCCGTAAATTGTCGGGAAGGTCGAGACCCGGATGTCGAGTTGTTTATTGTCGGTGTTCAATTGGAACCGGCCGTCCTGCGGTTTCCGCCGTTCGGACAGATTCAGGTTCGACAAAACTTTCACCCGGGAAACGAGTGGTTCATGCAAGCTGATCGGATGGGTTTCAACTTCGCGCAAAACCCCGTCGATCCGGAAACGGATACCAATTTTATCTTCTTCTGGCTCGATATGAATGTCCGAGGCGTTATTCAAGACAGCCAACCGGATGAGGTTGGTCAGGAGTTTGACGATGACGCCTTCGGAACCTTCGGGTTGTTCTTGTTGGCGAGCCATAGCTACAACATTCTACCATTTTTTTGACCGATGGTCAACCTCGGTCGGTCCGCCCTGAGGAAGATTGACAGGGCCATGACCCCGTGGTATCGTCTCGGTGCTCAAATTTTTGATTACTCTTCTCTCATGGTTGCTATCCGCCTTAGCCGCATCGGCAAAAAAAATCACGCTACCTTCCGTCTTGTTGTTTCCGATAAACAGAAGGACACCCACGGTACCTATCTCGAGCTTCTGGGAAATTATGATCCTCACCAACAGCCGGCTAAGCTCGATCTGAAAGAAGATCGCGTGAAGTACTGGTTGTCGGTTGGCGCCCAGCCGAGCGATACGGTCTATAACTTACTGGTCGAAAAAGGGGTGCTTGATGGACCGAAGAAGGTCTTGGTCAAGGCCAAGAAAGAGGTCGCACCGGAAACTCCGGCCCCTGCTCCAGTTGAACCCGCCGCGCCCAAGGCTGAAGAGAAGCCCGGCGAAACTCCAGCCGCCTAAACGAGTAACATAAAAACCAGCCAAATAGGCTGGTTTTGTCATCCCCAAGGGAGTCTGCTATCCTATCAGTATTCTTGCGTTCGGTGCCGTCTCGGCAGGTCTCCGACGATCAGCACCACCAAGTCCATCATTAACTGATACACCGCATATGGAGCAAGACCAAGCCTTCGTGGAATATGTTGTCAAAGCGATGGTCGACCACCCCGACGATGTGTCGACCGACCGAGTCGTCGATGAGATGGGCGTTCTGATCACCCTCAAGGTGAATCAAGAAGATCTCGGCCAGATTATTGGCCGCCAAGGCCAGACCGCTAAATCTTTGCGGACATTGCTTCGCGTTGTTGGCGCGAAGAATCACGCTCGCGTCAATTTGAAGATCTACGAACCAGAAGGTAGCCGCAAGATGCGTCATGACGCTCGCGACGCCGGACAGGCGCCGATGGACGCCATGCCCGCCCCAACCGTTGACAGCGGCATGGGCGACGATTTGAAGATTTAAATTCAGCCGTTCAAACCATGACACCCCGCCCAGGGGTGTTTTGGCTTGACAAGAATATTGTCCAGGTGTAGATCCTAATCAGTTCATCTCATCGGCGTCGGTAGATTTCATTCGGAGGACGTATGGCTCCCAAGCGACGGAAGGCGTCACCGGCCCAGCGCCGACTCACGTCGGCCATCCGCGCCATTCACTTCGCGCCCGGTAACACCATCCCATTTTCAGTGGTCCAGGAGTTACAGCGGAGGCTCATTCGTGAAGCGCTTCGCATGACCGACGGCAATGTTCTCGCGGCTTCGAGAGTGCTCAAGGTCAAGCGCGACCTCGTTCGGTACAAAATTCTGACCCTTCACATGGAGCGCTATGCTCGGCACAATACCCGCTAGCCATCCGGCTCACTGCCCAAGGAGGAGCGATGTGTGTCCAGTTTGGCCGCCGCGTCATTCTCGACCTTTGCCGAGTCAACCAGCTGTCGCTCGAACCGTCCTTTCGCAAAATGGTCGTGGGCGAATTCACGGTCTACGCAAAGGGTCATTCATTCCTATCGTGCCAAAGGACCTTCCACGCAAGACAGGGCACCCTGGTGATGAGCCAACAGCAGCTGTCCCTCATTCTGGACTGCGACGATGGGCGCCGACGTTCGTTTGGCCAGGGGTCGCTCGTCAGGTTCCAGCCACGAGCTGTTTCTTCCACCGCCGCGTGAGCAATCACGCGGCTTTTTTTCTCCGTACATATTGAGCGGATAAACTTTTGTTATGAATTAATGGTATACTTTCAACCATGCGTTTCGATCTCCTGACTATTTTCCCCGACATCTTCTCGTCGTATTTCGGCGAGAGCATTATGAAACGCGCAGTTAAGAAGAAAAAGATTTCTCTGTATACCCACGATCTCCGTGTTTTTACGACCGATAAACACCGTTCCGTCGACGACCGGCCATACGGTGGCGGAGTTGGCATGGTCATGAAGGTTGAGCCGATTTATAAGGCACTGACGACGTTACCGAAGAGCAAGAAGCGGAGAATTTTGTTGATGTCTGCCAAAGGTAAAACGTTTTCTCAAGCCGACGCGAAACGGTTATCAAAATATCAGCAGATCGTCATTGTCTGTCCGCGCTACGAAGGCGTTGATGACCGTGTTGTTGAGTATGTTGATGAAGAAATTTCTATTGGAAATTACGTCGTCACGGGTGGTGAGCTGCCGGCCATGATTATCGTCGATGCCGTGACGCGGCTCATCCCCGGCGTTCTTGGTAAAGACGAGTCAAGCCACGACGAGTCGCACACTGAAGCTGGAGTTCTCGAATATCCGCAATATACCCGACCGGAAGTATTTCGCAAAAAACGGGTGCCTAAAGAATTGTTGAGTGGAAACCACCAGCACATAGAACGGTGGAGAAATTCGAGGAAAAAGAAAACATGAAGATTCTTTTCCTTGTCGTTTTCGTTTTTTCATTGTTACTCACCGTTCCAAGTGTTCACGCTTCTTCTTTTAGCATCGAAGCGGTTGGTAGCACGATTGGCTTAGGCACATCTGATCTCAAAGAGACCACGATCCACATTCTGAATTGGGTGCTCGGGCTGCTCGCGTTAACGGCTTTGGTTATGATCATCTTCGGCTTCGCCTTCAATTACCTTGGGTCGGGTCAAAGCGATATTGTTCGGGAGCGCGCCCAGAAAGTCTTACAGACGGCCATCATCGGGCTAGTCATTGTTCTGCTCGCTTGGGCAATTGTCATCTTCGTGGCCCGGACGACAGCCAATGTTACCAGTTGAGGCTTATATGGGCTTAGGTTAGCCAGAAATTAAGCTTGTTTGTCCACATTCCATCCGCAGGGTCCCGCCCTTGACAGGCTGCCTCAATTTGGTACTATCCAGCAGCTAGGTATTAGGTCCTGTCCCGCCGCTGTTGTACCTGACCATTCGGCGAGATACGAAAGGAAACCGCTATCAGCAGACGATAATTCTCAACGCACCTTCCGATCGCTTAGAACAGCGAGGCGCCGACTCATCGGTAAGAAATGATGAATCAGCACCTCACTGTTTTTGTTTGCCCCGCAGGAGCGGGGCATCCCGAGCCGCTGCGGCGAGGGATCCGGTACAGTTCATGTCCGTTGACAACCAGAACGTGGTAAGAAACCTCTCTGTATCTTCATGGTACAGAGAACAACGTCAATATTTGACCTGGACGTTAACCAGGTAAAAAAATAACACAGCAATAATAGAGCTATCACGTAGTTCCCGTACTGGGAACGTCAACCGTGACTAACCTCAATTGCGTTTCACTGTTTCGAAAGAAACATTGAAATACTTTATTGAGAGTTTGATCCTGGCTCAGGATGAACGCTGGCGGCGTGTCTTAGGCATGCAAGTCGAACGGACAGGTGTAGCAATATATCTGTTAGTGGCAAACGGGTGCGTAACACATTGGTAACCTACCCCGAAGTTCAGAACAACTCCTCGAAAGGGGAGCTAATACTGGATGTGGCTGCAGATCGCAAGATCTGCAAAGAACGGCGCAAGCCGCTTTGGGAGGGACCTATGGTCCATCAGCTTGTTGGTAGGGTAATGGCCTACCAAGGCTTCGACGGATAGCGGGTGTGAGAGCACGACCCGCCTCACTGGGACTGAGACACTGCCCAGACTTCTACGGAAGGCTGCAGTCGAGAATCTTCCCCAATGGCCGAAAGGCTGAGGGAGCGACGCCGCGTGCAGGAAGAAGCTCTTCGGAGTGTAAACTGCTTTTCTTTGGGAACAACTCTGAGTGTACCGAAGGAATAAGGGGCTGCTAACTTCGTGCCAGCAGCAGCGGTAATACGAAGGCCCCGAGCGTTATCCGGATTTATTGGGCGTAAAGCGTTAAAAGGCGGTTCGGAAAGTACCTGGTCAAATTCTGCGGCTTAACCGTAGAGCTGCCGGGTAAACTTCCAAACTTGAGGTCGGAAGAGGCAAGCGGAACTACCGGTGTAGTGGTAAAATGCGTTCATATCGGTAGGAACACCAAAGGCGAAGGCAGCTTGCTGGTACGAATCTGACGCTAAATAACGAAAGCGTGGGGAGCGAATGGGATTAGATACCCCAGTAGTCCACGCCGTAAACGATGAATACTAGGGATAGGGAGTTTCGACCCTCTCAGTCTCGTTCAAGCTAACGCGTTAAGTATTCCGCCTGGGAAGTACGGCCGCAAGGCTAAAACTCAAAGGAATTGACGGGAGCCCGCACAAGCGGTGGAGCATGTGGTTTAATTCGACGACAAACGAGAAACCTTACCAGGTCTAGACATTCAGCTGCACGCCCCCAGAAACGGGGGAAGCCTTCGAGGGTGCTGAACAGGTGCTGCATGGCTGTCGTCAGCTCGTGGCGTGAGCTGTTGGGTTAAGTCCTCTAACGAGCGCAACCCCTGTCGAGTGTTAAAATATTCGCTCGAGACTGCCGGCGATAAGCCGGAGGAAGGAAGGGATGACGTCAAGTCAGCATGGTCCTCTGACGACCTGGGCCACACACGTGCTACAATGGGGTGTAACAATGGGTTGCCAAACCGCAAGGTGGAGCCAATCCCACCAAACCACCCCTCAGTTCGGATTGAAGGCTGCAACTCGCCTTCATGAAGCTGGAATCGCTAGTAAATGCGCATCAGCTATGGCGCATTGAATACGTTCTCGGGCTTTGTACACACCGCCCGTCAAGCCAAGAGAGTCGGAAACACCCGAAAGCCCTTTACGGGGAATAAGGTGGGTTCGATGATAGGGGCTAAGTCGTAACAAGGCATGCGTAGCGGAAGCTGTGCATGGATCACCTCCTTTCTAGGGAG
>CAZFGG010000008.1:0-36630 GCA_964518425.1 uncultured Gammaproteobacteria bacterium
CGATTTGATGGTCAAAATTTCTTGCAAGGTCGACGCGGCCCCATAGGCTTCGAGGGCCCAGACTTCCATTTCACCAAACCGTTGGCCACCGAACTGGGCTTTACCACCGAGTGGCTGCTGGGTCACCAGCGAGTACGGGCCAATAGAGCGCTGGTGAATCTTGTCTTCAACCAAGTGATTGAGTTTCAGCACGTACATCACGCCGACCGTGACCGGAAGATCAAATGGTTTACCAGTCCGACCATCGTAGACGGTCATTTTTCCATCGACTGGCAACCCGGCTTTCTTCAATTGTTCTTTGATCATCTCTTCCGGAACGCCGTCGAGCACCGGCGAGGCGACACGGATCCCCAATTTCTTGGCCGCAAAACCGAGGTGGGTTTCCAAAATTTGTCCCAGGTTCATACGGGACGCGACACCCAACGGATTGAGAATGATGTCGACGGGCGTACCATCTTCAAGGTACGGCATGTCTTCAACGGCGACCACGCGGGAAATAACGCCCTTGTTGCCGTGTCGTCCAGCCATCTTGTCGCCAACCTGAATCTTCCGAAGTTGGGCGACCGAGACCTGAATCTGTTTGATCACGCCGGCTGGCAGCTTGTCCCCTTTCTCACGGGCGAAGATCTTAATATCGACAACTTTGCCGTGTTCACCGTGCTCAAGATAGAGCGATGAATCTTTAACGTCCTTGGCCTTTTCGCCGAAAATAGCACGTAGCAGTTTTTCTTCCGCCGACAATTCCGTTTCACCCTTCGGCGTGATCTTGCCAACCAAGATGTCACCAGAGGCAACTTGGGCGCCAATCCGGACCACGCCTTCTTCGTCCAGGTCTTTTAATTTTTCTTCAGAAATATTGGGAATATCGCGGGTCACGACTTCGGCACCAAGTTTCGTATCGCGGACATCAATCGTGTAGTCTTCGATGTGAATCGAGGTGTAGCGGTCTTGGTGAACGACCCGTTCGGAGATCAAAATGGCATCTTCGTAGTTCCCGCCTTCCCAGGGGATGAAGGCCACGACGAGGTTCTGACCAAGCGCCAATTCACCATTTTCGGTTGCCGCGCCGTCCGCCAGCAAATCGCCCTTAGCCATATTCTGTCCAGGCATAACGACGGCCTTCTGGTTGATTGAGGTCGAGGCGTTGGAGCGGAAGAAGTTACGGAGGTGGTAGGAGCGGATGTTGCCATCGTCTTCGGCCACGTCAATCTGGTTGGCTTGGACGCGCGTAACCTTGCCCGCTTTCTGGGCGAGGATAACTTGGCCGGAATCGGCGGCCGCTCGGCGTTCCACGCCGGTCCCGACGATCGGAGCCTGTGGTTTAATACAGGACACGGCTTGTCGTTGCATGTTCGTACCCATCAACGCCCGAACAGCGTCGTCGTGTTCGAGGAATGGGATGAGGGCCGTCGCAATCGAGACAATTTGTTTCGGCGAAACGTCCATATAGTCGATCGTTTCAACCGGGACAATCGCCGGTTCACCGTGCTCCCGGGCTTCGGCTTTCACTTCGACGAAATGTCCTTGGTCATCAATCGGCGTTGTCGCGGCGGTCGTAATATGGCGCTCTTCGGAGAAAGCGTCGATGTAGAGCACGTCGCTGGTCACACGCGGAACAACTGGGATCGTTTCGCGACCACTCGACTTCAGTTGCTTCGCCTGAGCGACGGAAATTTTTTCGCCAGCTTTGGCAATGCTCTCAAGATCTTCACGGGCGATTTCATCGACCGCCGCTTGTCCGTCGTTCGGAACATCATGGACGACCTTCCGGAAAGGCGTTTCAATAAAGCCATAGTCGTTGACGCGTGCGTAGCTCGACAAATGACCGACGAGGCCAATGTTCGGTCCTTCCGGGGTGGCGATTGGGCAAATCCGGCCGTAGTGCGTGCGATGAACATCACGAACGTCGAACCCAGCCCGTTCGCGGGACAGTCCACCCGGACCCATTGCTGACAATCGGCGCTTGTGTTCGAGTTCCGCCAGCGGATTGGTCTGGTCCATGAACTGCGAGAGTTGCGAGCTCATGAAGAATTCTTTAATCGAACCAATCACCGGCCGGGCGTTAATCAGCTGGTTCGGCGTCAGGGTGGAAATGTCCAGGGTCGACATGCGATCCTTAATGATGCGTTCCATCCGGGCTAAACCGACGCGGAATTTATTCTGGACCAGTTCACCGATCGCTCGAACGCGGCGGTTACCTAAGTGGTCAATATCATCCGGATCCTTTTGAGAATTGTTGAGACTAATGATTTCTTTGATGATGGAAATAACGTCATCCTTCTGCAGGACACGGTGTTCTTTATCGTTTGGGAAATTAAAGTTGAAACGCGTATTCAGTTTATAGCGTCCGACCCGGCCGAAGTCGTATCGGTCAAACGAGAAGAACATTTTGTAAATGAGGTCGCGTGCGTTATCAACGGTCGCTAGGTCGCCCGGCCGGATACGCTTGTAGACTTCTTTCAACCCTTCGTTCTCATCGTGCGACGGATCTTTAGCGATGGTCGCTTCGATATATTTTGTCTTGGGGTTGTTGTCGACGTCTTTGAAGAGGTCAAGAAGCTCTTGATCGGTCGCGTATCCAAAAGCTCGGAGGAAGCCAGTGATCGGTACCTTCCGTTTACGATCGATCTTGACCGAGATGACACCGTTGACGTCGGTTTCGAGTTCCAGCCAAGCTCCGCGGTTCGGGATAATTTTGGCGCCGTAGTATCGGCGGCCGCGGATCATTTCGGCCGTGAAGAACACGCCGGCCGAACGGATGAGTTGGCTGACGACAACGCGCTCAATACCATTGATGATGAATGTTCCGCGATCGGTCATCAACGGAAAATCGCCGAGGTAAATCTCTTGTTCCTTAATTTCGCCCGTCTTCTTGTTGACTAAACGAATTTGGACGCGGAGGGCCGCTTCATAGGTGACATTCTTAGCCTTGGCTGCGACTTCGTCGAACTTCGGTTCGTCTAAATAGTAGTCGAGGAAGTAGAGTTCCAGGTCCCGACCGATAAAATCTTTGACCGGGGAAATTTCTTCCAGTAATTCCTTCAGCCCTTCACGGAAAAACCAATCATAACTTCGCTGCTGAATCTCAATCAGGTTCGGCAGCGGAATGGCTTCGTGCAACTTCGTGAAGACAGTCCGAGTTGGGGATGTATCAAGCGATGGCATGACAACAAAGCCTAGCCCCTCCCCGTAAAAGACGGGGTTGGATTTATCTTACTGAGATAGTGCCGTCCGAGACGGCGTCTGGGTGCTCTGGAGAGCGAGGTATATGCTCAAAAAACCTGCCAAGCGACCAAAAAATAAGCCTGTCGATCATACCAGGCTCAGCCAACCCTGTCAAGGATAAAGAGAAAATCCTGTCAAGTGGATATTTCTTGGCTAATATTAGCCAAGAAGATCGAACTATAGGGCCTTCACACTCAATCCTGTCCACAGATATATCCCGATAACGTCCACAGTCAAATTTTTTCTAAGAGCTCATGAACAACATTCGCGTCGTTCCATGCCACCTTCTCTCCTTTGACGATCATTGATGTTTCCGACCCCATGCCGGTGATAGCAACGACATCGCCCGGTTGAGCCAGCGATAATGCTGTTCGAATGGCCTCGCGCCTGTCGAGCACAATGCTCACCCGGTTTTGCCGGTCATCAGTAACCCCTTTCTTGATGGTCTCAGCAATCTCACGTGGGTCCTCGTCGTATGGATCGTCAGTCGTCAGGATGATACGTCGGCAGTGCTGGCTGGCAATCTTTCCTAGCTCTGGACGTTTCCACCTATCTCGTCCTCCACCGGCCGCGCCAAAAACAGCAATGATCGACTTCGCGCCTGACTGTTCGAGCGATATATACAGTTGCTCTAACGCGTGCGGGGTCAGCGCGTAGTCAACGACCACTCGCCATGGTTTTTTGGTTGGTATTTCTTGGGTCCGGCCAGGCACGCCCGGAAACGTAGCCAAACCGTGTTGAATTTCGGTCCAAGTCAGGCCGAGAGATAAAGCCACGGCGGCCGCTTCTAAAGCGTTTGAAATATTGTAGCGGCCAGGTAGTGGTAGCGACAGCTTTTGGCTATCAACCGAAAACGTGCTGCCCTGTTCCTCTGTGCGGATATTCGTTGCTTGAAGAATGTGGAGCTTATCTTTGACGCCGTCGGGAATAACAAACGGATGATCGACGCTAACGCCATAATGTTCCTCGGCCCAAAAAGCCAAAAAGTGGCTTGCTTGGGGATCGTCTAAATTCACGACGGTGATTTTTGGAATTTGCTGTCCGAAGAGGTGTTTATCACCGCCTTTGATAATTTTACTAAAAAGAAGTTCTTTTGCTTGGCGGTACTTCTCAAATGATCCATGCGCTTGAATGTGTTCTGGCGTCAGGTTCGTAATAACGGCCACGTCAAAATCTATGCCGACATGCCGGTATTGGGCTAACCCTTCCGATGAGACTTCGAGCACGGCATAGTGACAGCCCCCTTCAACCATGCGGCGGAGGAGGTGCTGCAGGGTGAATCGGCCGGGCATGGTCAGGTGTGTCTCATTGGCCCAGCGCTTGTCACCAATTTGGAACATCGCGCTCGAACTTAATCCCGTCGGCCGACGGGCTTGGGATAAGATGTGTGCGGTGAGGACGGCCGTCGTCGTTTTTCCATCGGTCCCGGTAATACCAACGACGATCAGCTGGCGGGATGGCCGGCCATATCGCAACGTGGCCACCAGAGCCAGCACGCGGTGGTAACGCTGCCGGATTACCCGTGGCGTCAGACGACGAAGTACGCCCAGCATATTCAGGCGAACTGTTCAGTCGAGATTTCCTGTTCGTCGCTCAGTTTGACGGTGAAGGAAAAATCTCGATTGCGAAGAATGTCGTAGTTTTGATTTTGGAAAATAAACTGCGATTTCCCATAGTGCTTGGCCTGGTAAAAAAATCCTTCAACGACATCATGATCGGCGTTCTTCAGGTACAGCAAGGCATCTTTATCGCCGCTGACGCGATGAACGTTAATGAATTCGACAGTTTGCTTTCTCGGAATGGCCATGGCGAATTATCGTAGCACAGGTCTACTTAGACGAACATGTGCCCGGCATCGCCGGTTTCGAGGGTAAAGGTGTGGTCGGAGTGTCGGAGCAAGGTGTAGGATTGCTCGTCTAAGGTGACTCGTGCTTGTCCTTGTTCCTTGGCGTGGAGAAAAATTTGGCTCAGTTCGCCACTGCCCAAACGACGTAAAAGTTTCACCGTTGAGGGGTCGCCCATGACGACATAGCCATGGACATTGGTTCTTGGTTTAGAACCAGCCATGCGAAACGTTGGTAGCAACAACAACGAAGGCGCCGTTCTCACCGTCGATGAGTTTGAACTTCCGATGGTCTTTATCCTCGAAGGCGACCTCTTTTTCGCCCTCGACTTGCTCAAAGAGGCCGAGAACTTCTTCCTCGCTCATTTCATAGGCCAAGTGCTTTACTCCGTGGAAAGCCATGTCATCGTCGCAGGTCACGCGGTGACCATGAATGGTCAAAAGATGTTCGCCCATAGGTATTGTCGTTAGTGGCTGGAAGAGAACATGGTTATCCTAGCACTCAGGCTAAGATTGGCTAGGTATGCAAAAAGAAGAGCCCTTGATGTAATCGCGGGCATTGTGTGGAGTAGAGGGGTTGTGTTGATGTAGTTGGCCGGTGGGGCGAGAGTGGTTGAAAGAGGTTTGGTTCTTTCGAGACTCATTCACCTTGGCAGCTACTACGTTCTCTACTGGAAAAGAAGTATAGCCCCGGTCGTAAAACCTGTCAAGGCCTGGTTTTATTAGGGTAAAACAAGATACCTGTAAAGTTATGCACAGGTCGTGGCCACTTATTATGAGCCCGCCTTTGACTTATGCAGTAACCGGCGATAGACCTCAACTTCATATCGGGCCCCGGTCAAACCGCGATGGGGGTTTTGCTCCTCCGATAGCCCAAGAAAGGTCCCTACCTGGGAAAGCGATAGCTTTGGAATACGGCCAGTAACAAATTCATCGTGTAGTAAACCATAAGCCGCTGACATCAAGCACAGCCAATGGTAGTCCCCTTTCCAGTCAAGACCATTGTCCTCGAAGTAACTACTCAGCCAATAAAACTCGAACGAGATATTCCATCCCCAAGCGACACTGCCGGCGCAAAAATCATTGAGTTGTGTTATTCCGTGTTGAGCTGGAATGGCTTTCGTCCACGCCGCGAATGAAAAACCATTATAGCTGTTGAATGATAGCTCTTGTTCTGTTTTTTGTTTGGGGTTTTCAATCTGAAGTTGAAGATCAAGTTCTTTCACGATCTCCAGAGACAGAGGATCAACTTTGACCGCGCCGATTTCGCAAATCTCTCCTCCGGACAGACGCGAATGCCCGGTCGTCTCAATATCAATGAACACCATGGGCAAGGTGTGAATGGATTCGGTCCCGATTGGTCGATCAGTGAGGAGGGACATGAAGAGATTCCATCATAACACCTGATTTGAGGAATGGTAAGAAGCGTGGTACAATCTTCGCCGTTCATTCAATCCATCTACGCCTCCCTCGTTCAACGGATAGGACGCAAGATTCCGGATCTTGTAATAGAGGTTCGATTCCTCTGGGGGGCACCAATCAACATACAGCGCGGGCTTTAAGCCCGCGCTGTATGTATTTGATTACTTAGAAAAGTTATTCATCAACCCCGCCTCGCAACCGCTTCGCCCAGCGATACGTTTGGTACCACTGCGGTTGAAGGATGAGGTTAATCGCCGCGGGAAATTCAACGTCCCGGCCGGGAAATCCACGCTTGAAGCGGCTGACTCCCTGCCAACGATGATTTTCCTGATCGGTTGGTGACACACCCCACAAATCGTAGGTCAATACTCCGCGCTCGTGGCACCGTTCAATCGTCCGCCATTGCACGAGGTGCGGCGCCATCACTTCTTTGTGGTCATCGCTCGAACCGCCGTGAAGATAGGTCGCCGTTTTTCCGTGCCACACAATCATATTCGCGACGACGGCTTGGCCGTCATATTCGGCCAAAACGATTTCCGCCATGTCAGCCTGCCCCAAGATATCGAATTGCTGGCGATAATAGGAATCGGCATGGAGTCGAATTCCTTGGCGGCTATACGTTTCATGCATCAAACGTAAAAACGTGTCGATGTCTGCGGCCTGACGCGACCATCGGACGGCGACTCTTTTTTTTTCTGCCAAGCGGATATTGTAGCGCGTTTTTTGATGGCAGGCCGCCAAGAGTTTATCAAGCGGTTGGTCCGTATCAATCAAACGGGTCTGCCGAGGCTGGAGCGTTGTCCCCGGCTGACTTCCGACTGGAAGAGAAAGTTCGGACCACGGCCATGGGTACATCCCTGGATCAATTTTGACATACATGGCCTGCTGCTTCCGACCCAAAGCCTCGATAGCTTTGACCAGTTGGCTAAAAACCTCAGGTGATGTCGATAGCGGCCCACGCGGGCAGTAGACATACGATCGGCCGAGAATAAGTTGGTGTTCGATGACTAATGCCGCGCCGACGAGGTTGTTGCCATCATATGCGCCAAGGCGCCAAATGCGACGACCTAATGCATTCTGAAAATCACCCCAGGCCCACGACTGGAGAAAGGGGCTGAGCGGTTGAGCGGTCAGTAGTGCGGCCAGCTGAGCTGCGTCCTCAAGTGGCCGAATATCCATGTATACTGTTTATCGACCGAGGCGCTTGAGCGCGGCCTTGATGCGTTCTTCAACTGTTCCGTTGGTGCTCGCAGCCGCAGCCTCCCGCGCTTCGCGGCTCGTGTAGCCAAGGTTCACCAGGGCTCCAATGACACCGGTTAAACCGTCATCGCCAGTCTCTTCCCGTTGAAGTTTTCCACGGAGATCAACAATAATGCGCTCGGCTGTTTTCGTTCCGACTCCTGAGACGGCAATTAAGACACTGGCCTGCCCGCGCTCAATAGCGTTTTCAATGTCGCCGACGCTGGCCGCCGAGAGGACACCCAAAGCCATTTTCGGGCCAACGCCCGAAACGGTCAGGAGTTTTTCGAACAGGTGTTGTTCATCGGCCGTCCCAAAACCATACAGCTCAAGCGCGTCCTCACGAACGTGCAAATAGGTGCTCAAGGTAGCGGTCTCGCCGACCGGAAATTGTTGCAAGGTGCGAGGCACGACAAATAACCGAAAACCGACGCCATGCACGTCGAGCGTTAAGGTACGAGCGTCATGAGCAACGACACGGCCGGTCAGGTGCGCGATCATCCCGTTAGAGTTAGGAAACGCTTAAGTCGGTTGTTGAGGTATCGTTTGCCCATACCGGTTTTCAAATACTTTTCACGCGCTTTGGCATCGCGCTCATTCCGGCAAGCCTCGTAATAAATACATTCATACGGTCCGCGGTACTTGGTATATGAACTTTTCAGTTCATTATGTTCACGCAAGCGTTTCCGTAAATCGTTTGTATAGCCAGTGTATCGTCGACCATTATTCTTACTTTGAAGAACATAAGTGATATGAGCGGGTAACTCTAACGGGATCATACTACTGGCTGGCTAGACGGAGCCCAACTTTTATACTTTTCGCGTAGACGGTAGCGCTTGATTGGTGTTCAAATTTATGAGTCAGCCCGGAGTACCGGTAGACGCGAATGCCTGGATCACCTTTTTGGTAGGTGCCGGTCAGGAGCTCGTCGCGACCATCTTGGTTAATGTCCAAGGTTGATAGGGTCAGTCCGCCAAGGTATGAGCGGCTCGTCGGTAAGAATGAGACGAGTTGGCGGCCGCGTTGGTCAAAGACTTTGACATTCGAATAGTATCCTGGACCGGGCGCGGTAATAATTTCATTCCGCCCGTTACCGTCGGTATCACCAACGGCGAGGGTGAGGCCTGAACGGAAGGTCGTTGGATAGGGACGGAATTGGCTAATTTTTCTTAACGTCGAACCCTTGAGATTCAAGACTGCGACCGAGGTTCCATTCGTTCGCGGAGCCACAACGATTTCTGCCCGGCCGTCCAATGTTAGGTCACCAGCGGCAACGGAAAAACCATTGGTCAAATTGCGGTCGAAGACGAAGGTTTGGGCAAGTTGAGTAAACCGTTTATTGGCTGGATTGTAGGTAAAGACGCGAAGCTGCGGCGGGCCTTTGGCCGGAATGGTAATGAGTTCATCTTTCCCGTCGCCGTTTACATCGCCCACGGCTACCGCCACGCCGTTTTTCGAGTTGACGGGGTATGGTGAGAAGGTGGCCACGACGGCGCCGCTAGCACTAAACATTTTTACGCTCGGCACTGTTCCGGCCCCGCTACCAGCAATAATGTCTGGCTGATGATCACCGCTCAGGTCGCCGATGGCAACATTCAACCCATGCAAGTCGTTCTTGTTAAAGGCCAACACTTCTCGTTCGACTTTCAAGGTCGCCGGATTGACTAAGCGGAAAACTGGAGCAACGCCCGGCGCCGCCGCGACGACAATCTCGTGTCGACTCAGGTGGTCAGGCGTCCCGCCAACAGCAGCCTCACAGCTTTGGTCGGTCACTGGTTGGTCCAGGCCGGCCGGACAACCATTGGTCACGGTACACGTTCGGGTCTGATGTCCATTCAAGCAACTCGACCAGTCCGAACACGAATAGGTTGGGACGCACGCCACTATGCTAGTAGCGGTTGTGTATGAAGCGATATTCGACAACGTAGAGACATTTCCGGCTTCGTCACTCGTCTTGAGTCCAAAAAAATAGGTCGTGGCCGGTTGTAGTCCCGTGACGGTATAGGTTTCCGTCGAACCGGCTGGCTGCGGCGCTGGGACCCCTGTGACGGATGTCGCTAGACTAAAGTTATCGGCGGTCAGCGGGCTGGAAGAATACCGCAAGTCATAACTCGTCGCCTGACCAACGTTGCCATCGTCACCGGGAGCAGTCCAGGTTAACGTGGCTGCGGTCGCGGTCGACGGAGTTGATTGCTGGATAACGGGTACCGCCAAGAAGACGCTGGCCGGCAAAGGCATGCTCAAGAGCGTCAGTCCGAGCGCTAACGACATCAAACTTAAGCTAATCGCGATCAGGCCAACGGAGACCCGGTGGGCAACCTGGGTTTTTTCGCGAACAGAGACTTCGGTCTGACGTGGCGGCATAGTCGTACTGATAGCATAGCCAAGCTATGAGAAAAAAGAAAGGTCTGACTTCCCCGTGATGAGACCCCATGATAGGCTAAGGAGATGGCTAAGCATTTTGAACTCGTTGCTCCGTTTTCACCAACCGGAGATCAACCTCAGGCGATCAAGCGCCTGGTGGAAGGAATTCATCGTGGTGACAAGGCTCAAACGTTGCTCGGTGTGACCGGCTCCGGAAAGACCTTCACCATGGCGAATGTCATTGCCCAGTTTGAGCGCCCGGCACTCATTATCTCACACAACAAGACCCTGGCCGCACAGTTGGCCAGCGAGTTTAAGGAATTCTTCCCTCGGAACGCGGTTGATTACTTCGTCTCATACTATGACTACTATCAACCGGAGGCCTATATCCCCCGAACGGACACCTACATTGAAAAAGATTCGCAGATCAACGACGAAATTGACCGCCTCCGAAATGCCGCGACGCACGACCTGCTCACCCGTCGCGATGTCGTCATCGTCGCCTCGGTGTCGTGTATTTACGGCGTTGGCAATCCGACAAACTATGAAGCCGCGGCCATCCCCCTCCGAGTTGGACAACGGGTGCCGCGTCCAGACCTCCTGCGCCAACTCAATACAGCGCTCTACCAGCGCAATGACTACGATTTTCAAAGAGGCACCTATCGCGTTCGAGGCGAAACCGTCGATATCCATCCGGCCTATAGCGAGGAAGGAATCCGGTTAGAATTTCATAATGATCAGATCGAGGCGATCAATATCTTCGACGTGATCACCGGGAAAACATTAGATCGACAAAAAGAAACGCTCGTGTTCCCCGGACGGCAATTCGTGACGGCATCTGATCGGTTACCCCAGATCCTCACCAACATTCGCCAGGACTTGAAAGAGCGCGTGAGTGAATTTGAAAAACTTCACAAGCCTTTAGAAGCGGAGCGGATCGCCCAGCGGACGAATTTTGATGTGGAAATGCTCGAATCAACCGGCATCACGGCCGGCATTGAAAACTATTCCCGGTACTTTGACTTCCGGCAACCTGGTCAACCACCCTCAACCCTGCTCGACTACCTGCCGAAAGATTTCTTGTTGTTCATCGACGAATCACACATGACCTTGCCTCAACTGCATGCCATGTACGAGGGAGACCGCTCACGGAAACAAACCTTGGTTGATTATGGGTTCCGCTTACCGTCAGCGATGGACAATCGGCCACTCAAATACGAAGAAATTGAACAGCGGATCGGGCAATGCGTCTACGTCTCGGCCACCCCGGCGCCATTTGAAATCAAAGCATCGAAGCAAGTTGTTGAGCAGCTCATCCGGCCGACCGGCTTACTCGACCCGGAAATATCTATCCGCCCGTCGAAACATCAAATCGACGATCTGGTGGCTGAGATTCGGGCGGTCATTGGCAAGGGCCAGCGGGTCCTCGTCACCACCCTGACAAAACGCATGGCCGAAGATTTGGCCGAATACCTTGATGAGGCAAAAATTAAAACTCAGTACCTTCATTCCGACGTCGATACCTTACAGCGCTTGGAAATTCTGCGCGATTTGCGTTTAGGTAACTACGATGTCTTAGTCGGTATCAACTTGTTACGCGAAGGACTCGACCTACCCGAAGTTTCCTTGGTCGCTATTCTCGACGCCGATAAAGAAGGTTTTCTCCGCTCGGAAACAGCCTTGATGCAGGTCATGGGCCGGGCCGCCCGGCACGTTGAAGGTCGCGTTGTTATGTACGCTGACAGGGTCACCGGTTCAATGCAACGAGCAATTGATGAAACGAAACGTCGTCGCAAATTGCAAGAAGCCTACAATACACAACACGGCTTGACGCCAACCACTATCGAGAAGAAAATCCGCGACGATCGTTTAGCCGGACAAAAGCGTGAAGTTGAAGATGTCCCGAAAATCTCGGCCGACGACGTTCCACCAGATGAACTGCCCTTCCTTATCACGACCTTGACCAATCAAATGGACTTAGCGGCCAAAAACCTTGAGTTCGAAAAAGCCGCCGCTTTGCGAGATGAAATAACGAAATTAGAAAAAGGTCTGTCGCCGAAAGCGCGGACGAAAGGCGGTTTCGCCACCCGCGGGCGCGGGAAGAACGTCCGGCCGGGCAGGTTCGGGAAGCGACGCTAACTTTTTGCAAATAAAATCCGGGTGTCACAGTGACACCCGGGTGGGGGAACGAAGACTCCCTTGAGAGTCTGGAGGGCGGGGACCATTAGCCTGGTAAAGTCTTCCTCACAGAGTACTCAAGCAATGAACGAAGAAGTGCCGCGGTCTACGGCCCGGCTCCCTTGGCCCCGTAGTAGTCCCACAGGTTGTCCAGGAAGGTGCCGGTGTAGTCCCACCCGCTCTTGTCGCCCGCGAAGTAGAAGGCGGAAGCGGACGTGGCAGCCGTCAGAAGCAGCGCGGCGACCACCATGGTCTTCAGATGCCGACGGATCTTCTTCATTGAGTTCACCTCCTCTCGTAGTGGAATCTACCCGCCGTTATTCTCCGGTGGATAGGTTTGCGGTCTGGATACGTTCCAGGACAACTCGTTGTCCAAGAAAGTAGAGCCAGATGCTTCGCACATCATTCATCGAGAAGTGGTGTCCGCGATTACGGATCGGAACGAGGCCTTGATTCGCCCACGGTTTATCCGGGAAATGATCCGGATTAACCCGCGTCAGGAATGCCAGCTGCGACCTGGTGAAGAGCGGGATGGGTGCCAGTCCACGACGGACGAGGTTGCACAGAAGAATTGAACGCTGCCAAGACGTACTCATCGACAAGTGAACCGGCTTCATGTCAACCGGGCCGAGTGACACCAGTCGGGTTCCGTCCTTGAGCTCGACGATGACGCTGTCTCTCTCGACCGACCGCCAACTTCGGTTCGTGGTCAACGTGTCTCGCTCAACCTCGATGACCACCGGCAGGAAGGTCAGAGTATCCAGCGGCACGTAATCGTAGTCGTGGACATCATGATGGCTCAGCTGAGCATTCAGTTCGGCGTCCCCCCAGGCCCCCAGGTCGCAACGTAGGCAGTAGTGCCGAGCATTGCGCTGGAATTCCGACCAGTTGCTGGTCAGCTGGGTGTACTGGAAGTCTCGAATCTCTTCGTCGATCCAAATCCGATAGCTAACCGTATCAACGGTCACGGTTGCTCGCCAGCGCGAGCTTTCGAACGGCGACTGGGCCCAGGCGACTGATGCAAACATCAGCGCCGGAACCAGCCAGAACCACATCCGGCGCATGTTGCCTCCTTAGGCCCAGACCTGTTGTGGCTTGGGCGGGCAAGCGTTGGCTTCGCGGTGGACGAACATCGAGAACAGAATGAGTGACGGCAGGTGACCGACGATGTTGTAGGTCGCGATCAAGAATCTGTTTACGGTCATCGGCGGCCAGACCCATGGAAGTCCGAGGAGGAAACAGATGGACCCCGGCATCATCAACAGATTGGTCATGAGATACAGCTCGATCAGCCTGGCCTTCGTCAACGGGCTGGTGTATATCCGAGCGTAGGCGCCGGCCAGAAAGAGGATGAGGCTTGAGGTGACCAAAAAGATAGCCACCAATACCCCCAGGTAGACACCGACCGAGCCGGACCGGTTGGACTGTGGGTACCAAGTCGTAATCTCCAAGACTCGGAGAAAGACGAATATCGTCAGCAGCCAAAAAACGACTGCCGGCCGCGCCTCGCGCCAGCCGAGAAGTGCTCGTTCCATGCTCATAAAGATCCTTTCGGCAAAATGTGAAGAACATCCAGGGTGGATGGAGAACTTCTCCGCACGACAGTATGCCCCCACCCTACTCCCCCATGTTTTGGGCGTCAAGTCAATCCCTTTCGGCTTAGGATCCGATAAAAAAAGAGCGCCGTCCATGACGGTGCTCAAGAAAAAGGTGCTGGTGCCGACGCAGCTGGAGGGTGTAGCTTTTGACTGCGTCTGGACTTCTCTCGGTCGGGAGGGGACCTCTCTGCCAGAGGCAATTGCATTCTCGACGTCAGGGAGTCGTCTGATCTGCCTGCGAAGCAAATCACGTACTCCAACCAGCACCAAAGATCGTGCCTTGAGCTTACGCCGATGAGCGTCATCGTCAAGCCTTGCCAAACAAAGCGGGTCGTGGTACGCTCCGCCTGCGAATTTTTTACTTTCTCTCTCATGCCCGTCACTACCGCCGCCGCCAAAGCGCTCCGGCAAAACATCAAACGTCGTGCCCGTAACCTTGGCGTCAAGACAACGATCAAGAAATTGACCGTTCAGCTTCGCAAGGCCTACACCGCGAAGAATCTTGACCAGGCGAAAACCCTGACCACGCAGTTAATCAAGCGTTGGGATAAAGCCGCTCAGCAAAAAGTGGTGAGCCGCAATTCGGCCGGACGGAAGAAGTCGCGGCTGATGGCCCGCTGGCACAAGGCTCAGGCCTAAGCTTGGCCAACAAGAAGCAAGTCGAGCAACGTCTCCGCGTCGAGGGGACCTGATTTGAGTTGATCGTCGATCGTCACAAGTTGGTGATGCCAAGAGACAAGTCGCTCACGACTAAAATGCTTGACTTGGCCCAAACTTTTTTGGACGACGTACGGATGGATTCCCGTCTGCTGAGCAACCGAGGCGGCTGTTGTTTGTGCTCCGGCAATTGCTTGGATCATCAGCAGTGTCCGCAGATGGTTTGCGATTGTGGCGACGAGGACGAGCGGATGCGTCCCGGCCAGCAGCTCGTCGTGTAGCACACGGAGGGCGCGTCCGCGTTGTCCCTGACCCAGAGCATCCGTGACCGCGAAAATATTCGACTCATACGGCGAGTAAACCATGGTTTGAACATCATCAGCGATCACGACTCGCTGACCAGCGTACGCTATCAATTTATCAAGCTCGCTGGAAATCCGCCACGTATCATTCTGACACAGTACGGCCAGCTGTTCAGCGGCCGAACTTTCAATCGCCCCGCCACGGCTTTTTGCTTCGGCGGTAATCCAACGCTGAATCTCGGTTCGTGATAGCGCGGAAAATTCTTCGACCTTGGCCTTTGCAATCTTGAGTTCCGCTGGAGCTTTGCTTGAAACTTTTTTTGTTTTCGTCGTGCGTCGTGGAGCGCGGCTTGATGTTTTTACGCTGCGGACAATAACGATCATGTCATCAACCGTCGCCAAGGGCGTGAGCGCCTGGTTCAACCCGTCCGGCGTTAGAGTACCCGTCCCAGAATAATAATCAATCGCCACAAATCGCTTAGCAGTAAATAACCCCGTCGTCGTCACCGCCGTACGTAATTCTTCCGGCGTTGCCGTCGTGGCATCGACCGTCAAGGTGTTAAAACCTGATGGATCATATTTTTCAATAAAGGCCTGACGCAATTGCGTTAAACGTTGATGCGAACGGTAGAGATCAGGGCCGGTCAGGAGAATGACCATGGAATTGACAGGTGGGCTAGTTTTTGCTAGGGTCTACCGTTATCGTATCAGGGACTGTCTAGGAATTCCACTCGCTCTTTACTTTTGGCCTGGGAGGTCCAGTGCAAATCCATTGTCCGAGCTTGGATGAATGCCCTGGATCACCATGTGATCCACAGGGCAATATCGCCTGGAAGTTCTTCGCCGTCGGCCGCCACGTCGTCTATGGCGATCACCGCTCTCACCTGGCCATGGTCCAATGGATGCTAGCTGGGCCGCTCAGCCATCACGACCTGCCTACTCCTCGGGCGGCTGAAGAGTTTTTCCGACTCCACCGCATCCCATTCGCCCTTGGTCATCTTACCAGGCAAGGCGAGATTGTTTTCAGCTGGTACCCTGAACTTCGGGCCGAACGAGACAACCGTTACGAGCAGCGCCTCGAACGAACGCTGCGTGACATCTGGTCCGAATCGGCGGCTGCCTGAAGCCTTCTTGAATCGTGACAACCCCCAAGGTTGTCACGTTTTTTTTATCTTGTGGAAATCATTGCTTGACCTAATAAAGAAAACGGGTCTATGCTGTCTGTCATACGCTCGGTTCATTTCTTTTCTTGAGCGTTGATGTCCACGGTACCGCTGGTCCTTCCTCGGGCCGCATGAACAAAAGTGGCTAACCTAAGCCGACCTTGGTCCGGATAGGACTCCTCAAGGTCTCTACCGCTTCCGGTATTCCACTGACGTTCATTCACCGCAGGTTTGATCACCGGCACTTCCCTCCGTGACCATGACTGGTCACAAGCCTGATGGTTTGAGGATCTTCACGATGAAGAATCCCAACTCCCACCCTCCCTAGCGGTCAGGCACACATCTTAGGCTTCGCCCCCGTACTCAACGAGTCCGGGGGCACTTTTTATCCAAAAAATCTTCCTGTGAACGTAGGAATGAAAAACAGTACCCTCCTTCCACAAGGAGTAGTAGGGATGGTGAATTTTTCTTTACGTTTCTCCTTTGTCGTCTACATCCTCATCGTTAACTTCTTCCGTGCCCCCTTCGGCTACATCCTCATCGTCTTCCAGTTCCTCATCTTTATCTTTCACATCCACATCCGACGTATCATCGAGCGTTTGATCGTCCATACGATTTTCCGAATTATTTATTCTTTATGTTGTTCTTCCTCGGCCGCTTCTTTGGCCGCGTCGTCTTGGTGGGCTTTCTCGAGCTGCTCGTTTGGGACTCCTTCAACTTCATCAATACCCTGACCCTCTTTTGGGCCAATCTCTTTATCCTGATCCATGTCGGAACTCATTCCTTCGTATTCAGGTGGCATAGGTTCTTGGTTAAGTGATACTAAGAAAAGTTTAGGCAGATTTGAGGAGGCTGTCTAGGGCTTCGGGTAACTCGAGCACGCCATCATCTGCGGTAAAGTGTCCCCGACCGTCCAGCCGCTGGACGGGGATGCCAAGTTCACGTTCAAAAATATCGGCGTCGCTAATTGGGACATAGGGGTCGTTAGTTGACATTAATATCGTACACGAGCTCATGGTCCTTTTTGCTTTGGTCCAATCGATCGGAGTCTCGATCCATGGGCGTCCAATCTCACGGTCTTCAGGTGACTCATAAGCGGCGTCTTTCAAATGGATCCAGGGAGCAACGAGAACAACCCGGCCAACTTTGTAAACTGGTAACCCAGCCAAATAGCGCAAGATCGTTTGACACCCAATGCTTCCACCAACAAAGGCTGTCTTCTCGTCTGGCTGGCCTACTGCTTGGGATAATGTTTTTACCCAGCTCTCGATTTCCGGATGGTTTGGTGCAGGCATGATAACGTTTATCGCTAGCCAATTGCGCGCCGTGAGTTCGTCGGCCAACCAACCTTGCCAGGCTTCGCGTGGAGAACCAGACCAGCCGTGAACAACGAAGGCGCGGTTAGGCATTGGTTAATTGTTCAAGATTAGCTGTTCTTTTCCCGCGTGTTTCGGTCAGAAATTCCAAGAGGCGGTCTTTTGACGAGTTGACCACTCGATCTGGCGTCACCCCAAGTTCTTCGAGATAGTTGATCCAATGAACCAAGCGGAGAATTGCTTTTACGCCCGGCCCACCGGATAGTCGTTCGGCTTTGTACGTACGGAGCGTGGCTATGTCTTCGTCCGTCGCTTCACCCTTCCCCCATCGATTCTTCGCTTGGTCCCCGGCTTTCCACGATTCGGTATTTTCCCATTTGTACTGGTTGAAATCATGGGCGTCGTAGTTAAGGAAAAACTTGACGCCCGCTTCAGCCGCCATCTTGACGATCCGTTTATCAGGCTGGCTGGTCATATTGAGGTCAAACGCTTTGCCCTCTTTGGCCATGGTTGAAAAAACTTCCGGCCAGACGGCCCAATATTCCTGCCAATACTCTTTGGGTTGCTCGCCGTCGAGACGCGTATACCGGTCGGGGTGCCCAATGACATCAACCTTGTTATCATGAATCGCAGCTAGGAGCGTTGCTTTAATCGCGGCCGGTTCTTTTTCCCGGACAATAGCGTGACGAGAAGCGATGACGATATCCAGTTTGGCTAAAACTTCAGGCGGTAAGTCGAGGACCGGCTGGCCGTCGGGACTAAACACAATGTTCGCCTCAACCCCCGACAATCCGACAGCTTCATATTTCCTTTCACGGTTGACCGCTGTGATCCGCTCGGCTTCGCGAAGTAATGATTGGGAAACAGCACTGTCTGACGACTGGATTTCTGGAGCGCCGGGTTTTGAAGCATGTTCAGTAAATCCGGCGAATTCTAAACCGAGTTCTTGGTAGTACTTTAATATTTCTTCCACATCGTATACGCCTTCAGTATATCCATAATCAGGCCGCGTACTTTCCTTGGTGTGCGTGTGAGTGTCGCCTTTCCACCATTCAAGAATCTTCGCCGACAGTCGCTCGGGATCTTCATGCCGTTCCTGCCGCCGTTTAATCTGCTCCGGGGTGCCAGACTCAACCGGACCGATGGCCTCGGGCTCGATGTCTGGAATGAAAAATGGTTCTCGCTCAGAATTCATTTCGCCTCTCCCCAATTCTTCCCTACCCCGACCTCAACCTCAATCGGCACATTCAGTGTGTAGACGTTCTCCATTGTCTCCTTCACAAACGCCGAGACTTTCTCAACCTCATCCATCGGCGCTTCAACAACTAGCTCATCATGAACCTGCAATAAGAGTTTCGCTTCTTTACTTACTTTTGATAGTCCATCGTGGACATGTATCATCGCCAGCTTCATCAAGTCCGCGGCCGTGCCTTGAATCGGCGCGTTGATCGCTTGCCGTTCGGCTGAGGCGATGAGCATCCCATTGGACGAATTGATCTCCGGAAAATACCGTCTCCGGCCGAACAATGTTTCAACGTAACCTTTTTCATGGGCCAATTTCTTCGTATTCTCAATCCATTTCTTAATGTTCTTGTGAATCTCGAAATACTTTTCAATAAATTCTTTGGCTTCTTGCCGCGAAATTCCTTCGCCTTGGGCCAAGCCAACATACCCGAGGCCATAGATAATTCCAAAGTTCACTGCTTTCGATGCCCGGCGCATCTGATGAGTAACTTTATCGAGAGGCACACCATTGATGTTCGCCGCCGTACGAGCATGAATGTCTTCACCTTTTCGGAATGATTCCATCATCGCCTCGTCTTTGGCCATCGAGGCAATGATCCGTAACTCAATTTGCGAATAGTCAGCCGAGATCAACCGCTTGCCCCGGTCCGCCACAAAGGCTTTGCGGATAGCCGCCCCAAGATCGGTCCGAATGGGAATGTTTTGGAGGTTAGGGTTGTTCGATGATAATCGACCAGTCGCGGCGACGGCCTGATTGTAATCCGTGTGGATTCGACCGGTTTTTTGATTGACCATGGTCGGTAGGGCTTCGATGTACGTCGATAGCAACTTCGACAGCTCTCGTTGCTGCCCAATCAGCGGAATGATTTCGTGAGCATCTTTCATTTTCTCCAGCTCATCGGCCGCCGTCGAGAAACCTGTTTTTGTCCGGCCAACTCCCTGTGTCGAGATTTTCAATTTCTCAAACAGCACCTCTTTCAGTTGAATCGGCGAATTAATGTTGAACTCACCGCCGGCCAAGGTGTAAATTTTCTGTTCAATTTTTTTGAGGTTCGTACGCATCGTCTTGCCCATGTCGGCCAGAAAATCGACGTCGATTTTGATTCCCGTCAGTTCCATATCGACCAGGACGCGAGACGTCGGCATTTCAATGTCATGAAATAAACCGGTAATGG
The DNA here is from genome assembly GCA_964518425.1 of uncultured Gammaproteobacteria bacterium. GTDB lineage: Bacteria > Patescibacteriota > Patescibacteriia > SBBC01 > CAIJZX01 > CAYLHT01. The sequence continues at coordinate 19,728 of CAZFGG010000008.1, forward strand.
CTTGTTTTTCCAATCGCGGTTTTAGTTTCTCGTAGAGTCGCCAGGTAAAATCCGCGTCCTCGGCCGAATACCAGCCGAGTTTTTCTACTGGCACATCTTCCATCGGCAGTTGGTTTTTTCCTTTTGGCCCAATTAAAGCAGCGATAGGCATCATTTCGTAACCAAATTCGGCAAAGGCTAAGGCATCGAGTGAATGTTGTCGTGTCCCTGGATTCAGCAGGTACGACGCCAGCATCGTATCGAATGACAGCGGCGCCAAGTCCACTCCATGGAGTTTCAAAATTTCTGCGTCGTATTTCATGTTGTGCCCGACTTTCTCAATTTTCGGGTTTTCTAATATCGGCCGCAGGGCATCAAGCCGCTCGTCGTTGATCACCACGTACCAACCCTCTCCAGATTTCCACGAGAAACTTAGGCCGAGGAGCTTGGCGTTCCAAGGATCAAGTCCGGTTGTTTCTGAATCAACAGCGAAAATATCTTGTTGCTTCAGCTCAGCCAAAAACTTTTTCCAGGCCGTATCATCATTCACCACCGTGTAGTCATGTCCTTCTTTCTTGGGCGCGGGGGCGGACAAATCAAACTGCATCGCTGACTGCTTTCCCGTTTTCCCATCGATCTCTGGTAATTTTGATAACAGCGACTTGAAATTGAGTTCGCGGAACATGTCCGCTACTTTTGTCCGGTCATAATTTTTCACAGCCGCCGCGTCGAGATCAAAGTCAATCGGCACGTCGCGCTTAATCGTAGCCAGTTTTTTCGATAAGAACGCGTCGGACTTGAACTTCAGTAATTTTTCTTTAACCGCTGGTTTGATGTCTTTCGCTTTTTTTGAATCATCGGCCAACGCGCTATACAAATCATCCAAAGTATCAAATTTCTGTAACAGTTCGGTCGCGGTTTTCTCGCCAATGCCTCTAACCCCGGGAATGTTGTCCGACGTGTCCCCACGCAGGGCCTTGTAATCAATGACTTGGTCCGGCCGCAATCCGTACCGCTCTTTCACGCCGTCGGCATCATAGAGCGCCGTATCCGTTAAGCCCTTGCGCATGGTGAACACTTTTGTGTGGTCATCGACGAGCTGCATCGTATCCATGTCGCCGGTCAGGATGATTTTCTCCGCCCCTTTGGCGTCCTTGGTAATCGTGCCGATGACATCGTCCGCCTCAAAACCTTTTTTTTCATAAATAGGGATATTGAAACTTTTGACCAAGTCTTTGACGCGAGGAATTTGAGCATAGAGCTCATCCGGTGCTTTCACCCGTGTGGCTTTGTACTTGTCGTACATCTCGTCACGGAACGTCGGGCCTTTTAAATCAAACGTGGCCGCGATGTGCGTCGGCTTGAGTTCTTTCCAGGCTTTCAATAAGGACGCGGCGAATCCATAGACCGCGTTGACCATTTCCCCCTTACCGTTTGTCAGGGGCGGCAACGCATGAAAACTGCGGTGAATCAGGGCGTTACCATCGATGATGAGGAGTTTTTGCTTAGGGGGCATGTGCTCATTCTACCATGATGCACCGTTACCATCACGACCCACAGTTTTATGTCATGGTGAGCCCATCGTAAAGGTGTCACCCTGAGCCCTCTTGAGCCAAGCGAAAGAGGCCCGCGATAGCGGGTAGCCGAAGGGCGACACAGCGTAACATTGACTTGTGCCGGTTCGGCTACCGCCTTCGGCGGCGGCCCCTTTGGGGCCGGCTCACCGTGACATAAACATTCTTCTTCGCCAGTTATATCGGCGTTTAAACCTATGTTTTGCTAAACGTACCAACTCTTGTTCATTATTTTGAATCAACGCTTCCTTCTTCCTCCGCGACCAACGTTTCAATTGCTTCTCGCGATCAATCGCCCCGCCAACATCGTTCGTTGCTTCGGCATAGACCAGCTGTACTGGTCGACGCTGTTCGGTATATCCGGGCACGAGTCCTTGCTCATGTCCCCACAATCTCGCTTCCAAGTGGCTTGTCACACCGATGTAATATGAGCTGTCAGCACAACGCAGGATATAAATGTAATAGGATTTTTCGCTTCTCATAGCAATCGCCTTTCTTGCCATTTCTTCCACAATGGCTTGGCTGTCGCCCCAAGTCCACCAACCGCAACGAATAACCAGTACCACAGTGATTGATGCGGTGAACTGGTCGGAACATTCACGGGCGTAGTCGGCGTTGTAGTCGACGTGCCAAGCACTCGTTCAACATGGATGTCGTCTTGACTTCGTGGCAACACGCGTACTCCACTCGTACTGACCCCAACAACTCCCGTCACATCCATGGTGTCGCCCATTTTCACTTTCGGTCGGATAATACCAGTCGAGGATTTTAGATACACCGTGACCGGTCCACTGCCGTCGTCAATATCAATGTGACTACCACTGGCTACAGCTACCGTTCCTTTGATATGCACAAGTTCATCCGCCTGATCAGCGCCGACGTCATCGGTCGACATCGTTTGTGCATCAACAACTCCGTCGGTCGACAGGACCTTCAATCCATAGGTTTCAACTGCCACGCGTCGACGGCCTTGGTAGAGCCGCACCGTTCCGGTGACTTCAACATTTTGACCGATCTTCAAAGCCGGTTCACCGTTGGGAATGATCAGCGTTACTCCGCTGTCATCAGATTGTAGCGTCGTTAATGTTGCGCCGAGCGATCCAACGGCGCTGGTGACCACGCCGTGGACGATCACCCGATCCCCTGAGTCTAATTCTTGAACCTCACGGAGGCTGATGCTTTGGGCCGGCGGTTTTACTTTGGCTGACGATTTCTTCTTGGTTGTCTTCTTGGCCTTGGTCGGCGCTGCTTTCGTTTTGGGCTCCGATTGTTTCATTGTAGTTGTTCCTGCCACATTCGCCTTTCCCGGCGTGGGCTGTCCGGTCCACTGCCAGGCCCCATTGATCAGCGCGTAGGTCATTCCCTCCTTGGCAATGTCATAACTGACGCGATCAAGCTCTGTACCATCAACATCCAACAGCCGCACCGTTCCACCAGTATTCGTCAACATTAACTTTGTTTGTGATTTCGGCAGGAGGAGAAATTCACCGACGGGCACAACCGTGTCCGGCAAAACATACTTTTTCGTGGCGCTGGTGGATACTGCACAGCCGGCAGTGCGCAATTCCTCGTCACCAGTATTCTGTAGTTCGATGAATTCATCATTGTCCACGCCGGGTGGATTGGGATAGATTTCGGATAACCGTAAACCGCGACAACTCACGTTCCCCTCCTTGTTCAAGGAGGGGCTAGGAGTGGTAGGAGGAGGCGCGGTCGCTGGCGCTGGAGGAACAACCGGAACCACAACCGGCGCATCGGTCACAGTTACTTTCAGTGTGTCACTAGCCGTGTCAGTACCATCGCTTACCGTCAGCGTAACGGTAAACGTGCCGGCCGTGGCATAACTGTGTTGCGGCGTGGGACCGGTCCCATTTTGGCTGTCACCATAACCCCAAGCATAGGTTAACGTTTGTCCTTCCGGATCGGATGAATCACTGCCATCAAAGTTCACTGGTTGACCAACGACCCCGCTGAGGTCTGGACCGGCGTCGGCAAGTGGAAGAGCATTGGAGTTCACGGTGCCAGGTGTCCCGAGTTCTGTTTTTCCATCTTGGAAGCCAACGCTACGCGATGCCGTATGCCAATTGACGGCTAATGTTCCGTCACCGGGAACAATATTTCGCTCCATGCTGGCGTAGATTTTCGCCGTACTATCAAAAGCGCCGTTCAGCGGATTACCCACGCCATCATCAGCCGTGTCAATCAGAGTATGAGGAGGGTCATAGAGTTTGATCTGGAGCGCTGAATTCGATAAGGCCACATCAGTCGTGACGTAGTCGGGCACAACGTTCAAGACGGAACTAGCGTTGGCGTTGACGTAATTGCTGATCAAAAAGTCCCCGCTGGCAGGGATGGATTTGCCGGCGGGAATAGTCAGCATGACCACTTCCGTACCGCTGCTTTTCTTCGTCAACTGCCAATTCGACAGGTCAACCGGTTCGTCGGTCAAGTTTCGTAACTCAATCCACTCATCGGCGCTTGAGGCCGATGAGCCCATCCACATCAGCTCGTTGATCACGACTGTCGGACCATCAGCTAATACTCGAGATTGCGGAATACTCAGGACAGGAAAACTCAGCAAAAGAACAATGATGAAAACACGGATAAACATAATGGCGGCTCCTTACGGGGGGCCACCAAAATTTGTCTATGCCGATAGTATACTCTTTCCGAAAGAAACGTCAAGCGGTGCCGTCGGTCGGAGTCGCCCTTGCTCCTTATTGTACTGTCGCACGGGCCGGGGCCTGTGCTCTCCTGCCACTGGCAGAAGTGCTCGGCCCTTCTCCTCCTCCGCCGGCCGATGATGACCCTTTTTTCGCGGGATTATTTTCTTGGTGCCGTCGGTCGGAGTCGAACCGACATGGGATTGCTCCCGCTAGCTCCCCCGCCTGCCTTGCCGGACGCAATGAGCTTGATGGTGCTGGAGGAGAGATTTGAACTCTCAACCCCTTGCGGGGACTAGCTCCTAAGGCTAGCGCGTATGCCAGTTCCGCCACTCCAGCAAGACGATACTTTTCTTTTGGTCGGCAAGTCCGGCGGGCAGGTAAGGCTAGTGCGTCTGCCATTTCGCCACGACGGCTCGGTGTCAAGCTAGCAGAAGCGTGTCCATTGATCAACCTTCGACAGGCCGTCAAACGCTTGGTACACTACATCTAAGATCAAACATGAGAACGACGCTTCGCCAACCTGGGTTTACGCTGATCGACAGTATTTTAAGTTTGAGCGTTGTGGCTATTATGATCGTGATCTATGCCAGCCTGGTCAATGTTCATGCGGTCAGTCGCCGGGTCGCTTTTCGGGCCCAAGCGGCGATCTTGGCAGACCAAGAAATCAACGCCTTGAAGCAACTCGATGCCTCGACGTTAGCAAACCAAACCAATGGCTCTTTTCAGAACGTCCTGTATAACGCCGGTGCATGGAAAATCTCGACGGACGCCGCTAACCTCGACACCACGAGTAGTCCTTGTCCACCCGCCACGAGCGGGAAGCATTGTGGCGCAAACGTCCTTGAGCTGCTGGGTAGTAGTGGCTATACCGGACAGCCATCGGGACGATTACTTTTTCCAGCCGGGGCATATGGGGCGGCTACGCTACAAGCCAACTGGCAGGTTGTCAGTGATAGTCCGAGCGGTTGGGCAATTGGCTACTGGCTCCAAGCGAGCGATAAGAACAACACCTATCGTGTTCGCCTGGCGGCGGCGACAACCGACCTCGATAGCGGCACCAGCGGTACGCAAAATTTAGTTCTAGAAAAAGTCAGTGCTGGAACCACGACCGTTCTCTTCTCAAAAAGTAATGTCTCCTTCCCGCTGAACAGCTGGAATACTCTCAAGGTTGTTATGGATCCAACAGCATCAGCGACGCTGAAAATTTACATCAATGGAACCCAGCAAGATACCGGCACGATTACTGATGCCGCGTTTACCTCCGGTCCCGCCGCCCTGCTGACCTGGGGCGGAGTACATGTGAAGGTCGATGACGTCACCACCACCACGGACACAACCCAGACATGGGATTTTGAGGGAAATACCAATTTGCCGGTCGATTGGATTCGTTTGAGCTTGAATGCTTTGCCCGACGGCACGGGAACGTTTGATGATAATGGTCTCTTGACCATTTCGCCCTACCCAACAAGTACGAGCACCACCCTGAAACAAGTCCTGGTGACGATTCAATGGTTAGCCGGCGGAACGACCGTCTCGTATACGACAACCTCGCTGATCGGAAAGAGTGGGGTAGGGTTATGAAAGAGAAAATGTATAATTTTTTTCAACCAGCTCAATTCGTACGGTTCTTTCGCCGCCGGAGACACCCAGTCATGCATTGGCATTCTGGAATAACGCTTTTAGAATTGATCGTGAGTATTTCCATCATGTCCCTGGTCATCCTCGTGGTAGTCAATATTTTTATTGGGACCAGCCGTTTCAATACCGACGAACAGAGTAGAATTCTTGTCGGGGATGAAGCGACTCGAGTTTTTTCGACGCTTGATCAAACTCTCCGTCAAGGAAAAGCTATTGTTGCGTCGGCCATCATCAATGGCACAACCTATACCACCAACGGCACAACGGTCGTTCTGACGTTACCGAGCATTGTCGCCGGCAGCCCTTCTCCAACGCAAACAGACATCGCCGTCGTGCGTTGGGATAGTTCGAGTGAACAGATCCAGCTCATTACGGCCCCCGATCCATCGAGTAGCCGAGCAGCTGGAACTGCTATCCTGACCGATGGTGTCAGTGATATCTATTTCCGCTATACTAGTGATGATCCCACCGTTTCAACAACCGTCGAGGCGACGATCATTACTTCGGCCCCGGTCAATAATAGCTCTTTTCGCCAAACCGCCGTTCTCTATGTCCCCCTTCGTAATCATTCCTAAAAGGCCTTCCCGGCCGGGCATCGCTTTAGCCATGGCCCTGATTTTATTGACCGCCGTGGCAATCATTGTCGCTACTCTGTTCGATCGGCTGAATTTTCATATCCAGAGCACCAGCCATCAAGTCAACGATCAGGCTGGGATTCGAATTGCTGAGTCAGGGATTGAGAAAGCCGTCTGGTGTTTAAACAATCCGAATAATACGACCGATTGTCCGGGGAACCCAAACTTTATTGGCGAGAGTAATGTCAGCGTCGGTAACGGAACGTTCACGACGGTCGTCAGCGGCAGCGGAAACTCTCGAACGATTACTTCCAACTCAACGGTCCCGGGTTTCCTCGGATCGACCACCCATCAACTCCAAGTCACGCTCACGACCACCAACACGTCCGCTTCGTTCCAGTACGGTGTCCAATCCGGTGAGGGCGGCATTTCGCTCGACAACAACGCCAAGATTAATGGCAACGCCTATACCAACGGGTCCATCAACGGGAGCAATGGCTCGTCGATTACTGGCGACGCAGTCTTAGCGGTCAGCAGTCCAACCACCGACCAAGTTTCGGATCCGACCGTCAGTCCGCTCTACACCAAGAACTTCGGTGACGCGAGCTCAACGACCTATCTCGCTCAAAGTTTCGTCTCTGACGTCAACGATACCGTCTATAGCATTGATCTCAAAGTCGCCAAGCACAACTCCCCAACAACATCAGTCACGTTGTATATTTATTCTGACAATAGCGGTAACCCTGGCACTAACCTTTCCGGCAGTGGCCAAGACATATCCGTCAGCATCCCCAACGATAGTCCGGCGGGCTGGGAAAACGGTTGGACCAACCAACTTTTCTCGCCGGCCACCATTTTACTGCCCAGCACGACCTACTGGCTGGTCATGAAAGTGAGTTCGTCAAACAGCAGCAAATACTGGACCTCGGTCCACAGTTTCGATGACACAACGTACGCCAATGGAACAGCCAAGGTCGGTAGCGGGACAGCAAGTATGACGGCCCTAAACTACGACCTGGCTTTTCAGATCAATACAGGCGGGCAGACTCCGACCTTGAATATTCCAACCATTGGTGGTAACGCCTACAGTCACACAATTACTAATACAACCGTTACGACCGACGCCTATTATCAAGCCCTGTCTGGAACGGTCACAGCAAATAATAACTCTGAAACATGCGCGTTGAGCGGTGGAACCCATTGTCATCCCGGCTCTCCCGATCAACCGCCGCAAAACTTTCCGATCTCCTCGGCCCAAATTACCCAAATGGAATCACAAGCGGCAGCCGGCGGAACGACAACCTGTTCACCCACCTGTACCTTAACCGACGGGTCAACCATTGGTCCACGAAAATACGTCGGTGATGTCGTTATCGATGCGAATAACGGGCATGTCTACCTGGGTGGAACATTGTGGGTGGCCGGGAATTTAACGATTACCAACGGCGCCACCTTCCAATTAGCGCCCGGCTATGGAACCAACAGTGGCACTATCGTTATCGATGATCCTTCAAACCGCGCGACGAAAGGTACCGTCTCCCTAAGTAACAACGCTAACCTGACCGGCAACTACGCCAGCTGTACGGGCTCACCCAAGAAATGTGGCGGTGGATCAAAATCTGGACAAGCCTGCACGATTGACACGGACTGCCCGAATGGAAATTATATTATGGCCATCAGTATGAACGCCGATCCGGCACTAACGGCCAAAGCTATTGATGTCTCGAATAACCTCAGTGCCGGAGTGCTTTACGCGCCCACCGGTCTAGTCGACATCTCGAATAACGCCAACCTCAACGAGGTGACGGCTCAGAAAATTCACCTGAACAACAATTGTCAGATTACTTATCAAACCGGGCTGGCCAGCGTTATTTTTACGTCCGGTCCGGGCGGGTCGTGGGTCTACCAAAAAGGCAGTTATCAGATTACAAACTAGTCCGGCCGTTCGTTTTCTTCCAATCGGCAATCATGTTGCCCGCTTGGAGGAGTGAATCGGGCGTGCCGGTATCAAGCCACTGTCCGTCGTACATACGGACATCGAGTTGACCAAGTTGTTGATAAGCTTTTTGGACATCGGTGATCTCTAGCTCGCCACGAGCTGATGGCTGAAGTTGGCTGGCAATATCCTTGACCCGCTGATCAAAAATATACATACCAATCAACGCAAAATTACTTTTTGGCGCGCTGGGTTTTTCTTCAATCGAGACGACTCGGCGATCTGCGTCGAATTCAACGACGCCGAATCGTTCTGGATCAGGAACTTCTTTTGCAAAGACCCGACCGCCGCTAGTGAAACTGGAGACAGCTTCCTTAATTTGATCATCCCGACCGAGAAAAATATTGTCTCCTAAGATCAGCGTCACCGGGCCGTCATCAATGAAATCGGCACCAATCGTAAAGGCCTCAGCTAAGCCATTGGGTTTATCCTGAATATCGTAGGTAAATTTCGCGCCGAACTCTTTACCTGACCCGAGTACTCGGAGAAAATCTCCGGCTCGCTCTGGCGCGACAATGATCAAGATTTCCTTAATTCCGGCCCGGATCATGGTTTCCAGCGGGTAAAAAATCATTGGCCGATCGTAAATCGGCAGGAGCTGTTTGCTCGTCACCAGCGTCATCGGACGCAATCGACTTCCTGATCCGCCAGCGAGAATGATACCTTTCATGCCGTCACAGAATAGCCTATCTCTGATAAATAGTCACGAAGAGCCTCAGTCCACAGTCGAAGCAATGGGCGTTTCGTGTTGTTGAGGATCGACCAGGCCGGCCGTTGAGCTGGCCGTGGAAATTCAGCGGTCGTACAGGGCTTGATGATTGAACTAAGGCCAGCTTGTCGGAAAATTTCTACCGCGAAATCGTACCATGTGGTAGCCCCTTCGTTAACACCATGGTAGGTGCCATATGGTGCATGGTCTTGGACAAGGCTTTTGACGAACAGCGAGAGGTCAACCGTCGATGTCGGCTTTCCATGTTGGTCGTTGACGACCCTGATCTCGGGCTGTGTTTTACTCAGGTCGAGCATCGTCTGTACGAAATTTTTTCCTCCCGCTCCGTAGAGCCACGACGTTCGAACTAAGTAGAACCTGGTCGTATTCAGACGTAATTGTTCTTCGCCATGGAGTTTCGTCCGGCCGTAAGCGTTGATTGGTGGGCCAGGTTGATCGTCTTCAGCGTACCCTGTTTCCTTGTGGCCATCAAAAACGTAATCCGTACTGAAGTGAACGAGCGGAAGACGCTGGGCCGCGCAGGCCCGAGCTACATACCCAACTGCCGTACCGTTGACTCGGTCGGCAACCTCTTCCCGGGTCTCACATTGATCAACCGCCGTCAACGCCGCACAGTTGATCACAAGGTTGGGCCGATACGTCAGCAAGGCGTGGGTGATATCCTGCGGCTTGGTGATATCGATTTCTGGTTGATCCAGCCCAACCAGGTGATGTTCCGGCCAGGTTGACATGATTGCTTGGCCCAGCATTCCGTTTGCTCCCAAGACAAGGGCCTTCATTGCGTGTTGTTGACGCTCATGGTTTTCGGGAATATTCTATACTTGAGGAGGAAGAAATGAAAAAGCTCTTTTGGGTTCTGGCAATTTTCATTTTTTTCTGACATCGCATACGGTCCTGAACGAGCCAAGAAATTCTACCAGCAGACGAAACAATGGCTGAAGGATAGATCGGGGTTATCGAGCAGCATCTGAGCGGGAGGAAATCATGGGTTCATTCATCGAACGGCGGTTCAGCATCTTCCTCACTGACACCTGCGAGACGGTCGAAATCTTTCTGGGCTTGTTTGGAAGAACAGACCTGGCCAATCGCTTTTTTGACTGGTACACGGCGCACGGCGTGAGCGGCTCTACATGAGTCGCTCATTTTTTTTGATACTGTGCCTGATAATACTGGCGGAATGTCCCGCTCACAATTGGCTGCCACCAGTCAGGATGATCTTTGTACCACCGAACCGTCTGACGGATTCCCTCGGCAAAGTCAGTCGACGGTTTCCAACCAAGAGCTTCTATTTTTCTTGTGGCCACGGCATAGCGCCGGTCGTGACCCGGACGGTCAGGAATATGTTCAATCATCAACTCGTCATGCCCGAGTTCGTCGAGAATAATTTTTGTGACTTCCAGGTTGACATGTTCCGGCTGGTGGTTGGCGCCAATATTGTAGATTTCTCCTGGCTGGCCCTTGGCCAAAATGAGGTCGATCGCCTGGCAGTGATCACCGACGTGAAGCCAGTCACGGACTTGCTGTCCATCACCATAGACCGGTACTTTTTTTCCTTGGAGGAGGTTCGTCACGAACAACGGTAACATTTTTTCCGGATACTGATATGGCCCGTAATTATTCGTGCAGCGGGAGATGACAATGGGCAACTTATGTGTTCGGGCATAGGCCAAGACAAGGAGGTCGCCAGCGGCTTTGGCCGCGGAATATGGGCTGGAGGGCTGAAGTGGATCAGTTTCATCGGAAAATGCTCCCGCCTCGACGTCGCCGTAAACCTCGTCCGTAGAAATTTGGTAGAACAGTTTGACGTCGTTCTCTTTGGCGGCGTCGAGAAGTGTTTGGACACCTAACACTCCGGTGACTAAGAATTCTTGACTGCCTTGAATCGAGCGGTCGACGTGCGATTCAGCCGCGAAGTTGATGATCAGTTCAATGCCTTCTTTCATAGCCTTAGCCACGACCGCCGCGTCGGCAATATCCCCGCGGACAAAATGATAGCGGGGATCATGCTCGACGTCCTTGAGGTTAGCCAAGTTGCCCGCGTAGGTCAGCTTATCGAGGTTCCAAATTTCCCAATCGGGATGGGCCATCAAGGCGTGGCGGATATAATTTGATCCGATGAAGCCCGCCCCGCCGGTGATCAAGACCTTGGTCATATATGCGTTAGTATACCATGGGCCATGTGGTAGACTACCAAGATGCGGCGTCGGACTGTTATCATTGTTACCTTGGGCATGCTCGTCGTTCTGGCCGGCATGCTCGTCGGCTACTTTTTAGGACAGCGGCAATAAAAAAGTCCCCCGACGCTTTTCAGGCGGGGGACAAAGCACTAGAGCGGCCGGAGAAGGATTTCTCCATCTTTCTCGACTACGCCGAGACGGAGCTTCTTCAACGAACGAACGTACTGCGACTTTTCATTCTCAAGGCGCTGATACTCCTTCTGCAGCTCATCGAGTTTGGTCGTGAGACGTACCTGCTTCTTGTTTAATCCAGACAGTTGATCGATCACCCTCTTCAGATCGATCGTCCCCGCTGCAGGTATCGGGTCGCGAGTTGGTGTTGGCGGTTCTGGAACAGGCAACGGCTTGGCCTGAGCAACCGACATAGCGGTGATGCTCTTGGTCGGAACTTTCGCGACAACCTCAATGTCCGCCACGACAACCTTGAATCGTTTCGTCCGAGACTTCGCATCAATGATCTCGAGTGGCTTGAGCAGACCTGTGTCGATTAACGCCGCATATCGGTTTGTGGCCTGCCCGGGAAACTGTTTGTTGAGTAGCCCCGTCACTCCAACTAGCTCGAAATCCGTTCGAGCATCCGGCTGTAGTGATCGCAGAAATTCATACGTCTCCGCGCGTTGTGGTGTCAGCTGGAACTTGGGTCGGCCAGTCGGCGGCGCGGCGGAGTGGCCGTTTGTCCGTTCCTGGTCCTGGGCCATACGCCGCTGGACGTGGTTGGGTAGAATGACTTCGTCCTTGCTGCTTTGTCCGACACCGCCTCGTTGGTGTTTCTCCATCCAAGCTTTCTTCAGGCGACGATGCAGCCGGTCAACGGTGATGTGCTCATTCGCAAAGACGCGAAACTTCTGCTTCTTGCCCTCAAAGCTATAGTAGGCCAGAACTGAATGTCCGGCGGCTTCGAACTCAGCTGCCTCCCCGGTGTAACGGGCATGGTGATTGATTTTATCCACGATCACTTTCGAGACACCGGCTTGTTGCGACAAGAACTCCAAAAAGTCATTTCCGCCTTTGATGACGTCATGTGACGTTCCTCGAAACACGTTGGCAATCGGGGGAGCTGGCATGTTTTCCTTCTCCTTAGGGTGAGGTACGACTGCCGGCAAGCGCTGCGCAAGCAGGCTCTGAATACGCGCCAGCACCTCAGCACTCTTCATTGAAGACTCCAGCTCAACGGTAATACACTGACTTTTTCCGGTTGAGTAGATGTGAACTTCGATTCCTCGTCGGTTAACCAAAGCCCTGGGAACGTGCGGTGGTGAATCCCGAAATCGGTCGGGCGAACAGAAGAGCACGCCCGGTACTTCGGAGACTGCCTGAGCACATTCCTTTACTCCCGGCAACGGACTATAGGATGTTAGCACGACGGGCATCGTGAGACTCCTTTCTCATTGGTCACGAGGCGTGATTGTGAAGGTGCTCCTCTCGCGGCCAGCATACCGCAGTAACGTGACTTGTCAACCCTTGGTCAGCAGCAATAAAAAAATCCGCCGCGGTCGAAACCGTGGCGGAGTTGGAGAAATGTGCGACTAGCGGTAGAGGGTCTTGATTCGACCCCAAGTCGACTGATTGGTCGGCGTGGCGCAGTTGATCTGCATGGTGATCTGGGTGATGTCACCCCAGGACCCGAACTGAGCCGCAGCTGACGCTGGATTGCAGGTTCCGTCGAGGAAAACCGGGTAGGTCACCGGCTTGGAGCAGAAGGGAGTTTCACACACGCCGATGCCATTGGCGATGGAGAACGTCAGCGCACAGCCACCCTGGAACTGACCCGACGTGTTGGTGTTGACTCGCGACGCGACCGGCGTGTTACTCACGTACTGGACCGTCGTGATCTCGGTCGTGGTGCTGAGCGTCCCGGTGCCATCCCCCCACGGCCATCCACCGGGGAAGAGCGTAAACGTGCCGCCAGTGTAGTTCGTCGTGTAGACGATCGTACCAGTCCCGGCCACGCGGTTGTCGACGACGCTGACGTAGCTCGGCGCACTCGGGCAGGAGACTTCCCATTGCGTCCCGAGGTTCGAGCCATCCCACGACTGCGCATGGGAGACATGGGGGAAACCCGAATTGACCCCGGTCCGCCAGGTGGAACCGCGCCCGGTCAGCAGCTGTCCGCCGAGATCAGTGGAATTGTAGATTCCGTTGACCGGATTGGCGATGGCCAGCATCGGCAGGATGAGAAGAGCGAACGCGCAAACCGTGGTGGTCAAGCGTTTCATGGGGAACCTCCGAATTGATGGGCACGATTGCCCGCTGGAATGAACACGACCGACGGAAAAAGTATCCGTCGAGCGAACATGACGATAACAAACGTTCATGCAAAAGTCAACCCCGCTTGTGACCGGCGAAGAAACCCGATACGATGAGTCCATGAACTCAGGCGAAAGCAATTTTCCGACCAACTTCCTCTGGGGCGCTGGCGGCAGCGCCCACCAAGTTGAAGGAAACAATCACAACGACTGGACGGAGTGGGAAAAGCTCGGCCGCGTGAACAACGGTGAGCGCTCCGGTCTGAGCGCCGATCACTTTCATCGCTTCCGTGATGACTTCGCCGTAGCCAAAAAACTTGGTCATAACGCTCATCGCTTCTCGATTGAATGGAGTCGGGTTGAACCGAAACCCGGCATCTTCAATCAAGAAGCTATTGATCATTACCGTCAGGTGCTCGAAGAGCTGCGTCGCCTGGACATAGAACCAATCGTCACCTTGCATCACTTCACGAATCCCACCTGGATCGCTGATCGTGGCGGTTGGGTCCAGGCTGAAACGATTGACCGCTTCGGTCGGTACGTCGAAATGATGACGCAACGCCTTGGTCACTTAGTCAACTACTGGGTCACCATCAATGAACCGACCGTCTACTCGTCGTTGTCGTATGTCACGGGCTACTGGCCGCCGCAACGCAAAAGTTATGTCAGCGCATGGCTGGCGATTCGGCACTTAGCAAAAGCTCATGATTTAGCCTATCGCATTATTCACCGACGCTTCCCGAGCACCAAAGTCGGCTCAGCTAATAATCTGATCGATTTTGTTCCCTTCCGTCCTGATAATCCGTTTGATCATTTTCTCCGCTTCTTCGCGCACTACTGGCACAATCAATGGTGGCTCGACCAAACATCGGACACACAAGACTTCATCGGTTTGAACTACTATTTCCATCACCCGCTGAAGTTTCGATTGACGTGGCCGCTGCATCTCTTCGAACCGATCCAACGCGGAGACCGGTTCATCACTGACATCGGCTGGCCGATCGCGCCGGATGGTCTTGGACGCCTACTCCAATGGCTGAAGCAGTATCGCCGCCCGATTATCATTACTGAAAATGGTTTGGCCGATCGGGCCGACACGAAGCGTGCCGCGTTTATCCGCGCCCACGTCGCACAAATCAATCAAGCTCGTCAGCACGGAATTGATGTCCACGGTTATCTGTATTGGTCACTCCTCGACAACTTTGAATGGCGCGAAGGATTCAACCCACGCTTTGGATTGATTGACGTTGATTACCAGACGCAGCAGCGCACCATTCGGCCAAGCGCGTACGCTTTCAAAGAGTTGATCCTGCAGCAAAAACCGTAGGCCAACGAAGCGATAATTTCCATATTAGTCCACTTTTCATGAAGAAAGTCAATTTTTGTTTCTTGTCCTCAGTTTTTCCCTCGTTATGCTTGACACTACATAAGTCTATGGTGTAGCCTACGTCGTGCTAGTCATCTGTCTTCTCGTCTCACTATTATTCCTACGCGAATGGAGAAGGTTACCACGATGGAGGTTTTCGCCGGCTAACGAAGCCCTAGCGCCTGCTGTTGCTTCGACGCCGCCGAAAAGGCGGTTTTTGAATCTCAGAAGCTCTTTTCAACAACGCGAAGCCCGACGCCGACTCATGACACAATCGTGATGCACCGTCGCTCTTCGAAAAAAAGTACATCGTTTTTGGAGGATCGCTGAGCACGCTATGAGACTAGCTGGGGGCTAGTCAAATAACGACCGACGTGGACACCCGGTAGTTCCACATCCTTGCTGAGTTGATCCTCCGCCATCTGTCGTTCTCCGTAGGGGAACTCATGTGAAGCCGCACCCATGGGAAGTTTCCATGAGGCGGCAACCTCGACGAGGACTTCCATGAGTTCCCCATCACCTTCACTTGGGCGCCGAGTCACTGGCCAGCTCCGCATGATGGCGCTCCCGGTCGGGCGCAGCGAGCAACGCCATACTCGGCGCACCACTTCAGCCGGGTAGCCTAACGCTACCTCTCCCGATGACGATGAGGATTTACTCCTCCGGACGTCGGCAGATCCGCGGACCGCTACTCGGCGCTGTGCCTCGTTCCGGGGTGGAATGTTCATGAGACTCGCGCAAGCGAGCGGGTAAAAGTGCCCGGGTTCACTCATGATGTTCCACCCGGATTTTCGCCGCTGTCCTGCCCATGGGATGCTGGCCCAGTGATAGGTCGCCCACCGCGGTGGGTATGGCCGCAGACAGTGGCAGTTCCGCTCCGAGTTGGAGCGTTCGTGGACAGCGGGGCCAATACTCCTGCTTCTGTCACCACCACGACGTTCCACTCGGACGGAACATTCTTCGCACCTTTCATCAACCAAACTGATTTTTTCAGAACCTCGGTTCTGGATCTTCCAGTCTTGTTGATTCCCGATCATTGCATCATCAATCGTGGGCGCTCCCATTGCGAGACTGGGCTTCTGAAGTTCATCAGTCCACCTCGGCGTGACCCTCGTCACGTGTAAGGCAACCAGCGGTAGAGCGCCCATCAAAAATCGTGTTCAACGGCACGCTAACCCAGTAACGGGTGGCGACGCTCAGCCGTCACCTAGAAACTGGGGGAACCGGCGAACACGATAGCCCCGTACCGGGCACTTGGATTGGCTCTCCAGGGGGAGCCCAGTCAACCTATAGTGCACCGGTACGGGCACCACTTTCTCCGAGACGGGGCGTATCGTCGACCCACATGCCTTCCCGGGCCTGTCGCCAGTCGGCATCGCTCCGTTCTCGGAATAATTCCCTCGTGTGGGGGCAGACACTGATGCCACAGCATCAGCGAGACGACAGCCCAGAGACCCCAGCCCTTCGAGGCGTGAGTCCCGAGGCGACAGTCCTGTCTGTCCCCACTACCTTCCGCTCTTTTCTTCACATCACTGACCTTGTCACGATCCCAAATCGTGACCATCCCAGTGCTGTCAATCGCGTCCATTGACAACTGAATAATGGTAACAAAGCAATCAACGTTTGTTGTCGCTTCTTAACTCGGAGCGATAATGAACATGGAAATAGCATCTGGAGCATGCCCAGACAATCAACTACGTTGATGGTTCTGGTTTCATGCTCTCGTCTTAATCGCACCATCCTGTTTAATAGGCCGGAAGGTGTTGATCAACAACAATTACACTATTGTGCGTGTAGTTGGTGCACTGACAGAATGTCAGAACAATAAGGGCGTATGGTGAATGCCTCGACAGCAATGAACGAAGAAGGACGTCGGAGCCTGCGATAAGCTTCGGG
>CAZFGG010000009.1:0-32360 GCA_964518425.1 uncultured Gammaproteobacteria bacterium
AAGAACGGCAAACGGAAGATCGTGACCGAGAAAATTTTTCCAGGCTACGTATTCGTGGAGATGATGGTCACTGATGACTCCTGGTACGTTGTGCGGAATACGCCGAACGTGACGGGATTCGTTGGCTCGGGCACGACCCCAACCCCGATTTCTGAAGACGAAGTGAAAGCCCTCTTGCAGCGGATGGGCGTGGAAGAGCCGAAGTACAAGATTGACGTTGAAACCGGCACGCCGGTGCGTATTACCGACGGACCATTTAAAGACTTTGAAGGTAAAGTGGCGGAAGTTGATGAAGGTCGCGGCAAAGTCAAAGTTCTCGTTTCGATGTTTGGCCGAGAAACGCCGGTGGAATTGGACTTCCTACAGATTAAGAAGCTTTAGTCCATGACGACGGGGTCAACAGAACGGAAAGTCTACAACAAGATCGTTCGTGACCGGATCCCCGACATCATCGCCGCCAAAGGCGGACGGGCTGAAACGGAAATTGTCGAATCAGCAGAAACTGTAATTCTCTTGAAGCAAAAGCTCGTGGAAGAGGCACAAGAAATTATGACGGCTGATCCAGAGCACCTCGCTGAAGAACTAGCTGACCTGATGGAAGTGATTCGCGCAATTGCCGACGAGACAAAGATTTCCCTGGATGACATTGAACAGAAACGGATAGCCAAACTTCAGGAACGCGGAGGATTTACCAAGCATATTAAATTGATTTCCAGTTAATGTATGGCCAAGAAGATTAAAACAGTCATCAAGCTTCAAATTACCGGTGGAAAGGCGACCCCAGCGCCACCGGTTGGTACGGCTTTAGGACCCCACGGTTTGAACATCGCTGAGTTCGTCAAGAAGTTCAACGACGCAACCCAGGACCGGATGGGTGAAACAACGCCGGTGGAAATGACGATCTACGAAGATCGGACCTATTCCTTTATTTTGAAAACGCCGCCAGCCTCGGTTCTCTTGATGAAAGCGGCCAAGATTGAAAAGGGGAGCGGCGATCCGCTCAGGACAAAGGTGGGGAAGGTTACCAAGGCCCAAGTCAAAGAAATCGCGGAGAAGAAAATGCCCGATTTGAACGCCAAGGATTTACCTGGGGCGATGCGGATTATCGAAGGCACGGCTCGACAAATGGGTATAACGGTGGAATAATCAGTCCATGGATAGTTTGAATTTCATCATCCCATTCGTCGTCATCGGCGTTGCCGGGGCCCTGGTTTTATTCATCGTGGCCGTGATTCAAGAGAGTAAGGCCGATCGCCGCGGTGGCTTCCGCCATTCGTTTTTTACGATCGTCAGCCTGATCATGTTGACCCTGGTGGTCGGATCGTCCATTGCCTTATTGAACATTGGTTTCCGGCAATTTGTTTTCCGTAGTGCCAATCTATATAACCAGCGATACAACTCACCACCCCCGCTCTATCTCCCGGGCCAGGGAACGATCGTTCCACTTAAAGGCGAGGTGGCGCCAGCAAGCGTCGCTCCAGTCCCAGTCCCATCAAACCCCACGGTCTATACCTGCGCGAAAGACTGCCAATTTTCGGCCGACGATAAAACGGCGGTCGAGCAATGGGTGACCACCTATACCGACTGGCAGAAGCAACAATCGTTGTCTCTAGCCACTCGTCGCAGCCTGGCCAATGCTTTAGGATTCTTCATCGTCAGCCTGCCGTTGTTTTTCATTTTCTCCCGATTGATGGAGAAAGGCCGCCAAGGGGAGCAAACAACTCAACCCAGCCCGATCCGCTCGCTCTACTTCTACGGCATCGCTTTTGCGGGATTAGTCATGGCCGTGGTCGCCTCTGGCGTGATTGTGAATGATGGGCTGAAGGTTTGGTTGAAGACAGGCGGAGACTCGAACGTCATATCCCGTCCCGTGGCGACTGACGTTATCACCAATGACGCCGGGGTAAAGAGCTTGTTGGCCTGTCAGTCAAAATGCGGATTCACTAGCGAACAAATTGCTTTGGCCAGGCAGTGGCAAACTGAGAATGCTCAGTACCTCGATGTCCAAAAGACGAACCGCGGTCAGTACTCCATGGAATTATCGGCGGCCATTCCGTTTGTGCTGATCGGTTTACCACTGTTCTTCTACCACTTCAGTATCGGTCGTAAAGAATCAAACGAACCAAAACCAACCTCACCTGCTATTTCCTAATTAACTTTGTGGCACCGCCTCGGCAGGTGGCGGACAGGACCACGAAGGAGAATATCTTATGCGCAGTAAACGTTTCCGGGCTGCTCAGCAGCTCATCGATAGTGCCAAGACGTACAGTGTTGACGGTGCTGTTGGCTTAGTCAAGCAAACCGCCACAACGAAGTTCGACGGTAGTGTTGAGCTACACATCCGCCTCGGCGTTGACCCGAAGCAAGCTGATCAACTCGTCCGTGGAACCGCCAATCTTCCGCATGGCACCGGCAAGAAGCTCCGGATCGCTGTTTTCGCCAAAGGTCCAGCCGCCAAAGCGGCGAAAGAAGCCGGAGCGGACATGGTTGGTGACGATGATCTGATTGCCGAAATTAAGAAAACAAGCAAAACCGATTTTGACGTCGCCGTGGCAACGCCAGACATGATGAAAAGCCTGGCCCCAATCGCGAAAACCCTCGGTACGAAAGGCTTAATGCCGAACCCGAAGAACGAAACAGTCAATGCTGATCCGGCTAAAATCGTGACCGCTCTTCGCAGCGGAAAAATCACCTTCCGCATGGACGATACCGCTAATCTTCACCAAGTCGTGGGTAAAGTCTCCTTCGCGCCAGAACAATTGAAAGCCAACGTCGAAGCATTTCTTGATGCCGTCAAAAAAGCGAAACCATCGGATACGAAGGGCACATATTTGCAGACCATTACCCTGACATCCAGCATGGGACCGGGGATTAAACTAGCAATTTAAGTTCGTTTGACCATCGCTAACCGTGTCTGGTAAGGTGATGCGGACCAAGAACGGGTTGGAGGCCACCGTTTGGGGTGGTTCCTTGACAACCCTCATCTCTTCATCGAGAGGATATTCCAATGAATAAGGGCAAGTACATCATCTTGTCAGGTCCTGAGGGAAGCGGAAAAACTACGCTCCACCAATACCTTCGCCAAGTGTTTCCTGCGGCATTGTTCGTCCGTGAACCGGGGAACAGTCCTCTGGCCGAAGGCATACGAGCTTTGTTGCTTGATCCCAACATTGGTCAGATGACCCCGCGTCAGGAGTATCACTTCTTCATGACAGCCAGACTCGATGTCATCCGTCACGAAGTTCAGCCAGCACGACGGGAAGGTCGACATGTCCTCTCCGATCGAGGTTGGCCAGAAACGTTCGCTTACCAATGGTGGGCTGGCATGGGTCGCAAGGATCTTTACCGGTTCCTCGCGGACATCGACGACGAAGGAATTCCTTTCCCGGACCTCTGGTTGTATTTCGATGTTGATCCGGCCATCGGACTGGAGCGTCGCAAGAACACCAGTGAAGTGAATCGCATCGACATGCAAGATCTCAATTTCCACCAGCGTGTTCGCGAAGGCTTCCAGTATCTCTTCGAACGAGCGAGTTTCCGTCGGCAGATGATCGACGCGGCACAACCAATCAATAAGGTCCAGCAAGACGTGGTCGACATCCTGAGGCCGTTTCTTTCGGCTGCCAATGTGGAGCCGCTTCAGCTGCCAAAGACAGAAACGAAAGGATAGACGATGCCCGACTTCACTCCAGAACAACAAGATCTCCTGAAACGATTCGTCTCCGATCCGATCGGCAACGTCTACGCCGTTAACCCGAAGGCCATGCCGGGTATGATCGGCGCCGCCTATGCTCGCTACAGCCGAGCCAAAGGAGGTTTTCGCGAAGTCCTGCTCAAGGAATTCATCGAAGAAGACCAGATCGATCCGATTCACGCGGATGAGCTGATCACGCGGATTCTCATCGCCTACGGCGACGATTCCGTGCAAGAGCTTGAGAGCGCCTGGGTATCGGTCGAGGAAGTCAGTAACGTGCTGACCAAGCTGATCGAAGACTGCCGCTTGTTGGCGTTCATCGAACAGTCCTCACGCTACGTCTTCTATGATCAAGTTGATCGTGAGGGTCGGTTCCGGTATTACCGCGAGCCGGCGATCATGGGTTCACGCCATGCGGACAGCTTTACGTCGACGATGGACTTCGTCTTCCAGACCTATGTCGGACTGATCGAGCCGATGCAGGAATACTTCCGTGGCCGGAAGCCATTGGAAGAATCTCAGTATGAGATCCGTCAGGGTCACGGCAAGATTCACTACGCTCAGTGCCAGGATGACATTGAACGCAAGGACTTCGAACGGACCTACAAGATGGATATCCGTACGAAAGCCTGTGATACACTGCGGATCTTGCTACCGGCCGCGACCAGGACGAATGTCGGTATTCACGGCAATGGGCGGAACCTTGAGCACCTCCTACGGAAACTCTACTCCAGTGATCTGCCTGAGGCGCAGGACCTGGCGGTCAAGATTCACACTGCCCTGAAGACTGTCATCCCGCGTTACGTTCAACGCGCCGAGCGGAGCGAGTACCTCGTCAATACGCGCTTAGCCATGAAGGATCTCACTGAGCGCCTTCTCAATGGGATCTCTCCGTGGAATGCATCAAGCATTCCCACGCAAGGCGTATCCACGGAAGTGGATATTCTTCCGCGCGATGCTGGCGAGGTCGGCCAACTGGCGGCCATGCTGTTTCCATTCTCGACGCTGTCCATACGCCAACTGATGGACATCATTGGCAAGATGCCGACTGAGCAACGGAGCGAGATCCGCCGGACCTATGTCGGCAATCGTCGCAACCGGCGTGATCGAGTCGGCCGGGCAATGGAATACGGCTATCCCTGGGAGATGGAATTGGTCCTCGATCTGGGGATCTACCGCGACCTCCATCGGCATCGCATGATGACCCAGGAGCGACAGTTCTACACTGTTGACCTCGGTTTCACTGAACAGCTTGGTGACATTCGAGAGGCTGGTTTCGAACCACAGGTCAAAGCGTGTGTCGAACGTGTGAACGTGCTCTACGCGGAGATTAAGGCTGATCTCGGTCCGGAAATTGCCCAATACGTCGTTCTACTCGGACACAATATCCGTTGCCGTTTCGGCTTCAACGACCGCGAGGCACAGCACTTGCTGGAGCTACGAACGGGTCCGCAAGGACACCGGAGCTACCGGCTCGTCTGCCAAGAAATATACCGCCAGATGGTTGCCCGGGACGGCGACCGTATCAAGGACATGCTGCAATTCGTCGATCTCGAAGACTACGACTGGCCTCGGGGAGATTCCGAAGCTAAACAGCGCGCCAAAGAGGCGACTGTCGGCTAGCACCCAAACATTTTCACGGCCCAACTCAACACGAGTTGGGCCTTTTTTCTTTGCCAAAACTCTGATAAACTACGCCTGATATGAAAGAACTTGAAGCCGTCATCGGCCTGGAAGTCCATGTGCAGCTCAAGACCAAGAGCAAGATGTTTTGCCGTTGTGACAATCGTGATGACCAGGCGCCCAATACTGCCATTTGCCCGATCTGTACCGGTCAGCCGGGAACATTGCCGTTACCGAACCGTCAAGCCATTGACTGGGCGGTCATGGCCAGCCTAGCCTTGAATTGTTCGATCAATCAAGAATCGAAATTCGACCGGAAACACTATTTCTATCCGGATCTGCCAAAAGGCTACCAGATCAGCCAATATGATAAACCCTTTGGGTACGCTGGGCAGATGAAGGTCAATATTGATGGTCAAGCCAAACCATTCCGAATTCATCGGCTCCACCTTGAAGAAGACGCTGGAAAATTACTCCACAGCGGAAACCAAACGCTGATTGACTTGAACCGGGCCGGAACGCCCTTGATGGAAATTGTTAGTGAGCCTGATTTCCGGACGCCAGCCGAAGCCAAGGCATACATGCAAGAACTCCGCTTAATCATGCGCTACCTGGGGGTGTCGGACGCGGATATGGAAAAAGGGCATCTTCGGTGTGACGCCAACATCTCGTTGCGGCCGGTTGGTGATGAACAACTCTATCCCAAGACCGAAATTAAGAACCTCAACTCGTTTAAGGCCGTTGAACGGGCCTTGGCCTTTGAAATTGAACGTCAAAAGGGCTTGTGGGAAGACGGGCAAGCCCCGAAAAATCAATCAACGCGCGGTTGGGACGAGGCGAGCCAAAAAACCGTCGAACAGCGAACGAAAGAAGAAGCGGCCGACTATCGCTATTTTCCCGATCCAGATATTCCGCCGATCGTCATGACCGATGAGCACATCGCTGAGCTTCAGGCGGGAATTCCTGAATTACCGGAAGCGCGGCGTGAGCGGTTTGTATCAACGTTCAACCTGAAGCCGGAACAAGCGTCAGGTTTGGTTGAGGATGACGAATTGGCAAAGTTTTTTGAAGACGTCGTAAGCGAATACGAAGCCGAGTCTGAAAAAAAAGTGGACCAGCAAATGATCGCGAATTGGCTGATCAACCGCATCTCGGCTGAGCATCGGGCTGAGCACGGATTGTCCGTGCGAGCCGCCGACGTCGCGAGCATCCTGTGGTTCCTAGCTGAGGGTCGGATTAATGCTCCGGCTACGGCCACGTTGTATGAACAGGTCCGCCAGACGAAAAAAAATCCCGAAGAGCTGGTGAAAGAACTCGGGCTCGAACAAGTCAGTGATACGAGTCAACTGGAGAAAATTGTCGCCGACGTCATTACGGCCAATGAAAAAGTTGTGGCAGATGTGAAGAACGGTAAAGCGGCGGCCACACAATTCCTCATTGGCCAAGTCATGAAAGCAAGTAAGGGCAAGGCGAATCCGCAGATGCTCCAGGAGTTGTTGAAGAAACAACTAGGACTGTAGAAATTTCTTCGCTAATGTTTGTGCCTGGGTCGTTAATGTTACCCAGTGAATGTTTTTGTCCCGTTTCCACCAGGTCAATTGGCGCCGGGTGAAATCGTGAATATCGCCTTTGAGTCGCTGAACCATCTCCGGCTGTGTAATTTCACCACGGAGATATTTAGTGATCCAGCGGTACTCCAAGCCGAAGGCGTCTAAACGTTTCCAGCTCAGGCCCTGTCGCCGGAGTTTACGTACTTCGCTGATCATGCCGCGCTGAAGACGCTGGTCAACACGCCGATCAATTCTGGCGTAGAGTTGTTTTCGGGGGACGAGGAGGCCTATTTTTAAGACCACCCCAGGCCGCTGCGCGTCCTCGCCCCTCCTGAACTCAGGAGGGGCGGCGAGGTCTGCGAGCGGGGTGGTCTGACGAGAGTCTTGGGCAATCTCAATAGCTCTACTGCGGCGGCGGGGTTTTGTTTGGTCTTTTGTTTTGGCGCGGCAAAATTTTTTATATTTTACAATAATTATAATTTGCGCGGTCTTGTTTTTTTCCACCCGCCGCCGCAACGCAGGATTTGGTGGAACCAGAGAAAAGGAATTCGGTTCAGTGATCGCCTTGATGTAAAACGGTGAACCGCCGACGAGAAAAATTGGCGTTGATGGATTAATTTTCTTCAGCGCCCGATGCACGTCACGGACATAGTGAGCAACCGAATACTGAGATTTTGGGGAGACGACACTAAGGAGGTAATGGGGGACATCATTCATTTCTTGCTTCGTGATTTTCGCCGTGCCAATATCAAGACCCCGATAGACTTGCCGTGAGTCAGCCGAGATAACCACGCCGTGAAACTTTTTCGCTAGCTTCACGCCCAACGCTGATTTTCCCGAGGCGGTTGGGCCGAGGATGACGATCAGATTCCGTTCAGACATGAGCAAAGTATAGCATGACCGGTTGACAATTCTCGCTCCATCAGGTAAAGAAGGAGAGCTCTTTTTACTTGTCCTACTTCAACCGCGGAGGGTTCAATGACCAAGGTCACTGCACCCGCGCCGAATGAGACGTGGGACATCATCACCGATGGTGACGATACGCTGTGGGAGTGTGGTGTCTATTATAATGCCTCCGGCCAGGCTTGCTGCCGATTACTCGACGTGGGGGTTCCCGGCCACGGTCATACCGATGAGGCTTTGCGTCGACACTGCCGTTCGATTCAATTGTCGCTCATCCGAAAGCATGGTTATTACTTCGAACTGTATGAAGATGCTTGGGTGGAAGTCTACCTCCACCTTTGTCACCACCATCATCTTCCTGTTTCAACGAGCTTCTCGGAACGCATCTACGAAACGGCCAGCGCCGTCCACCAGGCGCCGTACACACTCTTCCTGGGTGTGATCGAGACGATGCAGTCGCTCCGAGCCGATGGTCATCGTTTCCACTTGCTGACGTTGGGCGACGACGGCTGGCAACGGGAAAAAGTCCGTCGGAACGGCCTGGATGGGTACTTCAGTTCCATCCACGTTATTCAACGTTCCAAGGGTCCGCAGATGCGCTTGCTGGCCATGAATCGGCCACGGGTCCTGATGATCGGGGACTCGCCTCACAGCGACATCGTCCCGGCCGTCCGACAGGGTATTCCGGCGCTCTTAATCCACAATACGGATGGTTGGGCGCAAAGCCATCACCATGTTGATCCTCACCGGATTCACCAACTCAGTACCTTCGTTGATCTTCCTGGTGCCTTGCTGAAAATTGCTAACCCGCCTCCGTCGTCCTAGGACGACGGAGTTTTTTATACCTTCAGTGACCGACGAGCAACTAGCTTCTGTACTTTCGGCAACCACGTCTTCAGGCTGACCGCCGCCACATTTTTCTGGCCGCGGATCCGGATCACCAATTTCTGAAGCGACTTTTCTTTATCGCCGACGACAATCATATACGGTGCTTTTGATTTTTCTGCTTTGCGAATTTTGTAGCCAACCGTTTCATCGCTATCGTCGAGGTGAACACGTACGCCCGCATCGTTGAGGATCTTCCAAAGCTTCTTTCCAGTTGGATTGTGTTTTTTGGCGACGGTTAAGATCTCAACTTGAATTGGGGACAGCCAGAGCGGGAAGGCACCGCCAAAGTGTTCAATCAGAATAGCCAGGTAGCGTTCAATCGAACCCATGATGGCCGCGTGAAGCATGACGATCCGTTCATGATCGCCTTTTTCATTGACGCAGCTGAGATTGAAACGCTCCGGCATCACCATATCGAGCTGGATGGTGGCCACCTGCCATTCACGACCAAGGGAATCGTGGGCGAGGAAGTCAATTTTTGGTCCGTAAAACGCTGCTTCGCCGATGGCTTCGGTCGCTTTGGCTTTCTCAGCTTTGACCACCCGGCGGAGGGTCTGCTCAGCCTGCTGCCACTGCGCTTTATCGCCCAGATACTTTTCCTGGTGTTTCGGATCAGACAGGGAGAGTCGAACGTCAAGTGTGAATCCGGCGGCTTTGTAAAAGGTGTTGACGATGGTCCAAATTTTCCGCATCTCTACTTCAACCTGTGATTCGCGGCAGAAAACATGCGCATCATCTTGGGTGATGGCCCGGACACGAGCTAAGCCAGATAATTCGCCCGTTTGTTCATCGCGGTAAACTTTTGTCGTCGAGGCATAGCGTTGCGGGAGTTCGCGGTAGGAATGCTGTTTACGGGCGTAGATTTGCGTGTGGTGGGGGCAGTTCATCGGCTTCATGGCGAAGAGGTGACCTTCCCGTGTTTTGATCTGGAAGAGTTCATCATGGAATTTCTGCCAATGGCCGCTTTTCTCGTACAATTCCTTTTTGGTGATGTGGGGAATATCCACTCGTTCGTAGCCAGCGGCGCGTCGAAGTTCCCAAACAAAACTATCAAGCAGATCACGGATGAGCGTGCCGCGTGGTGTCCAGAGTGGTAACCCGGCGCCAACCAGCTCAGAGAAGGTGAACAGATCGAGTTCGGGACCAAGGATTTTGTGATCGCGTTTCTTGGCCTCAGCCTGGCGGACCAATTCCGCATCGAGTTCGGCTTTGGATGCAAACGCCAGGCCATAAATGCGCTGGAGCATGGGCTTGGTATTATCGCCGCGCCAGTACGCGCCGGCTAGGTGCGTCAGGGTAAACGCATCAGGGTCGATGTCACCAGTATTTTCAACGTGGCCGCCGCGGCAAAGGTCGAGGAATTTTCCGACGCGGTAAAATGTCACTTGCTGGCCCTGTTGTTCCAATTCATTGAGCATTTCTTGTTTGAAGGGCTGGTGCGCGATGAACTGTTTGATGGCTGGATCAGTTGCCGGGACTTGATCCATCGGTAATCGCTGTTTCATCAGGTGCTTCATCCGTTTTTCCAACGGCTTGAGATCATCCGACGTCAATGGTCGACCCGGATCGAGGTCGTAGTAGAAGCCGTTGTCAATTGATGGACCGATCGCGAATTTTGCCTGCGGAAAAGTATCCTGGACCGCATGGGCCAGCAGGTGGGCGAGGGTATGGCGGATAGAGTTGAGGTGGGGTGTTGACATTGTAAGTAAGGGGTGTAGGTTAGTCGTATCTGATTTTGACCTTTCTAACTTCCGAAGGAGGGTAGCGCGATGCATGATCCGTCGTTACCGTTTATCATAGGGCTGATCGTCGTGCTGATTTCCCTGGCGGTTATGTGGCCGCGGTCAAAGGAATTGCCATCGATCAATCTCCGTCTGACGCAGACCGGGATCCAGGGGGAGGAGTGGAAAGCCAGGCCAGAGCATCAAGAGGTAACGTGGGCCAAGGCCAGGAAACAGGGATACGTGATGATCTGCCGATCGAGCCGCCGCCCAGAACAGTTGGCAGACCATTTGAACCGGGACCTTGGTCAGCTTTTGCAGACAGTGCCACCAGACCTGAGTATCATCGAAGACTCGGTCGATCGGTACATTCCGCAGAGTCCCGTCAACGGCTCCTATGACGGCTGGATCTCCGTTAAGATCCGACCCCTGTCCGCTGCCTAATGTAGCGGACTTTTTTATGAGAAAGAACCAACCATCATTTCGTGATGCTTGGGTCCCAAGTACTGGCTCGGGAGGTTCCACCCATGTTTCCTGACCGGCACTGATCAGGACGCTTTCGGATTGTTCATAGCTTAGGCCCGTGGGCTCCTTGCCGGGACTCGGTTTGGTCGACCGAGCAATTGCTATGTCCTGACTATGCCGGACGGAGGGCTAAATGTCAATCTCTCCCTATGTTCCCACAAGTGAGACAGTAATTTTTTCCGGATGGTCAGGGGCAGTCGAGCGCCAGAATGGGGAGAAATGAACGACCACCGCCTGGACGGATGTTGTTCCAAGTTTTTTTTCAATCTCCTGCCGATTCAATCCGACAAAATTTTTCGTCTGAAGGAGGGAGCTTGAGGCAGCCAGGCTCCCTTGGCCTTGAGCTTTGACGCTCAAGGCGATACTGGTTGCAGTCGGCTGATCACCAGGATCAGTCGTCACATCGGTCACCTTGACCAGCCGCTGGTCGTTGGCCAGACTGGCGCCGAGTTCTTGCCGCACACGTTCGGTCAATTGGTCGGCTGGAAATTGAACCTCCCGGAGCTTCATGGTCACCGTCACGCTATACATTGCGCTCGGGGTGGTGGCCGGGGGAGTCGTTACGACCGAATCTGGGACGAGCAGTCGCAGGTGACCAGGTTGATCAGCTCCAACTTGGTCCCGAATCTTTGCCTGCGCTTCGTCGCTTGCTTTCGTCAAGTCGTCGAGCGCCAGCGTGCCACTGGCCCGGCCGGTGCCCCCGGTCAGAGCGGTGACCACTTGTCCGTAGATGATGCTCTGATTACCCGGACGGAGGGCAACGATGATCAGGCGACCGGGCTGGAGGTTACCATCGGCACCAAGCGGATCGGCAACCACACCAACACTGACCGTTCCGCCAGCCGGTACATCTACCCGCTGGGTGGTTCGAACAATGACGCCAGTTGTACTTTGGAGTCGTGTTCCGACGGCCAATGGTTGAGTGGCGTGGCTCTCGTTGTGGAGAATAACCGTTCCGCTGGCGTGGGCCGGCACATCAGCACCTTGGCCAGAAGGGCTAGCAGTGACCGTGGCGTTGACGGTGGATGTCGTCACGGTGCCGACGATACCGGTTGTCGTATCAACATCTGGGCCAACGACGAAGCTAAAGGTTGTGCTGACGGGGATGATTTTTGGGGTAACCCGAATAGTCGCTGAAGCGTTCCCAATCATCAGTGTCGCGGCTAGCGTGATGAAGACGAGCGAGGAGAACGCGAACAGAATTGGCCGATAGGCTCGCTGTAGCTGGGCTTGAGAGATGACGGGCATATATTTATTCGAGCAGACAGTTACCAAGTAATTTTTGCAAGCCGGCGCGCAATTCGGGTGTTAAGTGAATAGCATGTTCGGTCGGCACGACTCGTTGCTGCTGGCCCTTCCGAACGAGTAACTCAACGACCCGATCACCAGGTGAAGAATTCAACAAATGTTTTAGTTCATCAAAAACGGCTGGCGTGGTTGACTCCAGTGATAGTTGAATCTGCACTTTCCGGTCGACGGTGCCGGCCGCGTCTGGCCGCAGTTCGGTCACTCGGTCGACGAGAACCTTGAATTCGCCATCTTTTGTTGAACCCTGACCATCAATAATAACTAAGCGGTCTTCTTCCCAGAGGCTGATGGTTTGGCGAAAAACCGAAGGAAAAATAACGACTTCCATTGATCCCGTCAAATCTTCAACTTGCGCGAAGGCCATACTCTCATTCGTACGGGTCGTGATCCGCTTCACTTTCGTGATCAACCCCCCAATTTTCAGGCGCTTAGGACGCTGGTCGCGCGTCGCGGCAATAGGCTGGGTCGTTCGTAGCAACAACTCGCGATGAGCCGAAAGGGGATGGTCAGTCAGGTAGAGGCCGAGGAGTTCCCGCTCCCACTGTCCTCGTTGCCCACTGGTCGCGGGGATGACCTCCTTCAATCGCAACGTGGGGCTATGTCGGGTGGGCAGGGTTCCAAAGAGATTTGTTTGGCCGGTTTGGGCTTCGACGTCAGCCCCGCGGGCATAGCGCAGGAGTTCGTTCGAATTTTCAATAATGGCTTGGCGTTCACTGAAAGCGTCGAGGGCTCCGGCTTTTGCTAGGCTCTCAAGCGATTTTTTATTGAGATCTTTCTGTTGGACGCGGCGGAGAAAATCATCAAGACTGGCGAATGGACCAGCCGTTTTTCGTTCAGCGATAATCGCTGCGACCAAGTTTTCTCCGACATTTTTTACTGCCCCGAGTCCAAAACGGATCCGTGTTGGTTGACCATGGTCATCGTTGACGACAGTAAAGGAAGCCAAGCTTTCATTCACGTCCGGTGGCAGGACCTGTAAGCCCATTTTTCTCGCGTCGTCGATTTCCAAGGCGATGCGATCGGTATTATGCTGGTCCGAGGTCAGCAGCGCGGCCATGAATTCAGCCGGCCAGTTTGCCTTACAGTAGGCGGTCTGATAGGCGATGGTGGCATAACAGGCGGAGTGAGCCTTATTAAAACCATAGCGAGCAAAAGGTTCAATCAATTCCCATGTTTGTTGGGCGATTTTGGGCGAAATTTTATTCTCAATACAACCGCTGATGAACTTGTCTTTCTGCTCATCCAATAACTTCTTAATCTTTTTTCCAACGGCTTTGATTAAAAGGTAGCCCTGACCTTTGGTCATGCCGGCCAGTTCGGTGGCCATGTCCATGACCTGTTCCTGGTAGACGATAATTCCATAGGTGTTTTTCAGGATCTTCTCCATCAACGGATGGACATAAGCAATCGGCTCGCGACCGTGTTTTCGGGCGATGTACTGGGGTAATAAATCCATTGGCCCCGGTCGATAGAGGGCGACCATGGCGATAATATCTTCCAGGCTAGTCGGTTTCAATTCACGCAAGTACCGTCGCATGCCTCCTGACTCTAGCTGGAAGACACCGGTCGTCTCGGCTCGCTGCAGGAGCTTGAAGGTCCGCCGGTCATCCAGCGGAATGTGGTCGAGGTCAATCGTCAGGTTTCTCGTTTGTTGGACAATCTTGATGCAGTTTTCAAGGATTGTTAAGTTGGATAAGCCAAGAAAATCCATTTTCAAAACGCCCAGGTCTTCAATCGGATGGAGGGAGTATTGGCTAACAATGGCTTGGTCATCAGGACCGGCGTACTGCAGAGGGACATGTTGCGTCAACGGTTCTTTCGTAATAACGACGCCGCAGGCGTGTCGGGACGCATGACGGGCCACGCCTTCGAGCTTCTTGGCGCTGTCGAGTAAGCGCTTCGCTTCAGGATCA
This sequence comes from uncultured Gammaproteobacteria bacterium, assembly GCA_964518425.1. Taxonomy (GTDB): domain Bacteria; phylum Patescibacteriota; class Patescibacteriia; order SBBC01; family CAIJZX01; genus CAYLHT01. The sequence continues at coordinate 14,126 of CAZFGG010000009.1, forward strand.
TTCTCGTAGATATCCCGCAATTCCGGCACATCGTGAATCGCCTTATCGAGCGACGCGAACATGGGAATGAGTTTGGCCACGCGGTCACAATAACTGTAGGGGAGTCCCAAAACTCGACCGACGTCACGAATAGCCGCCCGGGCGGCCATCGTTCCGAAGGTGATGATCTGAGCCACGTGATCATGGCCATATTTCTCTTCAACGTAGCGGAGGACCTCATCGCGTCGAACATCCGCAAAGTCAATATCGATATCTGGCATGGCGATCCGTTCCGGGTTCAAGAATCGCTCGAAGAGGAGCTCGTACTTGAGTGGATCGACGTTAGTGATGTTGAGGAGGTAGGACACGATCGAACCAGCCGCCGAACCTCGCCCGGGACCGACGACAATGCTGTGATCTTTCGCCCAGTTGACGAAGTCTTGGACAATCAGGAAGTACGAGGCAAAGCCAGTTTTCGCGATGACCGATAATTCGTACTCCAGTCGCTCGCTGACCGCCTGGCTCGATTGACCATACCGTCGTGGGATGCCGCCTTCGGCTAATTGACGGAGGTACGAATCGGGTGTTTGTCCCTCTGGTACGGTGAAGTGAGGGAGTTGAACTTGGCCGAGGTTAATCTTGACGTTGCATCGTTCGGCAATTCGAACGGTATTGGCGATGGCCTCGGGGACATCGGCGAAGAGTTCGGCCATCTGGTCACCAGATTTCAAGGACAAATCCTCGCCGGCCATGCTTAGGCGGTCCGGGTCAGACAACTGTTTCTTGAGGTGGATACAGAGAAGAATGTCCTGCGCTTCGGCATCATCCGGGGAAAGATAATGGCTATCAGCAGTGGCGACCAAGGGTGCGCCAGTTACCTGACTCAACTTCTTCAATTGGTCATTGACCTGGGCTTGCTGAGGAATCGAGGGGTGGTGCTGTAGTTCGAGAAAAAAATTATCGTGCCCAAAGATACCCTGGTACTCGGAGATCAGGTTTTTTGCGCCGGCCAGGTCGTTGTTGAGAATGGCGGACGGAATTTCACCTTTCAGGCAGGCGCTTAAAGCGATCAACCCCTCGCTATGTTGGCGGAGAAGATCGTGATCGACGCGTGGACGGTAATAAAATCCTTCCAGATGCGCAATCGAGATCAGGGCAATGAGATTTCGATAGCCAATCTCATTCTCAGCCAGCAGAATGAGATGATGATTCTTCTCGTCGATTTTCGCTCGCTTATTCCGCAAACCAAAAGGCGCAACATAGGTCTCCACACCGATGATCGGTTTGATTCCGGCCCGCTGGCAGGCTTGATAAAATTCAATCACCCCATAGAGCGCCCCGTGATCGGTGAGGGCCAAGCTCTCGGCCCCTTGGGCCTGAGCGGCGGAGACCAAATCGTCGATCTTTGGCAGACCGTCGAGAAGAGAATAGTGGCTGTGGGTATGAAGGTTGACGAAGCGGGTCATACGAGAGGACCAGGGTACCGATGATGGTACCGGCAGCGTCATCTAGCCGAGGGATCTAGAAATCGTCCTCAGCTGAAGATGCTCGGGCGCTGGAGCGTTTTGATTTAGAACGACGGGCGATGAAAAATGAGACGAGTTGTTTGACACCTTCGGAGAGCATCGACAATTGGGCGTGCGTTGAGGTCAGTTTTTCGTGAATCGTTTGGAGAATTTCATCGATGGTTCGCAGTCGTTCCCGAAAATCTTCGACGAGCCCCTCGACATTTTTGAAAATTTTAATGATATACCAGAGCAGCCAGACCCAAAACCCCGTGGCGACTGCCGCGGCGACGGCCAGGGTGTAGAAGAGGACATCACGTGAAACCATACATTGAGTATATCATACTGCCCCAGGCTCACCAAGTGACACGGGGCATCGGATATGCTAGGCTTTGATTATCATGGCACCGCGCGGTGATGTCCAGTTAGCCATTGGCTACTGGCTCGTCAGTCATAAAGAGACGCTCCGAAAATGGTGGGCTATCAGCCTGCTGGTCTTTATTGGCCTGACCTTTTTATGGGGCGGCCTTTTCAGTCTGGTCTTTTTTACCCAATCGGGCAGCCTCGATCGCCAAGTGACCCAAGCCGGCCAAGGGATCAGTCAACTATCAAGCGTTATTCGACAAGGACCAAAAAAAATTACCGCCTCTGATGTCGCGGTTCTGGCCCGCGACGAGACCCATGTTGATCTCTATAGCCTGCTGAGCAATCCCAACAACGATTGGGGGGCGGCGACGGTCACCGTACATTTTTCTATCGGTGGAAACCGGCAGCCAGCCCAGACGATCTTTCTCAATCCGGCGAGCGAACAGCCGGTCCTTGCCTTGAACGTCGCCGTCACGTCGGCGAAGACGACAGCAGATATCACGATTGATGACACAAACTGGGCGAAGGCGGCCACCGCCGCCCTACCCGAACCGAGTTTTGTCACGGATAGTCTGACCCTCACACCAACAACCGTCACGGTGAACGGCCAAGCCATTAGTACGATCAGCGTCCGGGCGTCGGTCACCAACCGGTCGGTCTATAATTTTCGGCACGCGCTCGTGCCAATCGTTATTCGCAACGGTCAGGCCGTCGTGGCGGTTGACCTGATTACCACCGACGCTTGGCCGACGCTCACGAGTAAGACGATCACCAGCGTCTGGTCCTACCCCCTGTCGGGTCAACTGACCGCCGAGATCCGACCGCAAGTCAGCCGGTTTGATCTCAATAATGTTTATCGCTAATGGCGACGCTCCGCTGGCGTCAGCTCGGGTCAGGAGTTGATCTCGGCTTACTGACCGTCACGACGCTCCTTGTCCTCCTCGGTTTAGCGGCGCTGTATAGTTTTTCGATTAACGCCTCTGGATCGACCGCCGCGGTTTTCACGAAGCAGCTGCTTTTCGTTCTGATCGGTCTGATGATCAGTGCCGCGATCACGCGACTCGATTACCGCTGGCTTGGTGGGGTTCACTGGCTACTGTTCGGCCTGGCGATTGCCATTTTGATCGCCGTTCGTCTTTTTGGACAAACGATTCATGGCACGACCGGTTGGTTCGCCTTTGCCGGTTTTCAATTTCAGCCGGTCGAATTTGTCAAAATCGTTATGACCATCGTCCTGGCTCGCTACTTTAGCGACCATCGTGACCGTCTCGACCGATGGTCGACGATCCTGACGAGCGGGGCGATTATCGGAGCGCCGGTTGTCCTTATTCTCCTCCAGCCCGATTTCGGCTCGGCGGTTATCCTGATTGGCCTATGGCTCGGGTTATTGATCTTACTGCCCGTTCCTCGGCGCTACCTGGCGTCGGTCGTGGTCGTCTTTGCGATGATCGGCGTGATCAGTTGGTTTGGCCTTCTCAAACCGTATCAGCATAATCGCGTTCTGAACTTTTTATCGCCCGGCCGCGATCCGCAGAAATCCGGTTACAACGTCCAACAGGCCATTACCGCCATCGGATCAGGGCAATGGTTTGGACGGGGACTGGGCCTCGGTCCACAATCCCAATTAAACTTTCTTCCCGAACGTCAGACCGACTTTATTTTTGCGTCGATTGGTGAAGAACTGGGCTTGGTCGGAGCAGGGGCGGTCGTCTTTCTGTTCGGTCTGTTTTTTTGGCGTCTCGCCCGGCTGGCTCGGTCGACGCGGGAAAACTTCAGTTTCTTATTGGTGACGGCCCTGGCCTTGACCCTTTTTATTCAGGTCGTCATTAATTTAGCCATGAATGTCGGGCTTTTTCCGGTGACGGGGGTTCCCTTGCCGTTTGTCAGCTATGGTGGCAGCTCACTCTTGGCGAGTCTGATAGCCGTCGGGCTTTTGCAGAGCATTATCATCCGCCAACGGACAAATCCGCTCTAATTTCGGCATTGACGGTTGAGCAGCGTCGTGCTATACTATGGGCGCAAAAGAAAAACCCATGCCTGCCGAGCAACCCCAACCTAGCGGTCGTGACCTGCACATCCTGACGGTCTGTCCTCTCTGTCACGCCACGTATAATCCGCTGAAAACCCAAATCATGGCCGAGCGAGACGACGCCCATGTGGTCTATCTCGAATGTCGGCAGTGTGGCAGCGCCGTTGTTGCTTTAGTCACAACTGGCCTGGCCGGCTTGTCATCGGTGGGGACGGTCACTGATCTGACAACTCAAGAAATTGTCGAAACGCAACATCATCAACCCATTAACGATAACGACGTCCTTGAGCTCTATGCTTGGCTGGGGGGCGAACACGCAGTCACACTTCATTAACGGAGGGAGAAAGCTTCACGATCGTCATGCCTAGCCATCAATTACTAGCCGAACGTCGAACAGACGTCGGCAAAGCACTCAGTAAAATGCGTCGGACCAACCAGGTCCCCGCTGTTGTCTATGGCCACGGCGTACCGAGTCAAAACCTGACCGTCAAAGCCCAGGACCTCATTCGCGTCTACCGCGAAGCTGGGACGACGAGCTTGGTTGACTTAGTTATTGACCAAGGAAGTCCGGTCAAGGTTCTGATCCACGATCTGCAACGACATCCGACCAAGCCGAGTATTCTCCACGCTGACTTTTACCAGGTCAAAATGACCGAGAAACTCCAAGCCGATATCCAGCTGGAAATGACCGGTGAATCGCCCGCCGTCAAAGAACTCGGTGGTATTTTGGTCCGGGCACTCGATACCTTGAACGTAGAATGTTTACCAGGTGACCTTGTCCCATCGATTCCCGTTGACATCAGCACGCTCCGGACATTTGAAGATCGCATTCATGTTAGCAATATTTCGGTGCCCACGGGGATCACGATTCTCAACAAAGCTGACGAAGTTGTCGCCAGCGTTACTCCGCCGCGAAGCGAAGCCGAAATCGAAGCCTTGAGCGCTAAGGTGGAAGAAGACGTGACAGCAGTCGGCACGGTCGAGAAGGAAAAACCGGCTGAAGAAGAAGTAGCAGAAACGGAAGCCCCGGCCGCGCCGTCCAAGAAAGAATCGAAGTAAAGCATGGCCAAGTTGTCACGACCGGCTCCAGCTGCAGCTGACAATGAACCTGAAGATGTGTCCGTGGAGAACGAGGCGAACATGGCACCCGTCTCGCGTCCACCCGACAACACGATCAAGCCGACGGTCGTGAAGTCATCCACCAAGCGAAAAATGCCGCGCTGGGCCTGGATTGCTGGCGGCGCCGGAGTTATTATCGCGGCGGCCCTAGTTGGTTGGCTCTTGATGGGCCGGACATCCACTCCAACTGCAGCGACAACGACCAATCATAACACTAATAGCACAGCACAGCTTGTGCCTCGCGTGCTGGATGGTGTCTTGGTGCCAGCTGATCAAGCCAACCCGACGGTCATTGCAGCCATGATTGAGAATATCAAGGAATCTCGGCCGCCCTCTGGGTTGGACAAGGCCAGCGTTGTCTACGAAGCCTTAGCTGAGGGCGGCATAACGCGTTTCCTGGCCCTGTTTCCGGCCGGACAAGATCTCAAAGAAATTGGCCCTATCCGATCGGCTCGTCCGTACTACATTTCCTGGGCAGAAGAGTATGCGGCCCTCTATCTTCACGCTGGCGGCAGCCCCCAAGCCCTGAGCTACCTCAAGTCAGGGCATCCGAACGTGGCCGATTTCAATCAATTTTCGCATGCGCCGAATTTTATTCGCGATCATAGTCGCCCGGCTCCCCATAACCTCTACACCAACAGTTTCCTGATCGGCGACGCCTTGAATAAGCTGAAATTGCCAGCCCCAACCTACACCTCCTGGACATTCAAACAAGAAACCGCTCTTGATCAGCGACCAACCTCAGTCAATGACCTGGTCATTGATTTCTCGTCTTTCAATTATCGGGTGAAATACGTCTACGACCGGGTCAATAATCGCTACACTCGTTTTGTCGCCGATCAACCTCATGTGACCCGGGACGGATCACAAATTTTTGTCGATAATATTGTCGTTGAATTCATGACGACCGGCCTCATCCCCGGCGAAAAACAACGCCTCGATCTTCAAACCGTTGGAACGGGCAAGCTGTTGATGTTCCGCGATGGAACGGCCGTCCAGGGAACATGGAAAAAAGACAGCAACTCCGGACGGACGGAATTCCTCGATCAGGATGGGAAAGCACTGGCGCTCAATCCGGGTATGACCTGGATCGAGGCCGTCCCAACCGATCGTAAGGTAACCTACTAAGCGTTCTTCACCCTCCCTGATTGGGGGTCAGGAGTTTTTTGTCGTCCACAGAGCGATTCCCCGACTAGCGGATCCGTCGTTGATCTCGTGGACGTCGTAGTGAGGCCAGATCGCAGCTAGATGACTGGCGACAGTATCGACTTGGGAGGGGTCAAGTTCAAGGACTAAGCCCGTCAGCGGTTGGACCATAGGCAGCTGATCGAGGAATTGCCAAACTACCTTGAGTCCATCAGCTCCTCCATCAAGAGCAAGCCGGGGCTCTGACTGGATACTGGGTTCACTCAGTTGATCGGTCCGCAGGTAGGGGAGGTTGGCGACGATGACATCAGGTGACAATGCTTGATGGAAAGGCTCGAGCAAGGAACCGTGGAGAAACGTGACACGCTCAGTTAAGCGGTTATGGCGGATGTTATAATGAGCCAGCGACAAGGCGGCCGGTGAAACGTCGGTCGCCACGACTCGGACCCTAGGCAAACTGGTGGCTACGGCTAAAGCTATAGCGCCAGATCCGGTTCCGACGTCGACGACGGTTACGTCTTCCTGGGGGTCAACGCGACGTCGGACCTCATCAACCAACAGCTCGGTGGTTGGTCGGGGAATAAGCACATCAGGGGTGACGCGCAAACGGAAACCGTAAAAATCTTTATAGCCAGTCAAGTACGCGACCGGCACATCCTGGCTATGCAAGCCGACCCAGGATTGAAAGGTCTGGGCCTGATCAGACGTCAGCTCCTCTTTTCCTTTCGTTAGCAGGCCAGTTCGGTCCGTCGAGAGTATGGTGGCTAGCAAGACTTCCGCATCGAGGCGGGGAGAGTCACTTGTCGGCGTCAGTCGTCGGGTAGCGGACGACAGCGCAGCGGTCACGGTCATGAGGATTGTTGACCAAGCGCAGCTTCGGCTTGTTGCAGCTGCTCAATCAGCTCGCCGATTTCACCGTCGAGGATACGGGGGATGCCGTGCAGGGAGACTTTAATCCGATGATCGGTGACCCGATCCTGGGGGAAATTATAGGTCCGGATTTTTTCCGAGCGATCACCGGAACCGATTTGACTCTTGCGTAAGGCTGAATCACGGAGTCGGCGTTCTTCTTCTTGTCTGGCGAGGAGTCGTGAGCGAAGGACTTGCATGGCTTTGATCCGATTTTGCGTTTGTGAGCGTTCGTCTTGCATCGAGACCATAATCCCGGTCGGGATGTGGGTCAGGCGGATAGCCGAATAGGTCGTATTGACGGACTGACCGCCAGCCCCGCTCGAGGTTGAGGCCACGATTTTCAGGTCCTTGGGATCAATGACGAGGTCCTGTTCTTCGGCTTGTGGAACAACGGCGACGGTCACGGTCGAGGTGTGGACCCGTCCGTTTTTTTCGGTATCAGGGACGCGCTGAACCCGGTGGACGCCACTTTCGTATTTCAAAAAGCGATAGACGTTCCGGCCAATAATTTCAAAAATAACTTCCTTGAGCCCGCCGATACCCGTATGACTGGCCGACAAGAGGTTCGTTTTCCAGCCCTGCCGTTCGGCATAGCGGCTGTACATCCGAAAAAGTTCAGCCGCGAAGAGGGCGGCTTCGTCACCACCGGCTCCAGCCCGGATTTCCACAATAATATTCTTTCCATCGTTCGGGTCAGCTGGATGGATGATATCGTTGACGATTGTTTCCAACTCCCGTTTTCGCTTGGCCAACGTTGCTAGTTCATCGTGAGCCATGACCTGGAGTTCCGGGTCAGCCGGGTCGACGGCAGCAGCTTGGGCTTCGGTCAGCGACCGCTCAAGGCGTTCCAACTCATCGGCCGCGGTGACGAGTTGGTCAACATCGGCATAGCGCTGGGACAACCGCCGGAGTGCGTCTTGATCTCCCTGCGTGCTGGCCGACGATAAGTCAGCCTGAAGTTTTTTCAGTTCTTCGCGGGCACGCTGGATCGAGGGTTGGTCAACCATGTTTGGGTAGTATAGCAAACACCCACTCGGCAGAGTGGGAGTAGAGGCAAAAACCTTTACTTGTCGTCTTTGGACGCCTTCGCGACTTTGCGAGCCTTTTTGGCGGCTAACTTTGTCCGTTTACTCCGGAGCGGTGCTTCACTACCGCTGCGCTTGACGAGCTTTTGGAAGCGATCAACCCGACCGGCCGTATCAACCAAATTCTGTTTACCGGTGTAAAATGGATGACAATTCGAACAGACTTCGACTTTGAGCTCTTCGAGCGTCGAGCCAGTCATGAAGGTCGTCTTGCAGGTGGTGCAGGTGACCGTTGCCTGATGGGTATAGGTGGGATGGATGGCGGTTTTCATTGCCGGCGTAGTATAACGGCTGCGGCACCCCTTGTCAAGCCAGGACCCATGTGGTAGAGTATGCCGGCAGGAATTTTCATTCATTGATCACACATACGTCGGAGTGTTCGTCTGGATCCTGGTCTCGCCTCGGCGCGATCCCCAGCCGTAACCGATGTAGCGGCCCCGACCATCGCCCGGGTTATCCCGAAGGACGCGCGGGGAACAAAGGACCATACTTATGCGCGAGATTACGTTGCTCGACATGCTCCAAGCCGGTGTCCATTTTGGCCACCAGCAGAGCCGTCGGCACCCCAAAATGAATCCCTACCTGTATGCTACCCGGGGTGGGGTATCCATCATCAACCTCGAAAAAACCAAGGTTGCCTTAACGCAAGCGGCTGGTTTTGTTCGTGACGTCACCGCTTCCGGTGGGGCGGTCTTATTTGTCGGTACCAAGCGCCAGGCACGTGATATTGTCCTTCAGGCGGCTCAGCGAGCGTCAATGCCGTACGTGGTGGACCGCTGGATTGGCGGACTTTTTACTAATTTCTCACACGTCCACAGCCTGATTAACAAGTTGGCCTCATTGAAAGAACAGCGCGCGGCTGGCCAGCTGGCCAAGTATACCAAGAAAGAGCAGCTGGAATTTGAGCGCGAAATTGAACGGCTCGATAAGCTCGTGGGCGGTCTCGGATCACTCGACCATTTACCGGCGGCCATGGTCATCGTCGATATTAAGCAGGAGAAAACAGCCTTACGCGAAGCGCAACTGGTCCATGTTCCGGTGGCGGCGATGTGCGACTCAAACGTTAATCCGGACGGCATCGCGTACTGCATCCCGGCCAACGATGACGCGACCAAGTCGATTGCCTATATCATGGACGTGTTAGTCGAAGCTATTCAGGAAGGCCGCGAGGAAGGGGATCGTCTGATGGCGGCGCGAGCCAAGGCTATCGCCGACCAGGCGGCCGCCGAAGCGGAACCAATCGTACCAGTCTTAGACATTCCAGCCGAAGCCCTGGAAGCAACGGAGTAAGCTCTATGGCCATTACGACCGCCGATATTCAAACCCTTCGACAACAAACCGGTGTTGGTATTCTTGAAGCGAAGAAAGCGTTACTCTCGGCCGACGGAAACATGACCAAAGCCGTGGAAATCCTTCGTAAGGCCGGAGTCAAACTCGCTGCCAAAAAGAGCGACCGCGCGGTCAAAGAAGGAGTGATTGGGATGTACATCCATGCAAACCATAAGATTGGAGCGATGGTGGCGCTGGCTTGCGAAACGGACTTTGTCGCTCGGACCGAAGACTTCCAGAACCTCGCCCACGACCTAGCCATCCACGTGGCGGCCGCCAACCCCCGCTATCTCCAGCCGAGCCAGATTCCCGATGATGTCATCGCCAGTGAACGAGACATTTACCAGGCCCAACTGAAAGCCGAGGGCAAGCCCGAAAAGATGTGGGAGAAAATTGTCGACGGCAAACTCGAAAAATTTTATGCCGAAACGTGCTTTCTGGCTCAGCCGTTTGTCAAGGATGATCAACAAACGATTGCTGAACTCGTGCAGTCGGCCGTCACTCGCTTAGGGGAAAATATCCAGATCGTCTCGTTCAATCGAGAAACTGTCTAGCTGGCTATGTGGGTCACCCTCATCGCCTCCAGTGTCTTCATCCTGAGCATGATCGGGATCAGTATCATCATTGGTCGAAAATTCCCGACCTTAGCCAGGCTCAACGTTCAGTCGCCGGCTTCATCGCTTGACGAACGGAAAAAGTCCCTGATCGAACGGCGATTAAAACGAAAAGTGTCGACGGCCTGGTCCACGGTCGGTCAACTGACCGGCCCGGTCGGTCAGCGAGTCCAGCGGGCCTGGGAACAAACCCACCAGAAGCTGGTTGACCTTGAGCACGAGTATAAAATCCGCTCGCTGCCGGTGTTTCTCAATCGTCGACAACGGCATAAAATTGACCAAGAGATCAGTGAGTTACTGACCCAGGCCCGAGCGTTGGTTGACGATGGGGAAACAGCGGCGGCCGAAGAGAAATGTCTCCAAGCCATCCGGTTAGAACCTCGGTCGGTCCCGGCTTTCGAACTCGTCGGCCAAATCTATTTACAGACCAAGGAATACGGTCATGCCAAGGAAGTCTATCAGTATCTCTTGAAGCTGACAGGAGACTCTGATGCGATCTATGAGCACCTTGGGGAAGCGGACTTAGCTGAAGGACACCTCGACGTGGCGGCCCAAGAATTTCAGCAGGCCATTGAACTGAATCGTTCGGTCGCGACCTACCATCTTGAGCTCGCCCAGGTCTACCGCGCCATGGGTGACGGAATGAAAGCCTTTGCCAGCGCCCAAGAGGCCAGTCGGCTTGAACCGAATAGCCCGAAAGTGCTTGACGAGCTGATTGAATCCAGTATGATGGCCGGCAAGAAAGAGTTTGCGCTAGATGCACTCAATAAACTGACTGCCGTCAATCCGGAAAATGGAAAAATTGCTGCCTGGCGCGATCAGATTGACTCGGCAGAATTCAAGGCCCGGTCACATGATTTCCCTCGTGACGAGCAACCTCCCTCCCTCTACGATACACATACATCACCAACTGAACGTTCCTAAAGAGTCCACGCCGTTGTAGCCCCGACGTCCCGCCGGGCGGGAGTCGGGATCCCGACCCGACATTCTGATGGAGGCGTCGGGACTCAGTCAAATATGCCGTTGTAGCTCAGTCGGTAGAGCATCTCCATGGTAAGGAGAAGGTCACCGGTTCAAATCCGGTCAACGGCTCCATGGGTCGGTAGCGAAGTGGTCAAACGCGCCTGACTGTAAATCAGGTGGCCTCGCGCCTTCGAAGGTTCGAATCCTTCCCGGCCCACCACGCGCCCGTGTCCTTGCACTGTCGCGTCGCCCAGCTGACATGCCAGTGTAGCTCAGCGGTAGAGCAACGCTTTTGTAAAGCGAAGGTCGTGGGTTCGACTCCCTCCACTGGCTCCAGATCAAAATTCATTCTCTATTGACGAAATCTATGTCCCAAGACAACCTGATCAAGCTGCAGTGTACGATCTGCAAGCATATCAACTACCACTCCAAGCGGAATAAGAAGAAGCTCAAGAATAAAATTGAGCTTATGAAGTATTGTAAGTGGGATAAAAAGCGCACCTTGCACAAAGAGGTCAAATAGCCCTACGATTGGGCTTATGCGGGCATAGTGAAATGGTTATCACAAGGGTCTCCAAAACCCTTATTCTAGGTTCGAATCCTAGTGCCCGTGCCAAGATATTGAGTTATTGTCCTGACTAAGGCGTATAGGTTTTCCCTCCTCCTGCCGATTGCAAGGGCGCTCTCGACTAACCCGTTGAAGAGTTTTTGGGTTTGACTGGAAAGGCCTGGTTTGGGGCACATAGTTGACCCCCCATACCAATCATCTTAAGCCATGCATACTCAAATAAGCACAGTTACAATAGTACAGCTCCACTTTATCGATAACTCGTATTCGCTCTGATTGGTGTGGGGTTGACAATACATAGAGCTTCAATGTATTATGTTTTCATATGAAAACCGCTACCGCGAATATCCAGAAAGACCTGGTAGCGGCCTCGGCCACACCCTTGGTGCTCGCCATCCTGAGTGAGGGGGAGAGCTATGGCTACGCCATCATTAAGCGGGTAGCCGAACTGTCTCATGGCAAGCTCCAGTGGACGGACGGTATGGTCTATCCGCTCCTCCATCGCCTTGAGAGAAATGGTTACGTCAAGGCAGTCTGGGGCAAATCAGCGACAGGACGGCGTCGCAAGTACTACCGCTTGACGCACACCGGAAGTGGACACCTGGCCGAGCAACGCCAACAATGGCAGACCGTTCACCTGGCGCTTCGCGGAATTTGGCAGCATCAAATAGTAAACATCAGTGACCATATCGCGAGAACGATAACGACCTTGCAATCAACAAGAACATTATGGGAGACAGCCTAACACTCGAACATCGTATCAGCGAGTGGCGGTCCTACCTCCGCAAGCGGCAGGCAGTTCAGGATGCTGATGTTGCCGAACTTGAAGATCATCTTCGCAGCCAAACGGAAGCCCTGCAAAAAGCCGGTCTGAGCCAGGACGAAGCATTTCTGGTGGCGGTCAAACGCATGGGTGGTCTTGATTCTCTTTCGCGCGAATTTGCGAATGAGTACTCGGAACGTCTCTGGAAGCAGCTCGTGGTTACACCGGGTGCGAGCACCGTTTCGTCATCGACGCACCGTGAGACCATGGTGGCTATTGCGCTGGCCATCGCGGCGGCCGTCGCGCTCAAGGTTCCGGAGCTCTTCGGCCGGCATATCGACGGGCCGAACAATGACATGTCGTTCTATCTGCGAAATTTCAGTCTCTTTATCCTGCCTTTCCTGGCTTGGTTTTTTGCATACAAGCGGGGATTCTTGTCGACCTGGTATTGGTTGGCCGCGCCATTTGTTGTCGCCGCAGTAGTCATGAATCTGCTGCCATTCAAGCCGCAGGGGCATACGGAAATTCTAGCGGCGATCCATCTTCCGATTGCCTTATGGCTGGTGGTAGGACTGGCCTATCTCGGCAACCGCTGGCGTCAGCAAGAACAGCGGATGAACTTCGTGCGGTTCTCTGGTGAGTGGTTCATCTACTATGTCCTCATTGCGCTCGGCGGCGGCATTCTGACGGCCTTTACCGTTTTTATTTTTAACTCGATTGGGGTGGATGCCCAGACAGTGATTGTGCAATGGCTGATCCCATGTGGGGCCGCGGCGGCCGTCATCATCGCCGCGTGGCTGGTCGAAGCGAAGCAGAGCGTTATTGAGAATATGGCGCCGGTCCTGACGATGTTATTCACGCCGCTCTTCACCGTCTTGCTGCTCGTCTTCATGGCGACCATGGTTTGGACGGGCAAAGGAATCGACGTCAGCCGGGAAGTGCTCATCGGTTTCGACCTGCTCCTGGTGCTGGTGATGTGCTTACTCCTCTACGCGATCTCTGCCCGCGACCCGCAGGCTGCGGCTGGCCGCTTTGATAAGCTCAGGTTTCTCCTGGTCATCTGCGCCCTCGTCGTTGACGGCCTAGCCTTGTGGGCGATTACGGCACGTATCTCGGAGTTCGGGATTAGCCCAAATAAGGCGGCGGCTCTTGGCTTGAATATCCTGCTTCTCGTGAACCTTGGCTGGTCAGCAGCGCTCTACGCGAAGTTCCTCACCGGGCGCTCCTCGTTCGGCCGACTCGAAAAGTGGCAGACCGCGTACCTTCCTATTTTTGCGTTATGGGCGTTGGTGGTGGTAGTCATCTTTCCAGTCATCTTCAACTATCAATAGCCGCAGGTCGGCGCTGACCAGGGAAGAATCCTAGCCTGCCCGTAAACGGCCCCGACACAAGCCGGGATAAACCCCGCTGTTAGGCGGGTGCCCCTGCTGATTTTGTGTGTAAAAAGATTTTAAAAAAACAAGGAGTCTTCGGGAGACTCCTTGGAAGATTCATGTAGAATGAGCAACGAATCGTTCTGGATACTGGCGACGGATCTTTGTCTCCCGACGCCGGGCCCAATTGTCGAGCCACACAATGAACCTTCGCGGCGGCTTGACCCCAAAGTCCGCGGCGGTGGCCAGACGGTCATGCAGGAGGAGTTCCGGCGGTTGATGGTATGTCCCAAAGATCCAGTCGGCCACCGGCAGGCCGAAGAAACCCGAGATTGCTTCATTCGAACCAGTGTTGGCGTGGTGAAAATGGTGAAAGCCGTAAATCCTTCGCCAGAGCCAACCGAAACGAGGGTGTTCCGTAGCTACTTTCCACCATTCGTAAGGATAGTGCTCGACCGCGTGGAAGACTTCATAGTCGACCATCGACAGTGTGATGGCAGCATAGCCGCCCAAGTAGACCGGCGCCGCAGGTAGGAGTTGCTGTATTACGAACAGCAGTGGCGTGAAGAATGCCCAGAACGCGAGGAGCGCGTATGGCGGGAAGGCCGCATCTTCGAATTGCGACTCTTCGGTGATTGGGTAGCGGTTCAAAACGATGCGCTTCGCTGTCCCTTCCACTCGCACACCGAGCTTGATTGGTGTCAGGGCGTGGTGGTGGCGATGACCGCGAGAAAAGCGGATGAACCAGGGGTGGACGACGCCATGAAGTATGTAGCGGTGGAAGAACCATTCGAAGAAACAATCGATGATTTTCATACCGATCAGCGCCAGGACAAAGGCTCCTGGTCCGGCCGCGACTTGGTGAGACCACGTGCTTGAGAAAAGGACGCGGATCCCGACAAGGAGCATACTCAATTGCAGCCCGACGAGGAGGATAAACCTCCGAATCGAGAACGGCCGAGCGAACTTGGCCATGGAGGTCCTCCGATTTTTTCGAGTTTGAAGGAACTATCGATGAGCGACGGAATGGTCGCGTTGAAGGTATAATTGCGGCTGACTTTAGCACAAATGATGATACTATGTCCAGAGTCGCGTTGTAGCCGGAGCAGTGATACACTGTATCTCATGGTAGACACCATCCGGCTAAAAACCATTGGCCAACGCATTCGTGCCGACCTCATTCGTATGACCACGTCGGCTGGGTCGGGACATTTGACTTCATCATTATCGGCCGTTGAGCTCATGACTGGCTTACTGTTCGGCGGCATTTTTCGCGCCGATCTGAAGCGGCCTGACTATCCGAATAACGACCGATTGATTTTTTCGAAGGGTCATGCCGCCCCATTGCTCTATGCCCTCTACACTGCGGCTGGTCGGGTTTCGCCGGCAAAATTGTTGACACTCCGAAAGTTCGGCAGTCCCTTGGAGGGCCATCCCATGCCTCGTTTTGTCTATACTGAGGTTCCGACAGGCAGCCTTGGCCAGGGCCTTTCCGTGGCCCTAGGAGAGGCTTTAGCGGCCCGAATGATGAAATTCCCGTACCGTGTGTATTGCCTTCTGGGAGACTCAGAAATGGCCGAGGGAAGCGTTTGGGAGGCTATTCAATTGGCCGGGTTCTTGAAGGTCACCAACCTCGTCGGAATTGTCGATATGAATGGTCTCGGGCAATCCGGACCAACGATGCTCGGGCACGATGCGGGTACTCTGGCCAAGCGAGTTGGGTCTTTTGGCTGGACGACCATTGTGACCGACGGGCATGATCTGGAAAAGGTGTTGGCCGCGTACCGTCATAGTCTCAAGATGAAAAGTCCGGTTATGATCATCGCCAAGACGATCAAAGGCAAGGGCGTGTCATTCATCGAAGGCCAGGAAGGCTGGCACGGAAAAGTATTGTCAAAAGATGAAGCTGCGCAAGCCTTGAAAGAACTCGGTCCGGTGGATAATCGGGCCAGTGGCCTGGTCGTGTCTCCGCTGAAAAAACAACCAACGCTAGCACCACGACGCCCAGCGAGAGTATTGAAATACAAGCTAGGAGAGATGGTCTCACCGCGGTTGGCGCTTGGTCGAGGCTTGGTACGACTGGCACCAGTATTTCCAAACCTCATCGTTCTGGACGGAGAAGTAAAAAATTCGACCTTCACTGAATTTTTTGCTAAGAAATTTCCCAAGCGTTTTATCGAAGGATACATCGCTGAGCAAAACATGATTGGCGTCGCTACGGGCTTGGCCAAACGTGGCGACCTTCCAGTCAGCGCGACGTTTGCAGCTTTTCTGACCCGAGCATTTGATCAACTTCGGATGGCTTCGTACAGTGGCCTTCATCAGGTCATCATCGGTACTCACGTCGGTGTGCACATCGGTCAAGATGGCGCCTCGCAGATGGGCTTACAAGATATCGCAATGTTTCGAACTCTGGAAAAAAGTGTGATCCTGTATCCGGCCGACGCCGTGGCTGCAGAAAAATTATTGGAAAAAGGGCTGAGGGCTGATGGTCTGGTCTACCTCCGAGCGAGCCGCGCTGATCTGCCAGTGATCTACAAATCTTCACAGAGCTTTGTTATCGGCGGAAGCGCCGTTCTTCGAAAAAGTAAAGTTGATCGCGTGACGATCGTAGCTGCCGGGGTAACGCTTCACGAAGCCTTGAGGGCCGCTGATGCTTTGGCCAAGAAAAAAATCATGGTGCGAGTTATTGATCTGTACTCGATCAAACCGATTGATGTGGTGACGTTGAAGCAGGCCATTCGCGACACTGGTCGGCTCATCGTCGTCGAGGATCACTATCTTGAAGGTGGCATAGCTGAAGCTGTCCGAAGTGCCTTGGGGAAAGACGCCGGTCGAGTTACGTCGTTGGCGGTTCGGAAAACGCCGCGCAGCGGCCAGCCCGATGAAGTGCTGAAGTATGAGGGGATTGATGCTGCCGCCATTGTCTCGACGGTACACAAAATTTCTGGCTGAACAGCCGCTTGGTGATAACTATGGTTTTTCAGTACGAGCGGGCTTATCCACAGCAAAACAGGCCAAATTGGCCAGCAGAATGATTATTGGCTGGAAGGCTTATTTTCGCTATACTATTGGTAGCTCATAACTTGAGACTCCGCGTCCTGCAACATGGAACGCTTGATGAAGGGAGGTGACGAACAAACATGAACCCAAAACAATTTCTGATCATCGGTGGTGGCGTCTTAGTGCTCGTCGGTATCCTTGGTTTTGTCGGGGTCATCGGTCCGACCGCGGATAAGAGTATCTTCGGCGCGACGTGGTGGTTCGACAATGGCGAGAACTGGGCCCACTTAATCCTTGGTGTCGTCGGCCTCATTGCCGCTTTCACCTTCCCAGCCAGCGCCCAAAAACCGTTGGTGATGCTCCTCGGCCTCCTCGGCCTCTTTTTCGGTATCTACAACTTCTTTTCCACGAAGTTCCTCGGTACGAATTTAGAAAGCCCGGCTGATACGATCCTCCACTTAGTGGTAGGCGTCTGGGCCTTAGCGGCCTCGATGATGGGCAAGAAAGGGATGATGGGCGACAAGCCTATGACCCCTCCGGCTCAACCGGCGATGTAACGTTTCTCCGTTCATCAGAACAACACCCCGCGGAAGCGGGGTGTTGTTATTTTGGCAAGTTATTTTCCGAACCGACGCTGACGCCGGCTGAATTCGCTCAAGGCGTTGTCGAGATCGCGCTCGGTGAAATCCGGCCAGTTCTTATCGAGGAAGAGGAGTTCACTATAGACACCTTCCCAGGCTAAGAAACCAGACAGACGCTGTTCGCCGCTCGTGCGGATGATCATATCAGGATCAGGTTGGTGGGACGCGTACATTGCTTCACTAATGGATTTTTCCGTAATCTGCGAGGCCGACTTCGCGGTTCGGTAAATCTTTTTCATAGCGTCAACGATTTCCTGGCGGCCGCCGTAATTGATCGCCAACTGGAGGGTGCCGTGCGTGTTATTCTTGGTCAGCTCCATGGCCTTGGCGATGTGTTGTTGCAGTCGTTTTGGCAGTTCATTGAGCCGGCCGATAACCGAAATGCGAATATTTTTTCGATGGAGATCATCAACTTCTTTTGAGAGCGCTAAGCTTAACAAACGCATGAGGTAATCAACTTCTTTCTTTGAGCGATTCCAGTTTTCGGTGGAAAATGCAAACACGGTTAATACCTCGATGCCACGATCGAGGCACCAGATACCAGCTTTCTTGAACACCTCGTAACCACGTCGATGACCGGCCAGGGACGGTAAACCGCGCCGCTTGGCCCAGCGGCGATTGCCGTCCATAATGATCCCGAGATGTCGAACCCCGTGATTGTTTATCATAAGGCGATGGGGGAGATTCTAACTTTTTTTGCTCTGGTAGTCAAGCCATGCCTTGATCAATCATAGTAAGCATGATACAGTGCCGTCGCTTCACATCGGGGATTGGCCTAATTGGTAAGGCGCACGCTTCGGGTGCGTGAGACTCCGGGTTCGAGTCCCGGATCCCCGACCA
>CAZFGG010000010.1:0-29530 GCA_964518425.1 uncultured Gammaproteobacteria bacterium
GGCGTTTGCCCCGCCTGGGCGGGCCTGGGGGGGCCGCGGGGGGGCCGCCGGCGGGGGGGGTTTGGGGGGGGGGGGGGGCGGCGGCGGGGGCGGCGGCGGAGGAGGCGGAGGCGGCTGGTGAACCATGTGCTATACTTCAACTAACCTATGCCCGTCCTGATCGATCCGGAAACCGCTCTACCGGAAACAAAGCGAAAAATGACTCCCGGCCAGCTTGTCCTTCTTTTGTTGTACCCGGTGATCTTCGCGGTCGGCCTGAGCGTCGGATTAGTTATCGGATTACAGCAAGGCCGACAACAAGGCAGCGCTCAGCAACAGCAATCCCACAGTAATACCAGCGTCATTCCCCACGCCAACACCAACGTCAAGACGAATACGACGAACGCCAACACCAACGTCAGCAACGCCTTTCTCAACACGAATTTCAACTTAAGCGGGGGCGACTACTTGAAACTCGATGCGTCGACGCAGAATACCTTGAACCAGAAAAAGCAGAACGATCTGGATCGCTTGGTTGATCAGACCGCTACGCTCACAGACGTGATCCGGCAAAAAGATATTATTGAATTGAAGTACGATCTCCTGGCCTATGAAACGGTGGAAAAAACTTTTCCTGTCTCGAACCAGCAATACCGGCTCGACCGAACTGATAACGATCCATTGTATACGGCTATGAAGACATTCAATGGCGGAAGTTATTACGAACGGATTGACCCTGAATCACCGCAATATTACTACGGCTACTCATCTGACGGGACCCACTTTACGCTAACCGCCTACCTAACCAGCAAATCGGCCGCCTTTACGATTCGCGATCAATAAGATGTCGGTTCACACGAGTACCCTGGCCAACGGCCTACGCGTTGTCACCGTTCCCCTCCATGACACGAAAGCGGTCACCGTTTTTGTTTTTGCTAAAGTCGGCTCGCGGTATGAGACGAAGTCGATCAACGGGATTTCTCACTTCATCGAGCACCTGATGTTCAAGGGCACGAAGAAGCGGCCGTCGACCTTGGCAATTTCCAAGCTGCTTGACGGTGTCGGCGCCCAATACAACGCCTTCACGTCAAAGGATTGGACGGGTTACTACGTCAAGATTAGTGCTCACCACACCGAACTAGCGCTCGACGTTGTCAGCGACATCCTCCGCAACTCAACATTCCCCAAAGCCGAAATTGAAAAAGAACGCGGCGCGGTGATCGAAGAGATTAACATGTACGAGGATAACCCGATCATGTCGATTGATGATCTCTTTGAAACCATCGTCTTCGGTTCGCACCATCCGCTCGGCTGGAATATCGCTGGTCCACGTGAAGTTATTCGCAAGGTCAGCCGAGAGTCGATGATCCGCTATCGGCAACAGTACTATCATGCGAAGAATATGCTCGTCGTGGTAACGGGTCATCTAGGGCCAAAGGTCGATCAGCAGATTCGAAAATATTTCACGCCCGTCAACCGCCGTCCGTCCACGCCGAAAGCGAAACCCTACCGGGTCAGCGCCGGTCAGACGATGACGATCAAGCATAAAGCTGTTGAACAAACCCAAATTGGCCTCGGTGTTCGGTCGTTCAGCTACGCTGATAAGCGCCAACCCGCGCTTGGCCTGTTATCAAACATCCTTGGCGGTAGCATGAGCTCACGGTTATTCATCCAAGTCCGTGAGCGCCGCGGCCTGTGCTACTCGATCCATTCGTCGGTCAATCCATATGAAGACACCGGCGCATTCATGATCCAAGCCGGTCTTGATAAATCCCGATTGCCAGAAGCGCTCAAGGTGATTATGGGTGAATTGAAGAGACTGAAAACCACTCCGGTTTCGCCCATTGAGTTGAAACGAGCCAAAGACAATACCGCCGGCCGGATGGTTTTGAATTTCGAGGATTCCGACGCCCTGGCCTCGTGGTACGGCCAGCAAGCGTTGTTCCGCAAAAAGATTCGAACACCCGATGATGCCTTAGCTGAGATCATGAAGGTGACGGCCAAGGACATTCAGGCCGTGGCAAAAAAACTGTTCACTCCCAAGAATATGCGCCTGGCCATTATTGGTCCGGTCAAAGACGGTCGGGAATTCGGGAAAATTATTCGGAAAGTATAACCTCAACATTGCAGATCTTTCATCGATCTGCTTGGATATCACCATCACTGCGTTGATGGGAAGTTCTTTTCGATCGCCCGAGATGGTTTCTTTATCGATCCGATTGGTCTGGGTTGATTTTTTGTTGAAAATGTGTTAGACTATGAATATGGAATCGGGTTCGAAGACCATCGCCATCTCGACGAGTAGCATTCTCAAGATCCTCCTCATCCTCTTAGGCCTGGTTTTTTTGTACGCCGTCCGGGATGTCTTGGTCATTGTGTTCATCTCTTTTGTCCTGGCGGCGGCGATGAACCCGACGATCACAAGTTTACAACGGCGGGGGATTCCGCGGTGGGTCAGCATTGCCTTGATCTACGTCGGTATTTTAGCTGTAATTGGCTTACTGGTCGTCTTAGTTGTGCCGCTGGTGACCGATGAGCTGGCCCAACTCATTCGGGCCTTCCCGCAACTGTATGCCCGAGCCTTTACCGCCTTACAAGGATCGAATTTTTCCGGCACGATTGAGAAAGCATTAGGCTCATTGAATTCGACACTGAGCCAATTCACCAGCGGTCTATTCTCCGGCGTCGCCAGTTTCTTCGGCGGCCTCCTGGCCGTGGTGGGGACGTTGGTCTTAACGTTCTATCTAACCATACAAGACAAAGGCATGAAGTCAGTCGTGGTCGATTTGTCACCGGTGAAATATCGACCCTACCTGACGCGCCTGTTTAACCGCATCGAGGAACGGCTCGGCCAGTGGCTTCGCGGACAACTTCTCTTGGGAGCCATCATCGCCGCCATGATTTACTTAGCCCTGTTCCTGCTTCAGGTGAAGTACGCGCTCGTCTTGGCTTTGCTGGCTGGGGTAACCGAGCTCATCCCGATTGTTGGACCGTACCTCGGCGGTATCCCGGCGGTGATTGTCGCCTTGTCCCAGAGTCCATGGTTAGCCCTCTGGACCATCGTGGCCTATATTGTTGTTCAACAGCTCGAAAGCCACTTGATCGTGCCGCGGGTGATGGGCCGCGTGACCGGGCTCAATCCGATTATCGTGATTGTGGCCGTTCTCGTCGGCGCCAAAGTCGGCGGTATCACCGGCATTTTATTCGCCGTGCCGACGGTTATTATCATCACCAGTTTTATCGATGACTTTACGGACGAACAGCGTCAGGAGAACAATCGAGTTGAACAGGCCTAGCCGTTGATATGACAACGACGATCAATCTGTCAATGCGGACAGTCATTGTTACGCTTGGCTACCTAGCGGCGTTGTGGTTTTTGTTTGTCATTCGCGACGTGGTAGCGATTGTGTTGATGGCCGTAGTCTTATCGGCCGCCCTTGATCCGACGGTCAATCGATTGGAGCGACGCGGGATCCCGCGGGGTTTAGCCTTGGCTATTCTCTATGTCGTGTTAGCCGGCGTCCTGGCCATTATTGTCGTGACCTTTGTACCGGTCATCGGCCAGCAGTTCTCGCAACTGGTCGCGTCGTTACCGAGCCTCGCCCAAAAGATTTTTTCATTTACCCAGCGGGTCGCTCCGTCGTCGGTCTCGTCGGGGTCGAGCGTCACATCAATCATCAGTCACTTCGGAACGAGCTTGTTCCAGAGCGTCAAGAATATTATTGGCGGAGTAATCAGTTTCGTGGCAGTTATGGTGTTGACCTTCTACTTAACGCTCGAAGAACGGGGCATTCGCCGGGCGGTTACCAGCGTCACCCCGGCGAGATTCCACGCCACCGTCAGCCAGGTGATGGAACAGATCGAACACCGCTTGGGCCAGTGGCTAAGAGGTCAGCTGACACTCGGTTTAATCATCGGTGTCTTGGTCGGAACGGGCTTGATGTTGCTGCATGTCAAGTATGCCTTAGCCTTGGCCCTGATTGCCGGATTAGCCGAACTCATTCCGACGGTCGGGCCCTACATTGGCATGGCTCCGGCGTTGATTGTCGCCTATAGCCAGTTCCCAGCACTGGCCGCTTGGACAGCTTTGTTATACTGGGGTATTCAGCAACTAGAAAACAATTTCCTTGTCCCGCGTGTCATGTCGAAAGCCACTGGCGTCAATCCGATTATTGTTCTCCTGGCCCTTCTTATCGGCGCGCGCTTAGCCGGTATTGTTGGTATTCTTTTATCGGTACCGACGGTCATCATCGGCCAAACGATCCTCGACGGATTCTTGCGCGAACGACAAGAAGAGGAAGCTAAGCTGGCGACGTAATGTCTACGCCGGGAACACTGTATGTCGTTGGCACCCCGATTGGGAATCTGGGCGATATGACCCACCGGGCAGTTGAGGTTTTGCGATCAGCTGCAGTCATAGTCTGTGAAGACACTCGGGTGACCAAGAAGCTGTTAGATCATTATCAGATATCGACGCCGACAACGAGTGTCCATCAACATTCGAGCGCGGTCAAAATCGATGAAATCATTCATCGTCTGTACCAGGGTCAAGATGTAGCCGTGGTCACCGACGCTGGCATGCCAGGCATTGCCGATCCCGGCGGCAAGCTCGTGGCCGCCGCCGTTGAGCATGAAATTCCCGTCGTGACCGTGCCTGGGCCATCGGCCGTGACCTCGGCCTTATCAATTGCCGGTGTCCCAGCCGATCGGTATCTCTTTCTCGGCTTCCTGCCTCATAAGAAGGGTCGGGAAACACTGTTCAAACGTATTGCTAGCACTGACGAAACCGTCGTTCTTTACGAATCTCCACATCGATTGATGAAAACATTGGAATCCTTATCGAAAATAATTCTCAATAGGCTAGTCGTGGTCTGTCGTGAGCTGACTAAAATTCACGAATCAGTTATCCGGGGAAACGCGGCCGATGTGCTGAAACACTATACTGATCATCCGGATCAGGTGCGGGGGGAAATTGTTATTATCATCGGACCCCATTCTTCTTCGAGCTTGAAAAGCGAGAAGTTCTCACTTCGTTCGAACCAGAATTCATGAAAACCTTCTTTGTCACCACTCCCATTTACTATGTCAACGATAAGCCGCACATCGGTCATGTCTACTCGACCCTAGCGGCCGATATTCTCTCCCGGTACTGGCGCCAAAAACTCGGGCCGACCAATGTTTGGTTCTCCACTGGTGTTGATGAAAATTCCCAGAAAACAGTAGAGGCAGCGGCCAAAGCCGGAAAAGATGTTCAGGTCTATACGGACGAGCTAGCCGCAGTCTGGGAATCAACGTTCAAGCAGCTGGGTCTTGGGTTCAATGATTTTATTCGGACCACGGAGCCACGTCACCACCGAGCGGTTGAACATCTGATTAGTTTGATCGAGAAATCCGGGGATATTTATAAAGGGAAGTACGAAGGCTGGTACTGCGTCGGACACGAAGCCTTCATGAAAGAATCTGATTTAGTCGACGGCATGTGCCCGGAGCATCATCGCAAAGCGGAATGGTTGGTCGAAGAAAATTACTTCTTCAAACTGTCAAAATATCAGCAACGGTTACTCGATTTTTATAGCGCTCATGCTAACTGGGTAGTGCCGGACACGCGATTCAATGAAGTGAAACAGTTTGTCAAACAAGGCCTGGAAGACATCAGTATTTCCCGGCAGTCACAACAGTGGGGGATTCCACTACCACAGGACCGACACCACGTTATCTATGTCTGGTTCGACGCGTTGATTAATTACTTAACGACTGTTGGTTATCCCGACGAAAAGTACAAAGACTTCTGGCCGCCAGTCCATATCATTGGTAAGGACATTATTAAATTCCACTGTATCATCTGGCCGGCCATGTTGCTGAGCGCTGGCCTTGAATTGCCGAAGCAGGTTGTGGCCAATGGGTTTTTTACGATCAACGGCCAGAAAATTTCCAAATCACTTGGTAACGCGGTTGATCCGCTTGACCTGACGAAAAAATACGGTGATGACGCTTTACGATTCTTTCTCTTCCGTGAAATACCCTTCGGAAGCGACGGTGACTATTCGGAAGACAAACTGAAAGAGCGCTACACTGCTGATTTGGCGAATGGTCTCGGCAATTTGGTGTCGCGAGTGACGAACATGCTGGAAAAATACTGTGGTGGAAAATTTTCGCGGACGTCAATGTTCAGTTCGGAGGTTGTACAAAAGTACTCCGCGGCAGTCGAGGGCTATCATTTTGATCAAGCTCTTCAACTGCTCTGGGAAAAAATTGACGCCGCCAATAAACGGATTGATGAGACCGCGCCGTGGACGATGACCAAGGAAGGTAAGGACGAGGAAGTGCGAGCGTTGCTCAACGAGCTAGCGAACACAGTTCTCGACATTAATGAATTACTGATGCCATTTTTGCCCGAGTCAAACGCGAAGATTACTCAAGCCTTTGTTCAGCCGATCAAAAAGGCTGAGCCCTTGTTCCCACGTCTCGACCAAAAACACGGCTAGCGCTACACTGTCCTTATGCACCTCTCTTGGTTTGACCTCCTCCTGCTTCTCTCGGTTTTCGGCTACGTCTGGGGTGGCTTTTGGACGGGGTTGATTCAGGCCATTGGTGGCCTGGTTGGGTTATTCGTTGGCGAAATCATCGCTAGTCGGTACTACATCCACTTCGGGAACTTGATGACACCGGTGTTCAAGAATAACCATCTCTTTGCCAATATCTTTGCCTTCGTCCTCATTTTCCTGATCGTGACGCGGCTGGTTGGATTGCTGTTTTACCTGGTCAACAAAATGTTCAATTTCATCGCTATTGTGCCAGGACTCAAATTCCTCAACCGGCTTGGCGGTGCGATCTTCGGCTTTTTAGAAGGCGCCCTGTTCGTTGGAATAACGCTCCAATTCATTACCCGCCTGCCAATCTCAACGCCCTTTGCGGGGACCATTGCCCACTCATCAATCGCTAAGTACTTTCTTGATATTACCGCTTGGCTGGTGCCGCTCTTCCCGGGCGCGTTGAAGCAAGCCGAGAATGCGGTGAATAAGGTGTTGCCAAAATAGTCTGTCATGGTGAGCCCTCGCGAAGCGAGGACCGCTCACCGCCCTTCGACCAGCACCCTCGCTAGCGCTACGGGTGCTCGCCCCTCGTTAGCCTCGGGTCGGCTCAGGGTGACAGTGAGCGGCTAGCCGAACCATGACATCGTAGATATGACCAACAAACTTAATCTTATTGACACCCACTGTCACCCACAGTTGGGCGCGTATAACGATAATCGAGAGGCAGTCATACAACGATCTCTGGATCAAGGGATTGGCATGATTATCGTTGGCACGACCATCGCCGATAGCCAGGCGGCCGTCTTGTTGGCCGAGCGCTATCCTGACCAGCCGGTCTGGGCGGCGATTGGTGTCCATCCAACAGATGAGATGATTGCTGGCGTCAACCCAAATGACCTCGCCAAGCTTGTGCCGAATAAAAAAGTCGTGGCTATCGGTGAAACTGGTTTAGATTATTTTCACGTCGATGACCCCGAAGAGCAAGCCGTGCAAGCCGATGTGTTTGAATTGCATATCTTGATGGCTGGGGAAATGAATGTACCCATGATTATTCACTGCCGCGATGTGAAGGACAAGTACTTGGCCTATGATCACATTCTCGTCTTGCTGAAGAAACATCGAGTCACGAAATTCGTTATGCACTGCTATTCCGGCGACTGGGCACATGCTGAGCAGTTTTTAGACCTGGGCGGCTATTTGTCATTCACCGGCATTCTTACTTTTCCGAAGAGTGACACCATGCAGGAGGTGGCGAAGAAAACACCGCTTGACCG
The DNA here is from genome assembly GCA_964518425.1 of uncultured Gammaproteobacteria bacterium. Lineage (GTDB taxonomy): Bacteria > Patescibacteriota > Patescibacteriia > SBBC01 > CAIJZX01 > CAYLHT01. The sequence continues at coordinate 7,787 of CAZFGG010000010.1, forward strand.
GATCATGATTGAAACCGACGCACCGTTTCTTGCCCCGGAGCCGTATCGGGGGAAACGGAATGAACCGGCCTATGTGCAGTACGTAGCGGACAAGGTGGCCGCCGTGCGCAATGTTGCAGTCGATGAGATTGCTTCGGTCACGACAGCCAACGCTCAAACATTTTTCCGTTTGACATAAAAAAGCCCTGCCACGGTGTTCGTAGCAGGGCGGAAGAAGGAGCTTAACGGAGGCAGGCCAGGCTGGCGCAACAATTGGCCAAGGTCGTCATGAGCAGGTCGTCGTACGCCAGGACGCGGATGGCGTGCGCTTCGGCCAGAGATTCATCTGTCAGCGCTTCTGTTGAGAAGCGAAGGATCACTTCCGATCCAAGCCACTCAGCCACCGGCCGCTGACTGATCGTCAGGCGATAGCGGTCGCTGTGTTGCCACTGCTCGTCGAGCAAACGGATCGTCTGCTCATAGATAGCCAACAGGAAGCTGGCATATTCACGTCGCCGCTGGTGATGGAGCATAGTGGCCCAGCGTCCGTCGAGTTTTTGGATATCCCTGAAATACTCGTTGAGCTGGCGCCAAACAGCGTTCGCGTCGATCATCTCCGTGGTCCGGAGATGCGGACCGAGACCATACCAGAGTAGCTCGGCTGTGACCTGATAGCGCCAGCCCGGAAAGTAGGTCGAGGTCCCCTCGTCGTGAACGCGAGGAAATTCCGTGTGCAAATATCCGAGGTTAACCGACGATGGGACGAGCTGCGTGAGGAGCAGTCGCTGGTGCGGAAAAACGAGGCGGGCCAACGTGGCGTCGAAAACGTTCTTCATCGATGATGGCGCCCGCGCGAGCCGGGCCACAATCGAGCTTTGCCAGCTACCTTGGACGATATCTGGTCGTTGACCTTTGCGCCAATCCACCCGAGGCGGATGGCATTCCACGTTCTCCATGGCGTGGATGAAAGCATTGACGAAGGCAGGCGAGGCATCGAGACCAAAACCAAGCTGGTCATGTTGGCGACCAACAAGTGGGGACGGGCTGGCCGTCTTGACGCGGCCAATCGTGACCGTCTGTCTTGGCCTCGATACGATCTGATCAGCAACCACCGTGGTGGCGTGGTCCGTCACAAAATCCTCCGGTCGAACAGTGTTATGGAATGTTCCTCCTGGTGCACTCTAACGGGCAACGCTATCAGGAAATCATCGGCTCGTCAAGACAGATAAAAAAACCCGCGAGCCGGAGGCGCGCGGGGACAGAGGAGATGGGACCAGTGGGAGAGGGGACGGCGGTCAGACGGCCCGTTGGGCGGGAAAGTTGCTGATCGCTTCGCGATCACTCTTGCAGGCGTACTGCGTCCAGTCGGCCTCGATGAAGGCCTGTTGCAACTCGAGGTTGCCGGGAAAGATCTGCGGGGCGACCTCGGCGACCACATACAGCTGACGGTCGGGGTGCTTGGCTCGCGGATCGTTCCAGTCGGGCCGGATACTCGGCACAGAGCGGAGCCGGTCACAGGCGGCGTGACGCTGGCCATTGGACAGGTTCAGGGCGAGCCACTGCCGGGCCATACTGGTGGAGATGAATTTGCCGACGGCCGGCTTGGACGGGGTAGTGACAACAGCCTGGGCAAGCGTGGAACTCGTCATTTGCCGATTCCTCCGTGAACATCCTTGGCTGCAGCGATCAGGTCACATGGGTGGCCTGGGGGACAACTGGATAGTCCGAAAGATTTTCCTTCTGAAAAAGGGTTGGCGTCGAGCGAGATGAAAGGGGCGAAGTGCCCAAAACTGGGACGAGCGTCACAAGGACGATTTTATCAGCCTACACCCGAACGTTTTTATCCGTCAATACAACCTTTTCCAGCGAGGTCGAGCGTGGTAAGATAACAGCATGAATCCACTCCTCATTGCACTTGCCATTCTGACGCTCGGCTTGTTGGCCGCGGTGGTGATTGTGTTGCAGCGGATGAACGCCACTAGCCGCCTCTTGACCGAACTGAAGGACCAAAAGGGGAATGACCAGGCGGCGGTGTTGCTGAACCAGAACATCCAGGGCCTCCAACAGCGCCTGGACCAGCAAACACAGAACCTCCAGCAGACGCTGCAGAAACAGTTCGGCGACAGCACAAAAATCATCCAAGACGTGACTGAACGGCTGACGAAGCTTGATGAGACGAACCGCCAAGTCGTCAGTTTTTCCGATCAATTGCGACGGCTCCAAGATACATTGAATAATCCGAAGCAACGCGGTGTTCTCGGTGAATACTACTTAGAAACCGTTCTGAAGAATGTTCTACCGCCAAAGCATTATAAACTGCAATACAAATTTAAGGACGGTGAAATCGTTGACGCGGCGATTTTCCTCCAGGACAAAATCATTCCGGTTGACGCGAAGTTATCCTTGGAAAATTACAACCGTCTAGCGGACCTCAATGACGGCGCTGAACACGACCGTATCGAAAAGGTTTTCAAGCAAGACTTGAAGAACCGGATTGACGAAACGTCAAAGTATATCCGCCCGGCCGAGAACACGATGGATTTTGCGTTTATGTTCATCCCGGCGGAAGCGATTTACTATGACCTACTGGTCAACAAAGTCGGCGCGGCTGGCGTCTCATCGCGTGACTTAATTGACTACGCTTTCAAAGAGAAACACGTCATCATTGTTTCGCCAACATCGTTCTTTGCTTATTTACAAACCGTCCTGCAGGGATTACGGGCGATGCAAATCGAAGAAGGCGCGAAAGAGATTCGAAAAAATATTGAGGTCCTTGCCAAACATTTGCAATCGTACGATGGCTATATGCTTAAACTCGGCAATGCTTTAGGCACGAGCGTCAATCAATACAACATTGCCTACAAAGAGTTCGCCAAGATCGATAAGGACGTGGTGAAAATCGCGGAAGTCGAGAGCGAGATTGAGCCAGTGATGTTGGAAAAACCGAACATTGAATAGGCTTCGCTAACCTTAGCGGCAAATAAATTCCAACCCTTGCCAAATAGCCCAAAAAGTAGTAGTCTTTGGGCGGTTTATTATCCACATACCTGGTACACTGACAACGTGGCAGAAAACGACCTCAAGGCCCCCAAAAGCCCAACCTGGCAGGCGTTCAGCCTGGCCTGGGAACTCGGCTATTCCATTGCCGTGCCGCTCGTCCTGTTCGCCCTCGGGGGCCGCTGGATCGACCGGACCTATGGTACGACACCTTGGTTCCTCCTCGGTGGCATGGGCCTAGCCATTACCTTTACGACCATCCTCTTGATCCGAAAATTTTCCAGTTTAATGCGCGACGTGAACAAACCAACAAAACAATGACGGCCATCCATATTTCTCTGGCCGCCGAACCGATTGGCCACATCCTCGGCTTTCCGATTACGAATAGCATGCTCGGCGCGCTTCTGGCGGCCGCGTTATTAATCCTGGTGGCCCGAGCGTCGGGAAAAAACGCCAGCCTGAAACCGGGAAAATTACAGAACGCCATGGAGATGGTGCTGGAGTTCTTGCTGGGCTTGATGGATAACGTCACGAACGATCGAGCCAAGTCAAAAAAGTTTTTCCCGATCGTGGCCACGATTTTCTTCTTCGTCATCGCCATGAACTGGATTGGTCTCGTGCCGCTGTTCGGCACGATTGGAATCCGTGAAGTGGTTGATGGACATAAGGTGCTGACTCCGTTCCTGCGCGGCGGGACAGCCGATCTCAACATGACCGTCTCGATTGCCATGATCTCGGTGGTGGCCGCTCAAGTTTTCGCCGTTATGTACATCGGCACGAAGAAACATTTGCGGAAGTACTTCAATCCGAATCCAACGATGATGTTTCCGGGGATCATCGAATTGATCGGCGAATTCACGAAAATCATTTCCTTCTCATTCCGGTTGTTCGGCAACATTTTCGCCGGCGAAGTCCTGTTGTTGGTTATCTCAACACTCGTCCCGCTCGTCGCGCCGATTCCGTTCTACTTCCTTGAACTGTTCGTCGGATTCATTCAGGCCTTCGTGTTCGCGCTCCTGACCCTCGTCTTCTTCCAGATCGCCACAACTGCGGAAGAACATTAATTTGCTTATCAACCTTTACTTATTTAACAGACAGAACATATGTCACCAGAAGCAGCCAAGTTTTTCGCCAGCGCCCTGGCTATTGCGGTGGGCAGTATCGGACCGGGCTTAGGGATCGGTATCCTGGCCGCCAAAGCCATGGAAGCCATTGGTCGTAATCCGGAAGCGGCCGGAAAAATCCAAGTGCCGATGTTGATCGCCATGGCCTTCGCCGAAGCTATCGCCATCTACGCCTTGGTCGTGGCGTTGATTATTAAGTTCGTCTAACCCCCTACCCCTCCTTCCGCAAGGAGGGGGCTGAATCAGAATGGCTGAACTCTTCTCAAAACTCGGGATCGACTGGAAATTGTTGGTGGCCAACACCATCACGTTTTTCGTCGTGCTGTGGTTACTTCGGAAGTTCGCCTACCGGCCGCTGATGGAGGTCATGGATAAGCGGCGTCAGACGATTGACACTGGCTTGGATCAGGCCAAGCAGGCCCAGGTTGAGCTCGAGTCGATCGCCGCGGAAAAACAACGCGTCCTTGAAGCGGCCAAGAAAGAGTCGCTAGCCTTAATCCAAGCAGCTGAACGCGATGCTGAATCACGCCGGCAACAACTGATGGCAACGGCCGAGTCGGAAGCCAAAGGACTGATTGCTAAAACCCGGCAGCAACTTGACCGCGAAAAACAGCAGATGCTCGATCAGGCCAAAGGGCAATTGGCAGACATTGTCGTCGCGGCAACTGAAAAAGTTGTGGCTGCTCAGCTCGATGAAAAACTACAACGAACGTTGGCTGACCAAGCAATTAAAGAGGTGTCGACCTAGCCATGCGTATTAAGGAGTACGAATCCTACATCGCCGATCTGCTGCAGCATGAGGATGTGCAGAAGCTGCGACAGACGAACGCCCACTGGCATCGTGACCGTTTTACGCATTGCTACGCCGTGGGAAAATTATCCTTTCGCTTGGCCCGATTGTTCCATGCCAACGGGACCGTGGCGGCTCGTGCCGGCTTTCTCCACGACTGGTACCACGGTCACCAACCGGGCCGGAAGCGCTTCGTCAATGCCGACCAACACCACTTCCGTATTTCACACGAAGCCGCTAGCAAATACGGTGAGCATGGCGATGTGCTCCACGCCATTCGTACGCATTTCTGGCCCTGGGGACGGACGTTGCCGAAGACGCGCGAGGCCTGGATTGTCTGGATGGCTGACAACATCATCTGGGTCGTCGATATCTGGCAGAGCTTGAAACACGTCTGGCCAGCCCGTGAACACCAGCCGATGGAAAGGCAACATGTATGAATCCCGTTAGAAGCTAAAATGATTATGCATCACATCTTTTCTATAGTTCAGTCTCGATCAAAGGAGCTTCTAACGGGATGAAAAAACTTTCCGCTCGCGAATATGCTGAAGCGCTGACGATGGCCGTTGCCGCGTCCACGCCAGACAAGCGCTCTATCGTGGTCAAGAATTTTCTTCAACTCCTACGTCGCCAGCGAGCCTCGAATCTCTTGCCGCGAATTCTTGATCATCTTCAGCGGATTGATGACGCTGAGCATGGTCAAACGCGGGTTCAGATTACCAGCGCCAAAAAAATTCATGAGACTGAGCTCATGGCTGCTCTCACCAAGGTTCTCGGTCCAGTCGTCAGTGAATTGATCATTGATCCGACACTTGTTGGCGGACTATCCATCCGTGTTGGCGATCAACTCATCGACGGCTCCGTCCGCTCACGTCTCCAACGTTTACATACTCACCTGATATCTCCCCATGCCTGATACGCTGATTGATCTCCTGTCAAAAGAACTGACCGGTTTCCAAGCCGGACCCGCGACCGCCCACGTCGGCACGGTGCTTGAAGTTGGCGATGGCATTGCCCGTATCTCGGGCTTAAGCCAGGTACAATCCTCAGAAATGGTGGAATTTTCCAACGGCGTCTTCGGCGTCGCTTTGAACCTGGAAGAAGATACGGTTGGCGCGATGGTCCTCGGTGAAACGAAAGGAATCGAGCAAGGCCAAACGGTCAAAGCGACTGGAAAGATTTTACAGGTGCCTGTTGGTGACGCGGTTATCGGACGGGTAGTCAACCCGCTTGGCCAGCCGCTCGATGGCAAAGGAGCTATCGCCTCCAAAGCATTTTACCCGGTTGAAAAAATCGCGCCGGGCGTGATTACACGCGAATCGGTCAAGGTGCCGCTGCAAACCGGTATTAAAGCCGTTGACTCGATGATCCCGATTGGCCGCGGCCAGCGCGAACTCATCATCGGTGACCGCCAAACCGGAAAAACCGCGATTGCCATTGACACCATCATCAACCAAAAAGGTCAGGACGTTTTGTGCATCTACGTGGCCATCGGCCAGAAGGAATCGAAGGTGGCGCGGATCGTGGCTAAGCTAGAAGAAGCGGGAGCGATGGACTACACGACGATTGTTTTGGCCGGAGCATCCGATCCGGCGGCTCTCGGCTATATCGCGCCCTACGCCGGTTGTGCTATGGGCGAATATTTCATGGACCAAGGCAAAGACGTATTGGTGATTTACGACGATTTATCGAAACACGCTTGGGCCTACCGCCAAGTCTCATTGCTCTTGCGTCGTCCACCAGGTCGGGAAGCCTACCCGGGCGACATTTTCTACGTTCACTCGCGTCTCTTGGAACGGGCCGCCCGGTTGAATAAAGATTTTGGCGGCGGATCATTGACCGCTCTACCGATTATTGAAACCCAAGCCGGCGACGTGTCAGCCTATATCCCGACCAACGTCATTTCCATTACGGACGGACAGATTTACCTGGAATCGGACTTGTTCTACCAAGGCATCCGACCGGCCCTCAACGTTGGCTTGTCCGTGTCCCGCGTCGGTTCCGCCGCCCAGACAAAAGCCATGAAAAAAGTGGCTGGGAAACTCCGGATTGCTCTAGCCCAGTACCGCGAATTGGCTGGCTTTGCGCAATTCGGTTCGGACCTGGATCAGGCCACAAAAGACCAACTCAATCGTGGTCAACGGATGACTGAAATCTTGAAGCAAGGCCAATACCGGCCGATGTCGATGGCCCATCAAGTAGCGATTCTGTACGCGGTCACCAATGGTTTGCTTGATGATGTGGCCGTAGAAAATCTTGCAACATGGGAAAAGGATTTCCACGATTACCTCGATGCTCGCGGCGCTGAGTGGGTTGAAGCAGTCAGCACGGAAAAGGATTTGAGCGAAGCATTGGAAAGCCAGCTGAAAGAGCTCATCACTGATTTTAAACAGACACGGTAATGCCCAAAGGCACAAGAGATATCCAACGCCGCCTCCGATCCGTCCGCAGTACGCGGAAGATCACGAAGGCGATGGAATTGGTGGCCAGCGCCAAAATGCGCCGGGCCTCGCAAGCCGTTGTCGCCACCCGGCCATATACGAATGAAGCCTGGACGATGTTGAATAATCTGGCCGCCGTGACCGACCCGTCGCAGCATCCATTGCTTGTCACGCGGGACGTGACAAAAAATGTCGGTCTGGTGCTCGTGGCGTCAAGTAAAGGTTTAGTCGGCGGATTCAATGCCCAATTGATCGGCGCCACGGTCAGGGCTGTTCGTGAGCAAAATGGCGTAAAGACGACCGTCATTCTGATGGGCGCGAAAGGGCGGAGTATCATGACCCAGCACGGCTATGACATTACCGCCGAGTTCACCAAAGAGGATGTCGTGACGAACGCTCAACACATCCTGCCGATGTCGAAACTGGTCATCGACGGATTTATGAATGGGACCTACGATAAAGTCCTCGTCGCCTATATGGATTTTGTGTCGACGCTAGTGCAGAAACCAACGCTCAAGCAACTCTTACCACTGGTTCCGGAAAAAAGCTCTGGCCCATCGATGGAATTTGTTTTTGAACCGAATCCGGACGATGTGCTTGAGTACCTCTTGCCGCGCCTGGTGGAAATGCAGTTGTACCGCGCCGTCTTAGAAACCAACGCCTCGGAACAAGCGGCCCGGATGGTGGCCATGCGCAGCGCCTCAGACGCGGCCAATGATTTGATTGATGATTTAACTCTCACCTTTAACCAAGCGCGCCAAGCGTCGATCACGCAGGACCTAGCGGAAATTTCCGCCGGACGCGCTGCCCTAGAATCATAATTTATGTCCAAGCATACTGGCACTATCCATAAAGTTATTGGCCCCGTCGTCGACGTTCACTTCGCGAACGACTTGCCGTCAATTTTGAACGCCCTGCAGGTCGAACGCAAAGGCCAAGAGCCATTGGTCCTTGAAGTTCAGCAACACATCGGTGGGAATGTTGTCCGGACCGTGTCGATGTCCTCGACTGATGGCTTAGCTCGCGGCCAAGCCGTAGCCGATACGGGCAGTCCAATTTCTGTGCCGGTTGGACCGGAAACCTTGGGTCGGATGTTGAACGTCACCGGTCAAGCCATCGACGGCAAACCGGACGTGAAATCGAAGCAGACATCTCCAATTCACCGTGAAGCGCCGAAGTTCACTGACCAGTCTGTCAAAGCCGAAATTTTTGAAACCGGCATTAAAGTCATCGATTTGATCGCGCCATTTGTCAAAGGCGGGAAAGTCGGATTGTTCGGTGGGGCTGGTGTCGGGAAAACGGTTGTCATCACTGAACTCATTCGTAATATTGCTGCCGAACACGGTGGATACTCGGTCTTCGCTGGCGTCGGAGAACGAACTCGTGAAGGCAATGATTTGTATCACGAAATGAAAGAGTCCGGCGTCTTGGACAAAACATCACTCGTCTTCGGTCAAATGAACGAACCGCCGGGAGCTCGGCAACGCGTCGGACTAACCGGCTTAACCATGGCTGAATATTTCCGCGATCAGGAAGGTAAGGATGTCCTGTTGTTCATCGACAATATTTTCCGGTTCACCCAGGCTGGTTCGGAAGTGTCCGCCCTCTTAGGCCGTATTCCATCAGCTGTCGGTTACCAGCCAAACCTGGCCGAAGAAATGGGTGCCTTGCAGGAACGGATTACGTCGACAACCAAAGGCTCGATTACGTCTGTCCAGGCGGTGTACGTCCCGGCCGATGACTTAACTGACCCGGCGCCGGCCACAACCTTCGCTCACTTAGACTCAACCGTGGTCTTGTCCCGGGCCCTGGCCGAATTGGCGATTTATCCGGCTGTCGATCCATTGGACTCGACCTCCACAATTCTTGATCCACTGATTGTCGGTGAAGAACATTACAACGTTGCTCGCGGCGTGCAAAAAGTGCTCCAGCGCTACAAAGATTTGCAAGATATTATCGCTATTCTCGGTGTCGAAGAGCTTTCGGAAGAGGATAAGAAAACCGTGGCCCGGGCGCGGAAAATCCAACGTTTCCTGTCACAACCATTCTTCGTGGCCGAAGTATTTACCGGCACAAAAGGGGAGTACGTTCCGCTGAAGGATACCATTCGCGGTTTTCAGGAAATTCTTGATGGGAAACATGATGATATTCCGGAGCAGAATTTCTATATGAAGGGCGGGATTGAGCAAGTTCGCAAATAAATTGTCATGGTGAGCCACTCCGGAGGAGTGGGCGCGTAGCGCCTAGCCGAACCATGTTCTAGCGTTAAAAGCATCGCCCTTCGACTACCCGCTGGCGCGGGCTCGTGCTCCGCACGAGGCTCAGGGTGACAATTACTCTATGTCCCTATTCCAACTTATCATCGCTACCCCCGAACGCGAAGTCTACCGTGACACGGTGGACAGCGTCACCTTGCCGACAGTGGATGGTGAGATTACGGTCTTAGCGCGACACATACCATTGTCAACGATCCTCAAACCAGGAGCACTCGTTATTCGCAAAGGCAACGAAGAAAAGCCGCACGCGGTAGGCGGCGGATTTATCGAAGTCCAGGGCGACAAACTGACGGTGTTAGCTGATACGGCTGAGCATATTGAGGAAATTGATGAAGCTCGTGCTCAGGAAGCGATTGAACGGGCCAAGAAGCTGAAAGAACAACTTCGCACCGATCATGTTGAATATGCGGGTTTGGCTGCGAAGTTAGAACGTGACGTTGCCCGCTTGCATGTGGTCCGACGATATCGTCATCGCGCCCATCAGGGCATCACCCGCGAGGGGACGAGAAAAGAGTAGGTTTCTAGCGAAAAAACCTGAGTTGGCTTGACAGATTGCCTGTTTTAGGGTAGTCTGCCTGTTCGATTATTTTTGATCTTTTCACACATTCTATCTCGAAGGAGGTGAAAGAGTCTGGACCAGAATTTCGGAGAGTTGTTGAACGTGCTCGACACGACGACGGCTCGCCGACTTCTTCAATCGTGGGAACTCGTTCCCGCTCCGCTCGTACCCGACCACAACGATTCGTCGGAGGAACACACGGATGTCCCGATCAACGGAAACGCGCAGTCGTGACGAACGTTTCATCAAGGCGGCCATCGCGGCCAAGATCCTGTCGAAGGTCCCCGTCCTGCCGGTGGAATGGCGGCCGGAACACTGCATTCTGCTGGCCTGCGGGGATTTCGTCCACGCCCAAGACAAGCTGACCCATCTCTGGGAGCGCGTCACCCCGAACACGCACGTGCTCATGCTCAACGGCGGCGGCCTCCTGCTCGACGCCTTGTCCCGGGTCAACAATGGCTCGGACAACGTCCGGATGGTGACCAGTCAGATCATGGGCGCGATCAAGGTCAAGGCCAAGAAGGGCCTCACCATCGATCGCATCTACAGCATGGTCGATTTCGACTGCGGCATCGGCGAGGAGTACGGCCTGACGGTTCAGGAAACGCTTCGCGCCGCCATCAACGGCAAGGCCTTCCTGAAGGACTTTCTGCCCAGCGAGCTGAAGAAGCTGGCTCATCGCGAAGAGCAGCTGCGGGAGTTTCTGCCGGCCAAGGTCGAAGTCGGCCTGCTGTTCCTCGTCCACGATGAGGTCAATGACCAGAACTTCACCTGGTACTTCTCGAGCAAGGAGATGACCGCGTTTCTGGAGACCTACCAGGATTCTCTCGATCCCGATCTCGAGACCTCCATCGCCTAGCAGCCCTTCTCACGTTCTTTCCGGACTGGTACACTACACTGTACCAGTCCGATTTTTTTTATTTCTCACCAATGTCCCACACAGCTAAAGCTCTCGTCCTCCACTGCATGGATTACCGTTTTGTCCACGATATTCTTCATGAAATGAAACGGCGCGGTCTCGACCGGCAGTATGATGATATTGGTTTGGCCGGTGCGGCCTTGAATCTCGTTGCGCCGCTGGCCGAATATGACCGCGATGCTGTGCTCCAGCAGATCGAATTGGCCAAGAAGCTCCACGGCATCACTGATGTCTACCTGATCAATCATCGTGATTGCGGCGCGTATGGAAAGATTTTTTCCGGTCTGGATGATGAACTGGCTCGGCATACGGCTGACCTGACAAAAGCCAAGGCCATGATTGAAGAAAAATTTGGTTTAACCGTCCATAGTCTGCTGGCATCGTTGGCTGATGGAATGGTGACGTTTACGGAAATCGAATAGTTTTCTTCATTGAGTTGACAGACTGCCCTAAAGAGGGTAGAAGTTGTGGTATTGCAGTCTCGTTCTTCACAATGCACCCTCATGAAAGGGGAGATGGCCATGCTCATCGATGTGCGGAGTCTTCGCGACGGTCAGCCGGTGGCCATCCTCGGCCTCGGACACACCGTTCTTCCGGAGGAGTATTGTTACGACAATGAGCGCTTCGTGATGCAGATTCTGTCAGCCGCCGGGCAATTGGGGCTGAGTCAGGATGTCGATCTTTCCGATCATCCGACGCTCGAAGAATTTCTGGCCGTGGCTGACCAGAAGTTCACCGCCGCGACCGGTATTCGATCGCGATTCATCTTCCCTGGCTCGATTGCTGAGCTTGGGCAAATCGCGGCTGAAGCCTGTCTTCGCGACGCCGATGTTCCGGTCAGCGAGATCGACGCGATCATTGTCGGCTCGAATACGAGCGACAGCTATACCCTGGCCACTGACATCAAGAAGCTGATTGGTGCTCCGGTCAGTGCCTCGGTCCTGGACACGCAAGTTGCCTGCCCAACTGGCGTGGCCATCGTCAAGAACGCCTGGATGCACGTCCGCACTGGTTGCCACCGCCGTGTCTTGGCGATTGGCCTGGAAAAGGCTAGCACCCTGGCCTCGGTCGATAATTACAAAACGGACAACTTGTTTGGCGATGCCGGTTTCGCCATGTTGTTCGGGCCAGGGGGACGCGAGAGCTTCGTTTTCTTCGACGATGGTTCGGATCCGTCTGACGGCAAGGACCGTTACATCTACCGAAGTGCTGATGGTTTTCAGCAGGATGGTAGGGCGGTCCACAAGTACGTCGGAACGGCAGTGCCGAAGCGGTTCCAACAGATATTCTGTGAACTCAAGCTCGATCCGTCGACTATTCAGCATCTGTTCCCGCATCAGCCCTCAGCCAAGACGATCGACTTCTTCCTGACATCGTTGCTGAAGCACTGGCCCGAATTCCGAGCCGTGGTTCATCGGAATGTCGAGGAGATGGGCAACACCTCCGCCGCCTGTACTGGCTGGATGTTGTCTCGAGCCAAGGCGGAGGGCCGCCTGAAGGCAGGTGAATTCTGCCTGGTGGCCAGTTTCGGCGCCGGTATGAGCTGGGGGTTCTACGGGTTCATTGTGCCATAACCTTCTACGACGCTCACTGCAAAGTGAGCGTCCTTTTTCATGGTAGAATGAGGCTATGCCCGGTGTCATTCCTGAGAAGGTTAACCCTGAACAATCCAAGGCCATCAAGCATGGGTCTGGTCCGCTGTTAATCGTGGCCGGCGCCGGAACTGGAAAGACAACCGTCGTGACCGAGCGGATCGCTGATTTGATCATGACCCGCCAGGTGCCATCGGATAATATTCTGGCGCTGACGTTCACGGACAAGGCGGCCGGTGAAATGCAGGAGAGGATCGAGAAAATTCTGCCCTATGGCTATGTTGATCTCTGGGTCATGACGTTCCATGGTTTTGGCCAGCGACTCTTGCAAAATCACGCTTTAGATATCGGTTTGTCTAACGACTTCAAACTCCTGTCGCAGACTGACCAATGGCTCCTCATTCGTGAACACCTTGATGACTTTGACTTGGACTACTACCGGCCGCTGGGTAATCCGACGAAATTCATTACGGCCCTGGTCAAACATTTTTCGCGCTTGAAAGACGAAGACATTTCGCCAGAGGAATACCTGAAGTACGCGAAATCACTATCGAAGGGGAAGACGAAAAAAAGTGATGAAGACAAAGCCGAGGCCGACCGGATCATGGAATTGGCCAAAGCCTACGGAACATACAACCAACTCCTGCTCGATAATAACGCTTTGGACTTCGGTGACCTCATTTTGTACACGCTCCGTCTCCTTCGAGAACGTCCGGCGATTCTCAAAAAATATCAGCAGCAGTTTCAGTACGTCCTAGTCGATGAATTCCAAGACACGAACTGGGCCCAGTTTGAATTGATCAAGCGCTTGTCGGCGCCGAGAAATAATCTCACCGTTGTCGGTGATGATGACCAATCGATCTACAAATTCCGCGGCGCGTCGGTGTCAAATATTCTCGAATTCAAGAAAGATTTTCCGGAAGCGGAGATCATTGTCCTCACAAAAAACTACCGGACCAAGCAATCCATTCTTGATTTGGCTCACGGTTTCATTCAGAAGAATAATCCCGACCGGTTAGAAGCGAAAAAGGATCTCTTCGGCGGTTTAGCGGTCATGAAAAAACTCAAGGCTGAACGTTCAGGCGTCGGCGATATCGGCGTGCTTCATGTTGATACTCAGGAATCCGAGGCGCGGAGCGTGGCGGATAAGATCGACAGTTTACGATTAAAGAATAAAGATCTAAAATGGGACGCATTTTGTGTGTTAGTTCGCGCTAATGATCACGCCGATATCTTCATCGAAGAATTTGAGCGACGGGGAATGCCCTATGTTTTCTTAGCCGCACGCGGATTGTTCACGAAACTCCTCATTCTCGACCTCCTGGCATATTTGCGGTTGCTTGATAATTATCACGAGAGCGGGGCAATGTACCGCGTCCTGGCCATGCCGATCTGGGGCATTGATCATGGTGATGTCGTGGAAATTTCCTACCAAGCAAAGAAAAAAACCTGGTCGCTGTATGAAGCATTGCAGCACGTTGGTGAAATAACTATCGGTGATGAAACGCGCCAGGGGATTCGCAAAATTCTTGAACTGATTCAGCGACATACCGCTATTGCCCAGACAAAATCCGTGGGCGAAGTCCTTTTACATTTTCTCAACGATTCCGGTTACCTGCAATCAATAACGAAAGATGAAACCGTCCATTCTCATGAACAGGTGGCCTTGTTACGTCAATTCTTCAAGGTGATCGAAACGTTTCAGCAAGGAGAGCGACCAGCCATGGTTTCACAGTTTCTCAACTACATTGATCACGTGACCGAATCGGGTGATGCTGGTGGTTTAGAGCGTGATATCGAATCGGGACCGGAAACCATCAAAATCATGACGATCCATTCAGCCAAAGGCTTGGAATTTCCTTATGTCTTCGTGGGGAATGTCGTGGAACAGCGTTTTCCTGGCATGGACCGTAAAGATCCAATCCCCGTGCCTGATGCCTTGGTCCGGGAAATTTTGCCCCAAGGTGACGCGCACACTCAAGAAGAACGACGGTTGATGTACGTCGCAATTACGCGGGCTCGCGATGGTATCTTCTTTACCTTGGCCGAAGATTACGGCGGCCAGCGACGAAAAAAACCATCACCGTTTTTGTATGAGCTCGGACTGCTCGAGCCGCCCGTAACCGTCGAGAAGAAAAAACCACTCCCGACCCGTCAGTTCCGACCGACGCCAAGCCAGAAGAAAGAAAGCGCAGCATACCTTGGCCGAGAAAAGCAATTCAGTTTTACGAAGTTAGCGACGTACAACGATTGCCCCTGGAAATATCGTTATGCTTTCGTGCTGCAAGTGCCGAAGCGGGGGAATCATGTTTTATCCTACGGTTCATCAATTCACCGAACCCTGTTGAATTTCTTTACGCTCTGGAAAGAACGACAAAAAAACGATGAGAAAAATAACGCCCCAGTATCTCTGGCAGAATTGCTGACGATGTATGAACGATCGTTCATCGACGAATGGTACCCGTCAAAAAAAACGCGGCAAGAGTATTATGACAAAGGCCAGCAGGCATTAACGTCTTGGTATGCAAAGACAGTGAAAGACGCTCCGAATATTTTGCGATTGGAGCAAGTATTTAATTTGAAGGTTGATGAATTTGTCGTCAACGGCGCGATTGACCGGATTGACCAGATTGGGATCGATGACAAAACCAAAAAGCCATTGGTTAAGATCGTTGATTACAAGACTGGTAAAGTGAAGGACAAATTTGATAAGGACGATAAGTATCAACTACTGATCTACACGCTCGCCGTTCAAGATCCAAATATTCTCGATGGACAGGTCAAGGAGTTGGAATATTACTTCATTGATGAGAATGAGTCGTTGACCATGACGCCGACGGAAAAAGATGCTACCGCCGCGAGCGAGTGGATTCGGTCGACGGTCAAGAACATCCAATCGGGCGACTTCCATCCGACGCCGAGTCCGATGGTCTGCAAGTTCTGTGACTTTCGGGAAATTTGTGAGTTTCGGGCGGTATAACTTGTCACCCTGAGCCCTCTTGAGCCTGGCGAAAGAGGCTCGCGTTAGCGAGTAGCCGAAGGGTGGCGTAGTTTTGTCATGGTTCGACACTCGCTCCTGATGGAGCGATCCGGGCCTGCTTCGCCGGGCCGGGCTCACCATGACAAAAAATCCCCACATCCGAAGACATGGGGAGGAACTGGTGCGGATGCAGGGATTCGAACCCTGAATCAGATGATGAAGGTCAGTTACTCTGTCGTTGAGCTACAACCGCACGTTGCTTCTGAAAAGAATCGCGGTGACAATGGAAGGATTCGAACCTTCGATGGCGAGGCAGTGGCCAGACCATGACCAGACACTGACGGACCCCTCGCAGCGGCACCCTTGGACCGCCTCCTATCGTCCTCTCAGGCACATCGCCACCACGAAAATGAGCAACGGCACCTTAACTGAACCTCACCATGCCGTCAAGCAGAGACAAAAGAACCCCGAACACGAATGTGTTCGGGGCTAGAGGAGCTACGTACTTTCCGACAGGTGGACGATTGTCATCAGGTGGTAGCCGGGCAGTAAAACTCGGTAGAGACCGTCAGCCATTTGGCTGGAAATGACAGTCCCGCGGCCGCGGGAGTCATACAGAATGTCTTCCATACTGGGAAGACGGTCGGGGCTCGTGAGACGACTGACCCGCTCTGGGTCAAGGAAATTATCAACCCATAAGTTGACCATCCGATGCGGTGCCCGGCCGAGAGCGGTAACCACAATGGCCACCGGGGTTCCTGGGCAACCATGTTGCATGGGGTTAGCGATCTCTTCGCCCAAGATCAGGCCGAAGCGTTCGATGAAACTTTCGGCGAAATGATGGTCTCGACGCAGACACAATTCGATCTCGGCGACGAGGTGCTTGGTCAAGTTGCGATCAACCGGCACCTGTGTTGAAAAGATGGGCGTCGATTCTCCATCATGGGCCTGGATGAAAGGGGCAACGTCCTGTGGTCCCTCCTTGTACCGAAAGATTCTCATCCCCGGATGTACCCGCGGGGGTCGGGGAATACCATAAGATTCGGGCATGGACTCCTCCTGTTTCCCGGTGGGGCGTGAGATTCAAGGTGCTTCTTCTTTCGGTCTACGCCTGATACCCAGGGTTGTCAAGCGCTCGGAAAATCAGTATAATCGTCATCGTATATGTCTCTCGTCCGATTCATCGTCATTCTTTCGGTTGGGACGGTCATGTCATGGTTAACCTGGACCGTCGTCATTTTCTCACTCGATCCCCAAACAGGCGGCGCCTTGGCCTTGGCGTTATTTTATATCAGCTTCTGGCTGGCTTTACTCGGAACGGTTACCATCATTGGTTTTTTTCTCCGGGCCTGGCTGGAAAAAGAGGGGATTCATTTTCGACAACTGGCGACGGCCTTGCGCCAAGGGACCTTGATCAGCAGCGGCGCGACGATTGCCCTCATGCTCCAAGGCATTCGCTGGCTGAACGGTTGGTCCGGGATCAGTTTAGTCCTTCTACTGATCGTCGTTGAAGGGTTCTTCTTAGCTGGCCAAACGGCCAGGCGCCCTGACTCCCCGCGTTCATATGCAAGGTAACGAGAACGCATCGGCGCCAGGTCATCTTCACCCGCTGACGCAATTTACCCGCCGCGTGCTGGATATTTGGCGGGGTTTTGGCTATGACGTCCACGAAGGTCCGGAGTTGGAAACAGCCAAGTTTAACTTTGATGATCTGAATGTCCCGCCAGACCATCCTGCCCGTGATGTCCAGGACACGTTCTTTATTAAAGACCATCCCGAGTTTGTCCTTCGGACGCACTCTTCAACGGTGCAATTGCGCTGGCCGCTGACTCATAAGATCCAACCACCGTTCAAGGTCGTGGAAATCGGTAAGGTCTACCGGCACGAAGCGACTGACGCTACCCATGAATCGATGTTCTTCCAATGCGATGGCGTGCTCGTCGACAAGCAGGTAACCATGGCTCAGCTGGTGACCACGCTAAAAGCGTTCATGGACAAGTTGTACCCCGACAAAAAACAGCGCATCCGGCCAAGCTTTTTTCCGTTCGTTGAACCCGGTATTGAGCTTGACCTGGAATGGGAACGGAATGGCCAAAAGCAATGGCTGGAAATTCTTGGCGCCGGCTTGGTCCACCCGAAGGTCATTACGGCGATGGGATTGGATCCGAAAGACTGGCAAGGTTTTGCCTTTGGTATGGGCCTTGATCGCCTAGCCATGCTTGAGTACGGCGTGCCGGATATTCGCTTGTTCTACAACGGCAATCTTGAATTCTTGAAACAGTTCTAATGTTGCTCCCCATTTCCTGGTTGAAACAATTCTTGCCGACACTCCCGACGCCAAAGAAGCTGGCTGAGGTCGTAACGATGCATGGCTTGGACGTTGAGAGTATTCTTCAACATCACAACCAGTTCGAGAAGGTTGTGGTTGGAGAAATTATTGGGATCAAATCGCATCCGAATGCGGATAAATTACGATTAGTCGATGTTGTGGTAAGGCCCGGTGCGAGACCACAGGAAATTGTCTGCGGTGCTCCGAACATTGCCGTTGGCCAGAAAGTCCCGGTGGCACTGCTGGGCGCGAAACTTCCGAATGGACTAACTATTGAAGCTAGAAAAATTCGCGGTATTGAATCTCATGGCATGATTTGCGCTGAAGATGAATTAGGCCTAGAAAAAAATCACAGTGGTGTCATGATTCTTGATCCACAGGTAAAGGTCGGCACGCCATTCGCACAGGTGATCGGCTCTGATGACGTGGTTCTTGATCTGACCACGCCGGCCAATCGGGCGGACTTGATGGCGATCCGCGGATTAGCCTGGGAAATCGGAGCGATGATTGGCAAGACGCCAAAATTTGTTCCGGCCAAGCTGAGGGAAGGGAAACCTTTAGCTTCGTCATCGATCACCGTCTCGGTAGCTGATTCGAAACTCGTTCCGGTCTATTCTCTCCGGGTCATCCGCGGCGCGACGGTTGGCCCATCGCCAGCGGACATGCAAAAATACCTCCGGGCCGTCGGTATGCGCTCAATCAACAACGTTGTTGATACGACAAATTTCATGATGTGGATCTACGGTCAACCACTCCACGCCTTTGATGCCGCTAAGGTGCGCGGCCCAATCACGGTTCGTTTGGCCACGTCTGAAGAACACCTCATTACTTTGGATGGGAAAGACAGAAAACTTGATCCATCGATGTTGATTATTGCCGATACCGCAGGCCCCATTGCCCTGGCCGGAGTGATGGGCGGCCGCGACACGGAAGTCACTGAGGCGACGAAAGATATTCTTTTGGAGTCGGCCATTTTCGATCCAGTCTCGATTCGAAAAACTTCGCGGCATCTGGGACTTGTTTCCGAAGCCTCGAAACGCTTTGAAAAAGGACTGTGGCCGTCGCTGCCCGAACAGGCTAGTGCCGCGGCCGCCCAACTCATGACGGATCTGGCTGGTGGAATGGTTGAACAGGGGAGCGTTACTATTGACGTTCCGACCGCAAAGCACAGCGCTATTTCCTTTGATCCCGTCTATGTCACTGAGCGGCTGGGGATGAAGGTGTCGGCGGCAAAAGTCAAAACAACTCTAACGAAACTTGGATTTGTTGTTTCCGGCGGGAAAACCTGGTCCGTGTCCGTCCCAGAATGGCGTCCCGATGTTTCGCTACCCGAAGACCTCGTTGATGAGGTGGGGCGAATGATCGGTTACGAAAAACTGCCGAAACAGATGCCGTCGGATGAAGTCGTCATCAAGGAAATTTCTCAACCTATCCGTTTCAAAGAGGAAGTCAAGAATATTTTGGTGGATATGGGATTAACGGAAATTATTTCTCATGCTTTTTACAGCGAGGGAAAAGGGAAGATTGTCAAAGGCGAACATTTTATTATTGAGAACCCATTAGATGTTACGCAACACTTGCTTCGAAAAAGTTTAAGACCGCAAATGTTTGATGTTCTTGATCAGCAAGCAAAAGCAGGTAAAGATGCAAAAGTTTTCGAACTCGGGAGGATATTCGATCCTAAGTTGCCTGGTTCAATTGAAAAACAACAGCCTTGGAAACTCGCAATGGGTGTGTGTAACAAGGATAAATCTTCGGTTGATAGCTACGTACGTCAATTGCAAGAAATCTTGAAGACAAAAGTCTCACCCGAGGGTCAAATACATAGCCTTACGCCAACTCGTGGGCGAGACATCTTCGTGGTTGAATTTGACGTCGCTACCTTGCGTAATGATGCACAAATAAAGTTTGGTCATTGGAACCCGCATCGTCACATTTCGAAAAACGCTCAGTATCGACAGCAATCAAAGTATCCAGCTGTCACTCGCGATATTGCGTTCTGGTGGCCGCACGATGAAAAGACTATTGGTAAAGCAATTTCTGGGTTGGGGATCGATGTCCTTCGTGAATTCACGATCAAAGACCGGTTTACGAAGGATGGCCGGACGAGCTTCGCGGTGTCATTTGTCTACCAATCTCCTGATCGGACCCTGACGAAGGTTGAGGTTGATGAGTTGGAAGGAAAGATGAAAACGGAACTTATGAAACTGGGTGCCACAATTAGATAACCATGGCTTTTCGAGCTGAACTCCGTCGATCTTCGGAAGCTGAGCATGAATTTTTTCATGAGGAACTTCATGCCGAGCGTCCTGATGAACGAGATTGGGGAGTCGAACAGTGGCACCACAGAAAAAATAATCTTGGCCGTTACGACGCCCCGGAATTAGTCGCGGTCATTGACGAGCTGAAAGCCATACCTGAAGTTGAAGAATACAACCACGAAGTGGTAACGCTCGGGAGCTTACGCGGAACGGTCGAGTTGGCCAGAGATTTTGTCTCGTCAGAACAAGAAGAGGATTTTGAAAAGAAAACAGAACCGTTGACACAGATGATTGATCAAGCAGCTGACTACGTTGATCGCTACGCTGATACGGTTCGTCGTTTTATTGCTTTGTCGGGCGAACGGTATAGATTGGATGTGGAAAAATATCAGATGATGATGAAAACCATCGACTCTTCACGGCGCTTGTCTCACGACGCCCTGATGAGTCATCTCAGTGCGATTTCCCGATTCATCAAGCAAAAAATACCAGCAGCCGGTGGTGCAACCTTTAATCGCCCCGGTTGGGATGAGTATCTTCGGCACCATTGGTTTTCCGACGACCAACTGAAGGACCGAAAATATATTGAAGAATGGGCGATTCGAACGGATATTGCTGAAAAAGCCCAGGCACTTATTTCCGCCATAGAAGCCGAACTCAAAAATAAAAGCGCGGACGAAGGATAAACCTTCGCCCGCGGTTAGAGGGGGACCCGCACGAAGCGGGCTGAGAAACGAAGAGCGAAGCTCAGGACTCGGAGTCGATTCATCGGAACAGGCCGAAGATTATCCGGCAGCTGTCTCAGAGCGACGAGAGTCCGATCCATCAGTTGATCTCTCAGCAACTGGTTGAGGATCTGACGGTGATCAGTCTGTTGCGGATAGGGCATACGCTCAGCCAGCATCAGCAGCAGAGCTTCACACTCGCGAATACCTGGGTAGGTAGACTTGAGTTGGTGCCACTGCTGGAGAGCTATAGCCCGGCCATCCTTGGCCACATACAGGAATCGTGACCCAGGCGGACCATTCGGCGCGCCGCTATGAGGCGGTTGGCGATGGTGCATGGCGCACCTCCTTTGCTTTGTGGAAGGATCGAAATTGGCTCGAAAAGGCCCGCCGAGACTAGCAAAAACCGAGCCTTTTGTCAAGGGTGATTGACTTGAAAAGGATTGGCCTTTTCTGCTATACTTAGCCTAAAGCAACTACTTTTCTCCACAGGATTTTATGGCCAAAGAGCCCAAGAAAACATCTAAATCAGGGGAGTACGGTGCCGCCCAGATTAGCGTTCTGGAGGGGCTTGATCCTGTTCGCAAACGGCCAGGAATGTATATCGGGAACACGGCGTCCGAGGGTCTCCACCACTTGATCTGGGAAGTTGTCGATAACTCGATTGACGAAGCCATGGCCGGTCACTGCGACCGGATCGTCATTACGTTACAGCCGAACAGCCGCGTGATCGTTGAGGATAATGGTCGCGGTATTCCAGTTGAAATACATC
>CAZFGG010000011.1:0-26731 GCA_964518425.1 uncultured Gammaproteobacteria bacterium
GTCGGAGGACTGCCTTACAGCAGCACCGAAGACTCTGTGCGCAACCACTTCAGCCAAGCCGGTACGGTCAACTCAGTCCAAATTATCATGGACCGAATGACCGGCCGCTCACGAGGCTTCGGCTTCGTCGAGATGGCGACGGATGAAGATGCGCAGAAAGCCATTGAAATGTTCAATGGCAAAGACATGGAAGGCCGTAACCTGACGGTGAACGAAGCCCGACCAATGGCCCCGCGAGCTCCGCGGACCGGCGGTATGGGTGGAGACCGCTAAGGTTCCCCTTCGATGGCAGCCCCTCCTTCGGGAGGGGCTGTTTGTATTGTTGACCGCTTGACCAGACTGCGGTAGCCTACAAGGACTAGCCACGGCCACCGTGGTCCCTATGGACAACAATACATCAACACCTATCGCTATCTTCGTCAGTGCCTTGGTTGGTCTCATCCTGGGCGCTTTTGGCGGATATTATTTTCACCACCCGGCAGCTACTCCGACGACCGTTTCCCAACTCTTGCATCAACCGGGCTTGACCGGAACCGCGACCTTAGCGGCCGATGAAAGGGTTCGCTGGCGTGTACTGTTGAGTCAGGACGCCGAACTCTCTTCCGAGACCATGCGCAGTATTCTTGATGGCCGTACGGATACGAGCGATCTGCAGGCGGCCTGGCAAGGACAAATCCACGTTATGACCGATCATTTCGGAACCATCTATGCTCCCTCAGCCGAAGGAGAATTTTTGGGCTGGTGGCAAAAACAGATTGGTCTACTGAGCGACTACGCGACGGCCATCAAGGCACACAATGCTTCCGGCGCGGCCACGGCGAAAACTGGTCTGTCAGAGACCGCTGCCGGCTTGGGTGCCTTCCTCCACTCCGTCAGTCCAACGGTTTCATCCCAGGGAGCAACCTCCTCTCTTGGTGGGATATTTAATGGTTTGATGAGTAGTGTTGATGCGACTGCGGCTGGAAAGCCAGCCAACGCGATTGCTAACGAGCAAAAGGCTGTTGAGTCTGCGGGGTCCTTGGCGGATGCGCTGGCCTCGGGTATCGTGACGCAGTTCCCAGCCAAGTTTTAAGATTGAGTACGTTTTGTTTGGCCACCCTCCAGGCCGGGTGGTATACTTATCTTGCCCTATGAACAGATGGCGTTTCATCATCGGCCTCCTCCTGGTAACATCGTGTTGGCCGACACTCAGTCATGCCGCGACAGTGGCCGAGCGGGTCTCCGGCTACATTGTCTTACAGGTTGAGAAGAACGGGGAAGCCTGGTACGTCTACCCGAAAGATCTCCGTCGCTACTACCTCGGCCGTCCGGACGACGCGTTTTCGATTATGCGTCGGCTAGGTTTAGGTATTACGAACGCAAATTTAGCAAAGATTCCGGTCGCCGGGAGCAAGGATGCAGGTGACGCAACGCTGCGATCAAAACTATCCGGCTATATTTTGATTCAGGTTGAGAAGAACGGGGAAGCCTGGTATGTCTATCCGAAAACGAAACAGCGCTACTACTTGGGGCGGCCAGCCGATGCGTATACCATCATGCGCAATCTCGGGGTCGGCATCACCAACGCTGATTTAGCTCAAATCCCGGCGGACGTCGGAATTACTCAAGCGAGCAAAAGCGTAACAGCAAACGGCACAGCGTACACGGTTGACCTTTTATCGTTTGATCGTAAAAATCCGGCCGTGGCCATCATGACGGATACCGGACAGAACAGCGATTGCACCAATAATTGCGTCGTGACCAATCTGGGAACCTATGTTACTCGGCATAGCGGTGTGGCCGGAATCCACGGCACGTATTTCTGCCCAGGTGATTACGCAACCTGCGCTGGGCAAACCGGATCGTACCTCTTTCCGGTCTATAATTCGTTCTCGAAGATCATGATCAACAATGGTCGGATCAAGTACACTACCCAGCCATTAGTCGCTTTTGATACCAGCAACCGACCATACTACTTTCACCAAGCTATCGACTTCAAAAACCAGGGCACGTTCCAGTCAACCTACGGCGCAACGCTGCAAGCCGAAATTAGCAATGGCCCGGCCCTGGTCGAGAATAAGCAGAATGTCCTCAATCCGTCGATTCTCGACAGCAAACAAGCGACGGTCAAATCATACCGCGGCGCCTTGGGTTGGAAAGGGGATACTGTCTATTTGATGGTTGTCCGAAGCGCCACGGTCACTGACTCGGCGGCAGTCATGACGGCCATGGGCATGGACTACGCGATCAATCTCGATGGTGGCGGATCAACGGCCCTCTATAATGCTGGTCACTACATCATTGGTCCCGGCCGGAATATTCCCAATGCCATCGTGATAACGCCGCGGTCGTGATTGAGCATCGGAGTTTTGGTGTCCTGCCCGTCCGGCGGCAGGGGAAAACGTGGGAGTTCTTTCTCGTTCAACACCGAACTGGGCATTGGTCATTTCCCAAAGGGCATACCGAGCCCGGTGAGACGGGCGAACAAACTGCTCGACGTGAACTCGCCGAGGAAACTGGCATTGACCAGGTCGATCTTCACCTTGATCAAGCCTTTGTTGAGGAGTATACCTGGAATCGCAAAGGCCAAAATAATCACAAGATCGTCACCTACTATCTCGGATTGGTTGATGATCCAGTCATCACCATTCAAAACACGGAATTAGCCGATGGCCGCTGGATCCCGATCGATGAAGCAGAAAGTGTTCTGACGTTTTCCGAAACCCAAAATGTTTTCCGGCAAGCCCGCGCCTACATACTCAAACATCACTTATGGAGCTAGCCGAATTTCGACACCAAAAAGACGACTTCTTCCGTAGTCCCGACTCGCCTC
This sequence comes from uncultured Gammaproteobacteria bacterium, assembly GCA_964518425.1. Classification (GTDB taxonomy): domain Bacteria; phylum Patescibacteriota; class Patescibacteriia; order SBBC01; family CAIJZX01; genus CAYLHT01. The sequence goes on from CAZFGG010000011.1 coordinate 2,813, forward strand.
TGACCTTGGACCAACGTCCCGGATTCACTGGTTTGAAATACTGGCCGGAGAATCCAGCTTTACGGCTTGAAGTACCGCTCGATGCGAACGTCGATCATGATTTTGTCATGATGCAAACAAGCACCGGAAGTCAGAAGCGATATACTCGGGTGGGAAAAATTCACTTCACCGCGAATGGTCAACCAGGGGAATTGTTTCTGTACAAAGATGAGCATGGCCTATTCTTACCTTTTCGCGATGGCACGAGCGGTCAGGAGTCGTACGGTGCTGGTCGGTACCTTGAACCGGAGGAGGTTCGTGATACTGTCGTCCGGGTTGACTTTAACCTGGCCTATAACCCATACTGCGCCTATAACGAAATGTTTTCCTGTCCGTTACCACCACGTGAAAACTGGACGGAGGTACGGATTGAGGCAGGGGAGAAAAAGTTTCACGAATAATCTATGCTGAAACGAGCCTTGTACGTTGTGGCGGTGACGACAAGCCTTTTGGCATCGGCCTATCCGGCCAGGGCACAAACTGACGCAACCACCCTTGGTACCCCCAACCGGGCCGTCGTCACTGTAGCCATCGTCAAAACAGTGAACGGTCAGCAGGTCGCGACGTACACCGTACGTTTCCTCGACGGTACGCATAAGGGGACGGCAGTCGTCATCGGCCAGAATAGTGGCGCGATTATTTCCAATGGGATCATTTTTCACAAAGGAGATCACGTCTTTGTCCAAACGATCAATAAAATTGACGGGACGAAAGACTACCTGATTTCAGATTATGATCGACGGATGCCACTCTGGTGGCTAGCCATTTTCTTCGTCTTGGTTATCGCTTGGTTCAGCCGTTGGCACGGGCTTCGATCAGTCATCGGCCTGGCCTTTTCCTTTGTCGTGATTATCGGCTGGGTGGTGCCTCAGATTGCCTCAGGGGCTAGCCCGGTGTTGGTTTCTTTGTTTGGTTCGGCCGCCGTCCTCGTCGTCGGTTTTGTGATTACCGAGGGTCTGACCCGGCTGACCTGGGCTTCGATTTTGGGCACGGTCGTGACCATGGCTGTGATTGGCCTATTGAGTATCTGGTCAATCTCGTTCACGCATCTGACGGGCAACAGTTCAGAGGAAGCCTTTTTCCTTCAGGGGCAAGGTTCATCTACCATTGATCTCCGCGGTCTTCTGCTCGCCGGCATCATTATTGGTACCCTCGGTATACTCGAAGATGTGGCGGTGTCTCAAGTCGCAACGATTGGAGAGTTACGAAGTGCCAACCCGCGGCAGTCGGGCTGGGATCTCTATCGCGCCGGTATGCGAGTTGGCCGGACGCACTTAGCCGCTATTATTAACACCCTGACCTTAGCCTATGCCGGGTCGGCCCTACCATTACTCCTCCTCTTTCACTTGGGTGGACAACCCATGAACCAAATTATCAATGGTGAACTGGTTAGCACCGAAATCGTCCGAACCATTGTGGGAAGCATTGGCCTTATTCTGGCTTTGCCGATAACCACGGCTTGCGCGGTCCTCCTCAAGGTGCAGGGAACGCATGGACATAGTCACGGGCATAGCGATGATCCTGCCCCGCCCCGCCGCCGGACAATCGTCCTACGTCCAGGGCAAGATTGACAAAGATGTAAGGGAAGTATATCCTAAACGCAACTTACTTGCGTTTATGAATCACCCCGGTCAGTCACTACACCAAGCCGGCTTGAAGGCTACAAAACAGCGCCTGCTGGTGCTCAAAGCGTTGGCCCGCGCTCGTCAACCACAATCGGCTGAGGACATTCGGCGCCAACTCCGAAGTGTTGATTCGGTTACGATTTATCGCATTCTCGAGCAACTCGTTGAACGCAGCTTGGTCAGCCTTGTGATACTAGGGGACGGGACGAAGCGCTATGAATCAAAAGACCATCCCCATCATCACCACCTCGTTTGTGACAACTGCGGTGGTGTCGAAGACGTGGTCGTACCGCATGATCAGAAAATTGTAAACGCCGTAGCGGCTCGCCATCGCTTTCAAGCACGGCAACACTCCATGGAATTTTTTGGGCTATGCGCTAATTGTCAATAATCTCTTATGAAAAAACTTCTCATCATTGTGCTCATCATCTCCGCGGTCGGCGCGGGGTATCTTGTCTACAGATCAGGCCAAACCGCCCCATCGAATAGCAACTCAAGCAAGCTGAACATCAGCACCAGTTTCTACCCCCTCTACTACTTCGCCTCGCAAATCGCCGGCAGTCACGCCGACGTCTACAATATCACACCATCTGGTGCCGAACCGCATGACTACGAGCCAACATCGCAAGACATTGCCAGGATTGAAGATGGGCAAATGTTGGTTTTGAATGGAGGTGTTGAAGCGTGGGGGAATAAAATCAAGGATACGCTCAAACGGACGAAAACTGTGGTGGTAACTGCCGGCCAGGGTTTATTAACCCAGCAAGTGACCGAGGGCGGCGAAACCGGCACCGATCCGCACGTTTGGCTTGACCCGATTCGGGCAAAACAAGAAGTGCGTGCCATTACCCAAGCGTTGATTCAGGTTGATGCCGCTCACACCAGCGACTACCAAGCCCGTGAACAGGCGCTCGATACGAAGCTTGATCAATTAGACGCGGCTTACAAAATCGGTTTGCAAACTTGCCAGCGGAAAGACATTATTACCTCCCACGCCGCTTTTGGCTATTTAGCATCGCGGTACGGGCTGAACCAAGTACCGATTGCCGGTTTATCGCCGGACGCGGAACCGTCGGGCCAGCAGCTAGCCGACATCGCGAAATTCGCCAAAGATCATCAGGTGAAGTATATTTTCTTTGAGAGCCTGGTCAGTCCGAAACTATCCCAGACGATTGCCACGGAAGTCGGGGCGAAAACGTTGGTTCTTGATCCAATTGAAGGCGTATCGAAGGGGGACGCCAAGGCTGGGCGCGACTATGTCTCGATCATGATGGATAATCTTAAGAATCTCCAAACCGCACTGCAGTGCAGCACGTAGACCACAGTAAAAATATTATCGAACTGAAGGACGTTTCTTTTGGTTATGTGGCTGGCCAAAATGTTTTGGACCACGCCACGCTCGCCGTCCATCAAGGTGACTACCTCGGCATCATCGGCCCGAACGGCGGTGGCAAAACGACCCTGCTGAAAATCATGCTCGGTTTGCTGAAACCGACCAGCGGGACGGTTCAACTTTTCGGCCAAGACATCAATCACTTCCGCGACTGGAAAAAAATCGGCTACGTCGCTCAGCGGGCTTCCTCGTTTGATCCAAACTTTCCGGTAACCGCCGCCGAAGTGGTGGCCATGGGGACATATGTCCAACGGGGCTTATTTCATTTTCCAACGGACGAAGACCGGCAAAACGTTGACCGGGCCTTAGCCCAGGTGGATATGACTGAGTGGCGCGATACGCCGATCGGTAATTTGTCCGGCGGCCAACAACAACGCATCTTCATCGCCCGCGCTCTGGCGGCCGAACCGGCAGTGATCGTGCTCGATGAGCCGACGGTCGGGGTGGACGTCACGACGCAAGAACAATTTTACCGTTTGCTGAAAAAACTGAACAAGGAACTTGACCTAACGTTAGTGTTGGTGTCCCACGAACTCGACGTCGTCGCTCACGAAACAACGGAAGTCGCCTTTATCAACGGCACGGTCATGTACTATCAGAATCCGGCCGACTTGCTCAAGGGTGATGACCTGGCGAGATTGTATGGGCAGGAAATTAAGCATTTGAAACGCTAAGCGCAGTGATGTCAAACTATCAAGGGATAAGAAACAAGATTGATGGTAAAGAATACTTTGTTTCCATTATTGCTACGCACCAAAGAGTTACAACCACTATTTCCAGACCGCCTTTTGAATTAAGCTTCGAAGCGGCTATTTTTGAAGGTAGACCAAAAGTATCGAAGTTACTTAGAAAACCAGTTTTTATTATTCAGAAAGTATTCGATGAAGTTATTTCAGAGTTAGACTTTACGAAACTGATACATTCTCTTGTGGCAAATGAGAATGTTGCAAACTTGGTAGAGGGCGATTACAACGTTTATTCGAATTATGGTTATGTAGCAATTTTGCACGACTTTTTGTATTTGCTCCGGTTTAGTAAGATACGACATATTTTTCTTCTAAAAAAACCAGAGGAAAATAATAACAACCTGCCAAAAACTTCACGCCAATAACATGCTCAATCTCTTCCACTACACTTTCATCGTCCGGGGTCTTGAAGCGGGGATTGTCATTGCTATTGTCGCGCCACTGATTGGGCTGTTCTTGGTCCTGCGAAGGTACTCCTTGATCGCCGATACGTTGGCACATGTGTCTTTGGCCGGCGTGGCGCTCGGGCTATTGTTGAAAGTTAATGCCTTACTGACAGCTATCATCGCCGCGGTGGCGTCGTCGCTGGCCATTGAACGCTTACGGTTATCGAAAAAAGTCTACGGCGAATCGGCCTTGGCGATTTTCTTGTCCGGCAGTTTAGCCTTAGCGGTGGTCATCATCAGCTTGGCTAAAGGCTTTAACGTCGACCTGTTCAGCTATTTGTTCGGCAGCATCCTGACCGTCCGCACGGCGGACGTTTGGATTGTTAGCGGTGTCGGTGTCTTCGTCCTGCTGGCCATTACACTTCTGTACAAAGAACTCGTCTACATTTCCTTCGACGAAGAATCAGCCCGCGTCGCTGGTTTGCCAACGCGATTGCTGAATACCGCGCTGATCGGCCTGGCCGCCCTGACCGTCGCCCTAGCCATTCCCATCGTTGGGGTTCTGCTCATCTCCGCTCTGATCGTCATTCCCGTCGTGACTGCTTTACAACTGCGTTTGAGCTTCAAGCGCACAATCATCGTGGCCGAAGTTATTTCGGTCCTGTCGGTTGTTGCCGGTATAATTATTTCGTTTTATCTCAACTTGTCGACTGGCGGGACGATTGTCTTGTTATCACTGCTCATCTTTAGTATCGTTGCACTTGGGACGAGAAAAAAGTAATCTAACCTGAATCCTTCGAAGGCAGCGGTAAGTAGGTTCTTGACTATTTTACCGGCTAGATTTACACTACCTCTCCTCTTTGACAATACTCGTAACCTTTCCTGGTTGCTTCCCGTTGCGGGGCAGTAGCGCAGACATCAGGACACTCGTCCGGATGCCTGCGCTGGGGCTTACCGCCGTCAGCACTCACGTTGTCCCTTGTTGGAGCGTGATCACAACCAGGAGGTGCACCCATGGGTGTCGACACCCGGACGTCCGTCAGGATGGACCCGTTGTTGGCTTTGCTTCACGTTGACCAGAATCTCGGCTGCTGTCCAGAGGGGATTCGTCACATCCGCGGGGACATCAACCTGCGCCGGATGGTCGCTGAGCGTCACGTACGGCCTTCGCTTCGGAGGCAGACGTTCCTTGTCGATTACGATGATCCGGCTCACCGCCGTCTTGATGCAGCGGAATGTTGTTCCATTGATCCGTCGCTGACGATCAACGATTTTCCTATTTCCCGAACCGGCCGTGGCTGGGTCGAGATGATCGAGATTTTCTTCGAATGGACCCTCAACACGAGACAGCATCTTCGGCTCATCGAGTCGCTGACCTGGCGCCAGCCGTGCTTGGCCGAAACGAGGACCGTTCTGGCCGCCGGGTTCCATGACGGTTCGGATCGGGTGATTTCCCACTGCGGCCGGATCGACGATGACGAGCGCGTTCCCAGTCTTCTCCGTGTTCCGGATGGGATCATTCTGACGCGCTGTCGTTGGAATGATCGCTGGCGCCATCGAATTCTGGCCGTGCCGGAAGTATGCGAGTAGCTCGTGTCCACGTTCTTTTCAGAAGGCGCAATCGCGCCTTCTTTTTTTAGGCAGAGACTTGCCGAAACACCCCTTTTTCGCTAAACTGCGGCCATGTCTATGACGCTCAGCCAAATCCATAAGCTCTCGGTTGACCTTGGGATCAAGAACGATCTGCGTGGTGAAGCGGCGGTTAAGCGGCACCTGAAACGGATCAACGATCGGTTCAAGGCTTTGTCGCCGGCCGAGAAAAAAGAGTTTGACCCTGAAGATCTTTGGAATCCGTATCCGGATGCCCGAATGTATTTCGGCGACACAAGAAATTCGATCCAGAGCGTAGCGATGGGGATCGACGTAGGTGTCTCGGAACTTCTGCTAGCCCATGAGCTCAAGAAGAGCGGTCAGAAAATTGATGCGGTCATTACCCACCATCCGGTCGGCGGAGGATTAGCCGGCCTCCATGAAGTCATGCATCTTCAAGCTGAAGTCCTGGCCAAATACGGCGTGCCAATTTCGATCGCCCAAAGTCTACTCCATCCCCGGATCGACGAAATCGGCCGTCGGTTCTCACCGATCAATCACCAGCGCGAGGTCGACGCGGCGCGTCTTCTGAAGCTGCCGTTGATGTCCGTCCACACGCCGACCGATAACCTGGTGGCGATGTTCTTGTTTACCCTGGTCAAGAAGCATGAGAAAAAACTTGAACTCGTTCGCGATGTACTCAATCTCTTAAATGATATACCGGAATACCAGGCAGCGACCAAGTGGAAAGCAGGGCCGCGCCTCTTCGCCGGCCGACCAGACCGTTTTGCCGGAAAAATTGCGGTGACCGAAGTGACCGGGGGTACAGAAGGTTCGCCCGAGGTCTACCATCAGTTATCCCAGGCCGGAGTTGGAACGGTCATCGGCATGCATATGTCCGAAGAGCACAAAACGGCGGCCGAAAAAGCCCACCTCAACGTGATCATCGCTGGTCATATGTCGTCGGATTCATTGGGCATGAACCTGCTGGCTGACGAGTTACAAAAACGAGGTGTAAGCGTTGTGCCGTTCGGCGGCTTCATCCGCGTCTCTCGACTGAAGAAACGTCGCTAAGCGATGAAAAAACTCCTCATTGCTATCGTCGTCATTGGGCTTGGATACGGGCTCTGGCGTTCACCGCTCGGCCGACCAGCGCGCGCGTGGTTAGCCGACTGGCAAAACCAGCAGGTCGTTGCGCCAGAGCAACTACCATATTCCATTGCCGCGCCAGCCATCAACGCCGTGACCAATCGTTATGGTGTTAACGCTGTACCGATCAGCGTTCTGCCGGCGGACAAGAATCTTGCGGTTCCCTTTACGACGCAGGCACCGCAAGCTATCTGGGACCAAGATCATGAAGAATTTTGTGAAGAAGCGTCGGTCTTGATGACCGGCCGATTCTTCAAACACCGCTCCATCAGCAGTGCGGTTGACGCTGAAAACGGCCTGCAACAGATTAAACAATGGGAACTGGACCATCTTGGCTTCTACTACGACACAACTGCGGCCGAGACCGCCAAAATTGTTGAAGGCGTGTTCGGTTTGAACGTTGAGTTGAAAGTTAACCCGACGGTTGATGATATCAAGCGTGCCTTAGCGAACGACAAGCTGGTGATTGTTCCGGCGGCTGGCCGCGAACTTGGTAACCCGAACTTTACCGCGCCCGGTCCGATTTACCATAATTTTGTCATTCGCGGATACACCAGTGGCGGTAAATTCATTACCAATGATCCGGGCACGCGGAAGGGTCAGGGTTATGTTTACGCACAATCAGTTGTCATGAACGCGATCCACGATTGGGTGCCGAATGGTGACCGGACAAAGCCGCGCCAGGGAGATGTGGCTGGTGGACGGAAAGTCGTACTGATCGTCTCGCCCAGTTAGAAAACCATAGTCATGTTGCTCGCGATTGCCATCCTTCTCCTCGTGGCGACGGTTGTTGTCGCTACGCGTTGGCCAGAACAACGGCGAACCATGATGTTCGGCGCGATCGCAACATTGCCCCTGGTTATCGCAGAAATGCTGTTCAGCGGAGGGCTTGATCGATTGGGGATTGGCTTGCGAGGACAACTGGCGACCATCTTTATTGTCACGAGTGGTTTGCTATCGGTCGGAGCCCTCCTTGCAGCCTTGGTCGATGTGACCATCACGCGGTGGCTGACGCCGGCGGCGCACCCAAGTCGACACCGGCTCATCTGGTTGTTCTTAGGGTTGGCCGTCAGCCTGGTCCTGATCGCGGCCGGTCAATCAACCCCGCTGGCCTTGATGATTGGCCTGGTCGTGAACGCACTCCTACTCCTGACTATTGATCGAGAGCTTATCTGGGACGCCCTGGTGAGTAGTTTGGCCTTGAGTATTTTGTTTGTGGCCGTTGACCTGATTTTCGGAGTGCGGGCATCCGGTGACATCAGCCATCTTCTCCTTGGTCCAACAACGATTGGGTTAACGCTAGCCGGACTGCCAATTGAACGACTCCTGACGGTCGCATTCATGGGGGCACTGATTGGCCCTTTATTCTCGGCCACCAAATTTCGTCGCTCGCCAAATGCCGAAGGAAGCCGAGTAGTCACGCCAGTCAAAGTGGCGGTTGTCGTGATGATGGTTGTATTGACGACAATCTCCGTGGCCTGGGCCGGAAATGCTTACATTTTACCGCCCGCAATTCGATCGGTCACTCCTCGCCCAAACGGTAACGACGTGATCACCTCGAACATTGATCTGGTGTTTAGCCGTCCCATTGACCGTCAGACGCTGACGATAGATATACAACCCACCGTTGATGGTACATGGACGTTTGATCAACCGGTCATTGGTCACCACGGTTTCCGACATGCTCGCTATACTCTGGCGAATCCATTACCACCCGCCACAACCGTTCAGGTTCGGATTGATGGCATTCGTTCAGTTTGGCGGCTACCAGCCGAAGAGTATTCTTTCCAGTTCACGACGGCCGTGCCGCCAGTCCAGGTTATCCCACCGGCGCCAGTCCCTGTTCCAGTTGTCCCGCCGACACCAGAACCAACACCCATTCCTGCCCCTACGCCCGCGCCGACCCCAGCCCCAGCTCCGACGCCAAGCCCCGCCCCAACTCCATCAGGAAAAACACTATCTGTCGCCGAGGATTATCAAGATCAAGCCTTATCATGTGAGGCGGCGGCTCTCAAAATGGCTTTGGCTGGTCGGGGAATCAAGGTGACAGAAAAGCAAATCATGGCGGTCGTTGGCTATGATCCAACCCCTCACCAAGGAGGTATTTGGGGTGATCCGGACGTAGCTTTTGTCGGCAACATTGCTGGCAGTCAGATGTCGACCGGGTATGGTGTGCACTGGGCGCCGATCGCTCGGGCGACTGAACATTGGCGCTCAGCCAAAATCATCACCAATGGAACGCCGGCCCAACTTGCTTCAGAAATTATGGCTGGTCACCCCGTCGTTATCTGGGGCACGATTGGCTCAGCCTATCGATACAACTGGCATACCCCCAGCGGTAAGCTCGTCCATGCGTGGAAAGGGGAGCACGCTCGAACCGTCATCGGGTTCAAAGGGCCGGTCGATAATCCAACACAATTCATCATCAATGATCCGGTCGTCGGCCGCGTGACCTGGTCAACAGCTAAACTCAAAAGCAATTGGGCGGCCTTTAGTAATAGCGGCGTGGCCGTATACTGACCGCAGAGGGTATGCTAGTCTGCCTGTATGGCCGCTGAAGTTACCACCAAGCCAAAAACCCACGTTCAACGATATATCATCGTTGGGGTTGGTTTCATCGCAGCGTTTGTGGGCGCATTGATTTACATTTTCACCGGGCCAAAATAACTCAACAAAAAAGAAACGCCGACTCCGAGTAATCGGAATCGGCGTGATTGATCATGTGTGTTGTGAGGCTACGCTTCGCTCAGCGCCATGACCTGCTGAGTCGGGGCCGCGGGTTGGCCGAAGCCCTGCTCACTGAGCCGGTGGAGAAGCAGATCGCGAATCTCCGGGAATCGGTTGAAACGTTGGTCGCTTTCGACCTTGTGTCGGATGCCAGCCAGGCGATTCTCGAAGAACCGAGTCAGGGTCTGGCGACGGACTTCCTTGAGCGCGTTCCGCTGGCGGGCAGACAAGAGAGTTCGCGCGCCGCAGATCATGCCCCCGAGCCCATCGGCGAAGTGCCGGAGCTCTTGTTCGACGAGATGATCCGCTTCGGAGCTGGCGGCAATCGTCGCTGCTTTGTCGATCTTCTTCTTGATCAGGTTCAACTGTCCGCACGGCGTCAGCTTCTTGCCCACACACCCTCCTTAGTGCTTGGTGGTGACGATGACGGCTTCGTCGTCGTCATGGTCCGATCGGACGATGGTGCCCAAGATCTGGAGCGAACGATGGCTTTTTTCGAAGCCGACGATCGTTGAGCTCAGATCACGGTCGAGCCTGACGATGTAGAGACCTTGACCATGATCCGTCGGATCGGCTTTTCGGACAGCCATGGAATTGGCCACGATGATGCCACTGATGAGACCGCCCAAGACCATTCCCAAAAGGAAAATTAAGAATGGCGAGAGCCTGTGCTGTGACTCCGTTGCGACAATATCAGTTGACGCGGTCACCTGACCTCCTTGGATGGGTGGCACTTCAAAAAAGGTACACGAATGACGTGACCGTAGCACGAAATGGCGAAAATGTCAAGCCCCCACACCAAACTCAAAGTTGGTGTGGGGGAAGCCACGGTTGACCAGCGGCCCAAAACCGAGTAAGCTTATTGATAATCATTCTCAATAAGGTGCCACCCGATACTCGTCACACCAAACAACGCCAGGCCGTCCTCCGGACGGTCAAATTGTCTGTCCAGCCCATGCCGGCCGAGATGGTCCACCAGCAAGTCCAACGCGTCTTCCCAACGATCAGCGCGGCGACGGTTTATCGTAACCTCGATTTTTTCACCAAGCGCGGAGAAATTTATCGAGTGGAAAGCGACGACGGTATCCAACGGTACATCGGTCACATGTTTCATGAAGCCACATTCCGATGCCAACGCTGCGGACGGGTCCGAACACTCAACAGCGACTCATTACCGCGCTATGTCGACGGGAAAATCTTTGGTGATCAGACGGTATTTATTTCAAAACTGATGGCCCGCGGGTTGTGCGCATCGTGCACAAAGATTGTACAACGATCAACACCCTCCCGATGAACTGGCGTCGCCTTATCGCGGTTATCGTTCTGGCTCCAGTACTCACTGAGTTCATCACGGGAAATGTGTCGATCGTGTCGCTATCTTTTGTTGGATACCTTGAGCTACTGGTGACGTACAGCCTGCCGGCCCTGGTTATTGTTTGGGCCCAAAGGAAATGGAAACTGGGCTGGGGGGCGGTCTTTCTTCTCGGGTGTATAGCCGGCGCGATCAATGAAGGAATTCTGGCCGGGACGTTTACGGCTGCTCATGTCCCCGTCTCGGCCCTGGACAGTTTTGGCTCTTGGCTAGGGATCAATTGGGTTTGGGCGATTAGTATCACGATCTGGCAAGCCCTCCATGCGGTCGTTTATCCCATCGCTTTGGCTGAGTGGTTAACTGTTGAACGTCGGGGAGTAGTCCAGGACCGGCGAACTATGGGATTGGGAATAGTAGCCACCGTGCTGTGGTATCTCTTCTGGGCGCTCCACGTCCTGCCGGCCGTAACTATGAGTATCATTTTTCTTGTTGTTGGGTTTGCCATCTGGTGGTTTCTGCGCCGCGCCGGGCTCAACTGGCTGGCCTGGTTCGCGCTTGGCGACTGTTTAGCGCTGGCGGTCATGAATGGTGTGATCGTGTTGTCCGCCGGTCGCGTTATTGATGCCTTGGTGAGCGTGGCAATCACAGCGTTCTTGGTCCTGATTATTCGTTCTCCAGCAATATTACGGCCGCGGCTTTTGAACCTTCACTCCAAAGCCGTATGACCGAAGGCACCCTCGTCTATATGTTCAAGGATAATCGTGTTTTGCTGGCGATGAAGAAACGGGGCTTTGGCGAAGGTAAATGGAATGGCCCGGGCGGAAAAATGTTGCCCGGCGAAACGCCGGCCAATGCCGGGGCTCGTGAAACGGAAGAAGAGATTGGCGTGACGCCGGTCGTTACGGAAGCTCTTGGCCGGATTCAATATCATGATTCGGTTGCTGGCGATTGGGTGGTCCATGTATTTCGGACGGAAGAATGGGACGGTGAGCCGACCGAGTCAGAAGAAATGAAACCTCAGTGGTTTGACATCACGGATATTCCCTATGACACGATGTGGTCCGGTGATGACCAATGGATGCCGCTGGTGGTGGAAGGAAAGAAATTTACCGCCGAGATGTGGTTTGATGGGAAGCAGAAGAATGTGAAATCTGAAATCAAGCTCATGTAATTTATCTTCGAGCGGAGCGAGAAGTTCTCATTCTCGCTGGCGCTCGAACTCGAACACGAATATGGAGCAACTGGAAATCAAGAACGTATCGGCCAATGTTGAAGGAAAAGAAATCCTTAATGGTTTATCGTTGACCGTCCCCGAAGGCGAAGTCCATGTCATCATGGGCCCGAATGGATCGGGCAAGTCTACCTTGGCGTCAACGCTCATGGGTCATCCAAAGTATGTCGTGACTGGCGGCAGTGTGAAGTACAAAGACCAAGACGTTTTGGCTTTATCGCCAGATGCCCGTTCGAAACTTGGATTATTTCTGTCATTTCAATATCCACAAGAAGTAGCCGGCGTGTCACTCGGGAACTTTTTACGGACGGCACTCAACGCACGACGAGAAAAGCCAATGGCCGTGCCGGATTTTTTCAAGCTGATGCAAGAGAAGGTGAAAACCATGGGTATGAAGGAAGACTTCATTACCCGTGGCATCAACGAAGGTTTTTCCGGCGGCGAAAAAAAACGCGCCGAAATTTTACAGATGATGGTGCTGCAACCGTCGATGTGTATTCTCGACGAAACGGATTCGGGGTTGGACATTGATGCCTTGAAAGTCGTGGCCGACGGTGTGAACTCTTTGCGCTCACCCGACCGCGGTTTCCTCGTCATTACGCACTATCAACGGTTACTGAATTACATCAAACCGGATGTGGTGCACGTTTTGATTGGGGGGAAAATTGTGAAGACGGGTGGCCCGGAGTTAGCTCATGAACTTGAATCGACTGGTTACGAAAGAGTGACGACATGAACCAGAAGGCACAACAAGCCACAAAAACTCTTGATAATTACCAATGGGGTTTTGCGTACCCGGACGTGGCGGTTCAGAAAGCGCCGAAAGGACTGAATTTTGATATTGTCCGGAAAATTTCTGAATGGAAAAAAGAACCGGCGTGGATGACCGAGAAAAGGTTAGCCGCGTACGCGGTGTTCAAGCACAAAGCTATGCCACAATGGGGCGCGGATTTGAATGATATTAATTTTGATGAAATTTATTACTATGTCAAACCAGTGATAGATCAAGGTCGGACATGGGACGATGTCCCCGACTCGATGAAAAAGACGTTTGACCGGCTGGGTATCCCCGAAGCGGAAAAGAAATTTTTGGCCGGCGTCGGCGCCCAGTACGATAGCGAAGTTATTTACCATTCGTTGATCGACAGCCTAACCAAGAAGGGCGTGATCTTTACGGACATGGATACGGCCTTGCGGGATTATCCGGACATCGTCAAGCAATATTTCGGCACCATGATCCCGGCCACGGACAATAAATTTGCGGCCTTAAATACGGCAACTTGGTCTGGCGGGTCATTTGTCTACGTGCCAAAAGGTGTCCATGTCGAGATGCCGTTGCAAGCGTATTTCCGGATCAATGCTAAGAACATGGGTCAGTTTGAACGGACGCTAATCATTGCTGAAGAAGGATCGTACGTCCACTATGTTGAGGGCTGCACGGCACCGGTCTACGCTAGTGATTCCCTGCACGCGGCCGTGGTCGAAATCTTCGTGAAAAAAGGTGCCCGCGTTCGTTACACCACGATCCAAAATTGGTCACGCGACGTCTACAACCTTGTGACGAAACGGGCCCGGGTTGACGAAGAGGGGACGATGGAGTGGATCGATGGCAACTTAGGATCGCGCGTGACGATGAAATACCCGAGCGTCTACTTGATGGGCCGGAAAGCTCACGGTGAAGTTTTGTCCATCGCCTTTGCCGGTCGCGGTCAACATCAAGACGCCGGCGGGAAAGCTATTCACAACGCCCCAGAGACGTCGTCCATCATCACCTCGAAATCCATTTCTAAAGATGGCGGCCGAACGTCATATCGCGGCCTGGTCCACATGGCTCCGGCGGCCAAGAAATCCAAGTCGAATGTAAAATGCGACGCTTTAATCTTAGATTCTGAATCACGTTCCGATACCTACCCAACAATGAAAATACGTGCTAAGGATGTAACGCTTGGGCATGAGGCGACAGTATCGAAGGTGGGCGAGGAGCAGCTGTTTTACCTCATGTCCCGGGGCTTAGATGAACCGACGGCGACCGGGTTGATAGTGTCTGGTTTCATTGAGCCGATTGTGAAGGAGCTGCCGTTGGAATATGCGGTCGAATTGAATAAATTGATACAACTTGAAATGGAAGGAAGCGTCGGATAACTCTATACCTATGATGCAACCACAAAAAGCGAAGCGGATATTCAATGAGTTCGAGGCGGTCCTCAAGACCGAGGGGAAAATATACGGTATGGTCATGTCGGAGAGTAGTTTGCCATACTCGCGTGTCGATATTAAAGACGCGCTGAAAAGTTATGCTACCTGGCTTCACCAGGAGAACAGATTAGACGCCGAGGTGGCGGCCGACCTGAAAACGGCCTACGGCGCGCTTGGGATGTTCGTCAGTCAAGCCAATGCCGATTTTATTAAGGCCTATAAAGATTCTCTTGGAAAACCAGCCACGACGGGGCAGGTCGAGAAAAATAAGCAGTTTCAGTTCATCATGAACAAAGCCCACAACCAAGAAGAGGATTACATTCAAGACTATAAAGTATTTTATTCCCGGCTTGTCAAGCACGGCGATCCGGAAGGGAGAGAAGAATGAACGACTGTACATTTTGCCGAATTATCCGCGGCGATGAACCGCGCCACCACGTTTGGGAAGACGACCAGTTCATCGTTTTCCTCACGCGGCGACCGATGCATCCAGGGCATCTCGTCATTGTTCCGCGTCATCACGTCGACTACTTTTTCGACATGGACGAAGCCACGTACGCGGCGATTTTCCAGGTAGCACGGCAACTGGAACCGGTTCTTCATAACCTCACCAAAGCTAAGCGCATCGGCCTGGCCGTTGAAGGTTTTGGTATCGCTCATGCCCATCTCCATCTTATCCCGATGGACAGAAAAGGTGGATTGGACTCGACTCTTGCCTACGATGCAACAGAAGAGGAGCTGACGAATATGTCGACTCAACTCCGGCAAGCATTGGCCGTAGCGACATGATACAGACCGGCACATTCATTGACACGCTGGAGAAACCGAGCGAGCAAATCGTCGTTGAGGCCGGCCAAAAAATGACATACATTGTTCCCGTCCTGAGTTCAATTCCTGAACCTCGTCATCGCGAGATTATCCTGGCCGGCGCCGGCGCGGAAGCGGAGGTTATTGGATTGTTTCTCGGCAGCGACAATGATGTCCTCAATCTCAAACTCGATACGACTCACGCCGCGCCGAACACACGCGGCCGGACGGAGTTTAAAGCGGTCCTGGGCGGGAAATCATCCCTTGAATTCAACGGCATGATTAAAATATTGAAAGACGCGCAAAATAGCAATGATTTTTTACAGCAAGACTCGCTGATGCTCTCCGAAGACGCGAAAGCAAACGCCATTCCCGGATTAGAAATCGAAGCCAATGAAGTGAAAGCGTCACACGGCGCGACAGCCAAGCCGGTTGATCCAGAACAGAAGTTTTATTTGATGAGCCGCGGATTGTCGGAAGCGCAAGCGGAGGCGATGGTGGTGACGGGATTTATTGTGCCGATTCTCAAGAAAATCATTGATGAGTCATTGCAACGAGAAATTCTTCGTGTTCTTGAACAGAAGTTTTCATTGACACATGTTCTCGCCTGAGCAGATCAAAAAAGATTTCCTAATTTTCCAGCACAACCCAAAGCTGGTCTACTTTGATTCGACCGCCACAAGCCTGAAACCACATACGGTGATTGATGCGGAGCGGAAATATTATGAAGAAATTGGAGCGACGGTTCATCGCGGCGTCTACGACTTGTCCATGAAAGCTACGGATTTGTATGAAGGGGCCCGCGAAAAGGTACGGCAGTTTATCAATGCGAAAATCACGAAAGAAATTGTTTTTACGCGAAACGCAACTGAGGCGATCAATCTGGTGGCCAATACGTTTGGAAAATCTTTGGGTTCGGACGACGCAATCCTTGTTTCGGAGATGGAACACCATTCGAATATCGTGCCCTGGCAAAAACTGCACGATGACCAAGAAGTTGCACTGAAGTGGATTCCAGCCGCCGAAGATGGCCAACTCGACTTGTCGAACCTTGATGAGCTCCTAAGAGGGGTAAAGCTGGTCGCGATCACGCAGATGTCGAATGTGTTGGGGACGGTCAATGATGTGAAAATGTTGGCACAAAAGGCTCACGCGGTTGGCGCGAAAATCCTCGTTGATGCGGCGCAGTCAGTTCCGCACCTGCCGGTTGACGTTCAAGACCTCGACGCGGATTTCCTCGTTTTCTCCGGACACAAAATGCTTGCCCCGACCGGAATCGGCGTGCTCTACGCCAAACAGGAAATTCTGGAAACTCTGCCGCCGTTCTTACGCGGTGGCGACATGATTCTCGAAGTGACAAAAGACAGCACAACGTGGAATGAATTGCCCTGGCGGTTTGAGGCCGGGACACCGAACATTGCCGGCGCGATTGGACTCGGCGCGGCGATTGATTATCTTCAAGCACTAGGGATGGAAAATATATGGGAACATGAGCAGGAATTGGCGAGGTATGGAATCGAACAGCTCACGACAATTCCTGGAGTAACAGTGCTTGGCGCCGCGCCTGAACGCGGCGCTATCTTCGCTTTCACTATCGAGGGTGTCCATCCTCATGACATTGGTTCGATTCTTGATGAGCAGCATATTGCCATTCGGGCTGGGCATCACTGCGCCATGATCCTGCACAAAAAGTTTGGATTAGCCGCTAGTGCTCGGGCCAGTGGCTATATCTATACGACAAAAGAGGATATTGATGCCCTGGTCAAGGGAATCCGAAAAGTTCAGGAGGTATTCGCATGAGCCTCGAGATGTACCAACAGAATATTCTCGATCACTACAAACACCCGCGAAACTTCGGTCATCTCCCTGATGCCCAGGCCAAAGCCCACGTCGCTAATCCGCTGTGTGGTGACGAGCTTGACTTTTTTCTGAAATTTGATAAGGTGGGCAACCTTACTGACGTAAGGTTTTCTGGCCGCGGGTGCACTATTTCTATTGCCTCGGCCTCCATGCTCTCAGACAGACTCAAGACTATGTCCCGATCTGAAATCGAACAATTGAAGAACAGCGATATTCTCAAGTTGCTTGGCGTTGACGTGAATCCAGCTCGAATGAAGTGCGCGACGCTCAGCTTGGAAGCAGTTCAACAAGCGCTCGGTCATCACTAATATGCGTCTCCTTTTTTCATTCCTTACCTTCAGTTCTCTGTTGGTTGCCTTGATTGCGCCTCAATCCGCCCAGGCTATCGTCAAGGTTCATGCCGTGTCGCCAGTCACCCTGACCATTCCTCGTCTCAAGGTGTCGGCCCCGATCGAAACCCGCGGGCTGAATGCTCGGAAAGAGATGCGACCGCCGAGTGGCTCGGCTAGCGTCGCTTGGTACAATGCTGGAACAGTTCCAGGCCAGCCCGGAGATGCGGTGATCTATGGTCATTTAACCGACCAGCACTTCGGTCCAGCTGTTTTCAGTCGCCTGAATAAACTGCACGTCAACGACAAGATTACCGTCCGCGACGCACATCGTACGGTTCACACATTTGTTGTTACGAAGCTCGATACTTTCCGCTGGGACAGTATGACCTTTGCTCAATTATCGCAGCCAACGAAGTTTATCCACCTCAACTTGTACACCTGTGCTGGCCACTGGGTACCGGCGGGGCATCATTATTCACACTACTTGGTCGTCTACACGAAACTCGTCTCTAGCCGACCAGCGAAATAGCTCGGGCTAGAAACTACGGTAGGAGTTTCACTACATTCCACCAGGCCGCGATATACTCAGCGCGCTTGTTTTGGTATTTGAGGTAATAGGCGTGTTCCCAGACGTCTAAGCCAAAAACTGGTGTATGGCCATGTAGATAAGGGGAATCTTGGTTGGGCATCTGGTGCAGATGTAACTTCCCCTGTTCGTCTTTGGCTAGCCAGACCCAACCACTACCGAAAAGCGTGGTGGCTAAATCAGTAAATGTGGTTTTGAAGGCCTCGACTGACTGCCATTCTTTTTCAATGCTACCGACGAGGTTACCATCAATTTCCTTCGCCGGGCCCATGATCGTCCAAAAAAGTGAATGATTGAGGTGGCCGCCACCATGATTGCGGATAGCTTTTTTATCGGCTTCAGGAATTGATAATGTTTCTAGTTTTGCCAGGAGTTGCTCAAGCGGAGTGTCGGCGAGATTGGCGTGCTTATCAAGGACGGCATTGAGTTTATCAATATATGTTTGATGATGCTTGGTATAGTGAATCTCCATCGTTTTGGCATCGATGAACGGTTCGAGAGCGTCGTAGCTATAGGGGAGCTGAGGGAGGGAATATTTCATTGGTTCATTGATTAATGAATTTGTGGTGAGTGTATCACATTTTTTAGGTTCCATATCTATGACGTATTCATAAGGCAATACGATACAGTAGCGAAAACAACCCTTGACATCTCACTATATTTGTGCTATTGTATGTTGTTATAGTTTTTCTTATGGACGACTCACGACGGCCAATTGATGGGAGCCCTAAGCTCACGACAAGCGACTACCTGCGTCGGTGGTTCAATCGTTTTATTTTCCATACTGCCCGGACCGATCAGGGCGTCCGTAATACATTTATTCCGCGGGAAAATAACGACTATCGCCCGCACGCGTTACGACCGCGCTGGATTAGTATCTATGCGGCGGTCATTATCGTCGTCAAAATCGTAGCGGTTGGCTTTGTCAGTTTTTACGCCGACCGGGCTGAACAATCTGATGTTACGCCGACGAACATTGTCCATTTAACCAACGTCGCTCGGCAATCCAGAAATCTGTCGACCTTGCGTTCAAATACGTTACTGACCAAGGCGGCCCAGGCCAAGGCGAACGACATGGTTCAGGGTCATTATTTTTCCCACATCAGCCCGGCCAAGGTGACGCCCTGGTATTGGTTTAAACAGGCCGGGTATTCCTACTCGTACGCTGGAGAAAACCTAGCGATTGATTATCTGCAGAGTGAAGATGTCATACAGGCCTGGTTGTCGTCAGCTTCCCATCGAGCCAACCTGTTGAGTACTAAGTACAAAGATATTGGCGTGGCGGTCGTGACAGGCAACATTGAGGGTGCGGATTCTCTCCTCGTTGTTCAGATGTTTGGGGCGCCGCTCCCGAAACCAACCGTCCGTCAAGTGACCGCCCCGCCGCAAACGCCAGCTCCGAGCGTGGCGAAAGCAGTTTTGGCGACTACTCCGCCGCCGCCAAAACCAAAGCCGGTCGTCTTAGGCGAAACAACTCCGCCGACACCGCCGGTTGCTCCGACGATTGCGACGCCGGCCCCTGATTCGGTTGTCCGGACCAATCTACCGGCAATCATTGGCCAAGCCGAGCCAGACAGCTCGGTCACCCTGATGGTTGACCAGCAGCCGAATGGCACGGCCATCGTCTCACCGAACGGCGTCTACAATATCACGCCGGCCACTCCCTTGGTTGATAAGCCAGTTGAATTGACTGTTGAATCAGCCGCTCGGGGAGTCACGAGCCAGCCCAGCCAAGTGACGCCGGTGACCGTTGATACTACCCCACCGACGATTACCATCAATAACACGATGGCTTTGTCATCACTCGTTGATCCATCAGCTTTTAATGTCTGGACTGAAACCAGCCCCGACGCCGTTAATGTTCAGGCCGCGGTTGGTTCAACATTTTCGCCCCTCGTCAACGCCGGTCAACACCACTACTTTGGCCTGGTCAAGGTTGGACCGCACTCGGCCACCGGTGTTATCTCGGTCATCGCTGTTGATCCGGCGGGAAACGAAACCCGGTCGATCGTCGTTGACCCTGACGCACTGTCATCGGGCGTCGTTGCGCCGAGTTCGGGAATTGGTGTCAACGCCTTGCGGGCCGTCTTCTTCTCCCGACGATTCTTCATGATCTTCATTATGATTATGTTGACGATGTCGCTGATCAACATCGTCGTTCAGGTCGAACACCAACATCATCCCACGATCATCGCCACACTCTTAGTCGTCTATTTGGCTGGCACACTGCTGTTCGTCTAGGACTTGCCGTCAGGGGGTCAGCCTGCTACACTCTGTAGTAGCTATGGCCCGCTCGAAAACCTTCTTCGGACAACTTGAACAGGCTATCCTCGATCATCTCTGGACTACTGGCCAGGGTACGGTTCGTGACGTCCTGACGGATCTTCATCGTCAACGCCGTGTCGCGTATACGACGGTGATGACGGTCATGAACCGACTAGTTGAACAAGGCTACCTCCGCCGCCAACTCGGTTCCGGCGGAGCCTTCGTGTACAGTCCGCGATTGTCTCGCGATCATTTATCGGCTTCAGTGACGCGACAAACCGTTAACCAGTTGGTCCGTCACTATGGCGATGTGGCCCTGGTGCAGTTCATGGATCGCCTTGACCAGGTGCCGGTCGACAAGTTACAGCGATTGAAGCGTCAACTCCGTCGTCGATAAGAAGCGCACTGACATGAACGAATACCGACAATACGTAGGAGTCCGTGTGATGACCATTCTTTTTGCGGTGGCCATGGTGACGATGGCGACGGCCATTCTGCTCCGCGTCTGGCCCACGATCAGCGCCGGAACTCATCTGGCTAGTCCGTGTGGCTGTCAGACAGTCCTGGCGCCAATCACGCCGTCCCAACGCTGGTTAGCCTGGTCGGGAACAGTCGTGGCAATGGCTATCCTGGCACCGCTGCTCGTCAATCTCGTCAAAAGCTTCTGGCAACAGTGGCGGTTGCAGCGGCGGACAGAAGCCAACCGGACGGAAAACGTTCGACATCGCCTCGGTATTGAATTCCGTCTCCTTGCTTCGCCACGGGCTCAAGCGTTCACGCTTGGGTTTTGGCGGCCTCGTATTTATGTGACCAGTGGCTTACTGCGAACGCTGAGCAAATCAGAAGTCGCGGCCGTGCTAGTCCATGAGCAAGCCCATCAGCGAGCGAAGGATCCCTTAGTAGCCACGATCTTTGAAGGTATCGGTCAAGCATGGCGATGGATGCCCTGGGTTCGTTCATGGGTCACCGCTGCGGTTAGCCTCCGTGAGCTAACGGCCGACGCGGCAGCCACGCGGAATTATCACTCTCCTGAGGCCTTAGCCGGTGCCATGATGAAATTGCTTGAAACAACACCGGTTGCTCTGGCTTCTTTTTCACCAAATGCCAGCCGGGTCGAAAAACTACTTGATCACGGATGGCGCCCCTCATGGGGTTTATGGCGATGGCAATATCTGGCCGGCGCAGTCGGAGTTATGCTCAGCTTGTTTCTCATAGCGCGGGCCCAAAAAGTAGAAGCCCAGGTCCCACCTCCAACGGCTCATCAATGTCACGAAATTCAGACTATGTGCCGGCAGCTCGAAGCGGCCCAAGCGGAATTGCAGGCCTGCTCGATTCTCGGTTCAGGACGATGTTTCCGAATTGATTCAGGGCCGATGACTACGCAGCTGATCGATGCTCCCGCAACGCTTATCCACTCATAAGCGCTGGTTCAAGCTGGGGGCCGTCGTTTTCGTCACGGCCCTGATTGCCGTGGGCGCTGGTTTGTATGGACGTTATCGACCGGCCTCGTCTTCAACCGCTACCAATGCTGGCGCCCGAGAAGAGTACGCCGCCCTCTATCAAGCGGCTTGGCGTCCTGACAGCCAGCAGGGGAACGTGCTCGTGACAGCGACGCTCATGGTTCCTCACCTCGTTCAGTTACTCGGCCAGGATTCTGGCCGATCAAGCGCCGAAGACCAGCTCTGGCAGGCGACTCAGAATTTGTCTCCCCAACAGGCAGGAATCTTCATGACGATCGATAGTGTGGGCAGCGCTATTCCAGACGCGACGATTCAATCAAGCGGTGCGCTTACCGCTGACAAGACATCGTTCAGCTTCGTCACTTGGCACCCATTTATCGCCCCCAGTCACATCGTCAACACCGATCAGCCAACCACCGCCCAAAGCGGCCTGCTCGTTTTTCAATCAGGTCAGGCGATTGATTGGTCAACGGTACGCAATCTCAAATTGACCATTCATGGAATAGATGACCGACCGGACCGGCAATTTATTTGGGCCGAGCCGCAGCTGTTACAGCCGTAAAAGCATCACCCCAGCCAGCAGCGTGCCTTGATAGATTAGGCCTAACCGGAACGGCAGGTCGTAGTTTGCTTTGGCGTGGCCCCAGCTATGCCAACGATCATGGAGATGGAGGAAAGCCGACAACAACGGGATGCGCCACCGCAGCTTCTCCAGCACAAAGCGAAAGCCCCACAGCAGATCGGGCAGAATTCCGGCCACCGCTCCGGCCACGAGGTACCAAGCCGGTCGATCAGGATGTGTCGCCACGAGATAGGCGGTCATCATCGCGGCGCTGCCGAGATCAAGTGCTTCAACAGTGACGATCCGTCGAGCAGAGTGTCCGCCAGTTAACCAAGGTCCGAATCCAGAATCACCATGAGGAACGGCATCGAGGAGATAGTGACTGGCCATGGCCGCCGCTAAACCCAAAACCGGATTGGGAATGGCCCGAGCTACAAAAAAACCGGCCGTCGAGTGAACAGGCGAATACATGACTATCTGACGAATGATAAGAGAACAATGGTCAAGACCGCCTGCAGCGTCAACCCCGTCCAAAAGGGAATATCGCGACGGAAAATCTCATGGTGAAGGACGCGATGGACCCAGTTTTGAGCTCGGACGAGGTACCGCAGCCCAGTTGGTTTTGTCAACGAGTACAGCCAACGGACGAGGAACAACCACGATAAGCGTTCGTGCAGAATTGGAAAGAAAAAACTGAGGAAATCAGGAAGTATACTTCCCAAAATTCCAATTAAGAGCAGGTGACTACTCGGTAGGTTTGGTTGTTGGATGACCCACAGGGTTAAACCGATGAGTAGCCCAACGTCAATGGCGTTAATCGCTACGACCCGGCGATAGCGTTTGCGCACCTGCCATTCTTCGTCGTGGTAAAGATTTTCATCACCGTGGGGGATGAAATCAAGGACGAAGTGCGAGGCAAAAGACAACCCGAAAACGGCCAAAGGATTATGGACATGCTCGGCGATGAAGATGCCGGCGGCGGCGTGGGTGGTGAGGAACATGGGAGGGAAGTTTACCAAACAACCCCCACTCTTGCCAGACTTCCTTGTTCAGGCTATACTGCTCCCGCTACAGGACCAGTTGCTTTCTTTACGTCGCGGGGAAGTGTAACGGCTGCACGGCGGGCTCATAATCCGCAGGCAGGGGGTTCGACTCCCCCACCCGCAACCAAACATTGATAATTCCGCCGAGCCCCATTATGATGATGGGGCTGCTGGTGCAGCTATGCCAGGGTAGCTCAGCTGGTTAGAGCGCGGGACTCATAAGCCCGAGGTCGGCGGTTCGATCCCGCCCCCTGGTACCATTGCGAAAGCGGACGACCTAATGTCGTCCGTCTTCGCAATCTGGATTTCAGGCGGGAGCGAAGGGCAGGAGTGAGCGAAACACGAACGTCCGCCGAGTTGCCAGTGGCAAGTCGGCGCTGCCCAGGATCGATCCCGCCCCCTGGTACCAAGAAAAACTACTCTTACAATATTCTTCGACGAAGGAGATATCTTCGCAGTCGAAGCGGGATCGAAGGACAAGCACGGCTGCCGGTGGCAGCCGAGCGCAAGCCCCGGCCCGAGCGACAATCCAACAAGGAGCGAGGGCGATCCCGTCCCCTGGTACCAAGAAAAACACTTTTCAAATCAATTATCGCTGATTTTACTTTTA
>CAZFGG010000012.1:0-12593 GCA_964518425.1 uncultured Gammaproteobacteria bacterium
TTGAGGAGATGATTAATTTGTCGCCGGATGAGGTTGACACTGAGCACTCGGCGAACCCAGTTCCGCTCTACCTGGTCGGAAAGAATCTTCAGACCATCAAACTTCGATCTGACGGCTGTCTCGGCGACGTTGCGCCAACACTCTTACAACTGATGGATCGATCACAGCCGCCAGAGATGACCGGTCGGTCCGTCGTGGAATCATGATAACGCCGAAGAGACAACCGGCCGTGCTCATTGTCCTGGACGGTTTTGGCGTGGCCGCGCCGTCTCGAGGAAATACGATTGCTCTGGCCAAGACGCCGGTTCTGGATCGCTTGATGGAGCAGTACCCGACCATGACACTCCAAGCGGCTGGGGACGCAGTGGGGTTACCCTGGGGTGAAATGGGCAATTCAGAAGTGGGTCACCTCGCCATCGGCAGCGGCAAGACGATCTATCAAGATCTGCCGCGGATTACGCGCAGTATTGTCGATGGCTCGTTCTTCACGAATCCCGTCTTCGTCCAAAGCCTCAGCAGCGTCAACCATCATCAGGCCGCTGTGCACATTATTGGTTTGTTCAGCCCGGCCGGCGTCCATAGCTTTGATGAACACGCCTTTGCCCTGATGGAATTATGCCAGCGTCAAAAGGTGAAACGGGTTTTTCTTCATGTTATTTTGGATGGTCGCGACACGCCATACAACAGTGGCTTGGAGTTTGTCACGAAACTCACCAAGAAGATAACGTCGATCGGCGTCGGGACCATCGCCACGATCAGTGGCCGGTTTTACGCGATGGATCGTGATAACCACTGGGAACGGACCCAGGCGACGTACGAGGCGATGGTTGATGGTCGTGGGCCAACAGCGATTGATCCGATGACCGCCATTCAGGAATCGTATCACCGCGGTGTCTACGACGAGCAATTTGTCCCGACCGTCATGATGGAAAATGGACGGCCAGTCGCGACCGTTGGTGATCATGATGCCGTTATCTTTTTTAATTTCCGCAATGACCGAGCCCGCCAGTTGACGAAGGCCTTTGTTCTGCCCGGATTCACCAAGTTTCCCCGGCCGACCTACTTGAAAGATATAACCTTCGTGACCATGACTGAGTATGAAGCGAACTTGCCGGTCAGCGTGGCCTATCCACCAGAGGTCGTGACCGAACCGTTAGCCAAAGTCTACAGCGACGCTGGTTTGAAGCAGTTGCATGCTGCGGAAACTGAAAAGTACGCTCACGTCACGTTTTTCTTCAATGGTGGGATCGAAACGGCTTTCCCGGGCGAAGACCGAGTCCTGGTCCCATCGCCCTCAGTTGCTTCCTACGACCAGAAACCCGACATGAGCGCCCGAGAGGTGACTGATCGCGTGGTCAAAGCCATGAATACCGGCCAGTACAGCTTGATCGTCATTAACTTTGCCAATCCTGATATGGTCGGTCACACGGGTAATATCCCAGCCACGATCAAAGCCATCGAAACCGTTGACTCGTGTCTTGGCCAGATCGTGGAAACGACCCTATCGATCAATGGCCTTGTCATGATCACCGCTGATCACGGGAACGCCGAGGCGAAGATCGACGCTCAGACGGGGGCCGTCAGCAAAGAACATTCCGCCAATCCAGTACCGTTGATGGTTATCGCGAACGACTTGCCTCCAGCGGTCATGACCAAGTACCATGTACCTATGAAAGACCTGTCGTCACTTATGCCGGTTGGGGTATTAGCTGATATTGCACCAACGCTCTTAGGATTGACTGGCTTACCCATTCCGTCCGAAATGACAGGCCATAATTTATTTGCCGATCTATGATTATCGTACCTATTGATATCTCCGCCCGACATGTTCATCTCTCGCCGGCTGACTGGCGACAGCTTTTCAGTACCGACGGCCCAACCGTAGCGAAACTGATTTCCGAACCGCCGCAATTCATCGCCGCCGAACGAGTCTCGATCGAAACTCCTGACGGCCTGATCGAAAATGTTGGAGTCGTTGGCCCCCTCCGTGCCTATACCCAAGTTGAACTGGCGATGACCGACGCGCGCCGACTTGGCGTAGAGCCGCCGCTGAGCGACTCCGGTCACTTGAGCCAAGCGGTCGAGATCACGATTCGAGGACCCCAAGGGTCAATTCGCGTGGCCGCGGCCATTATCCAACAACGCCATATTCACGCCAGCCCTGTTGATGCTCAGAACTATGGCTTGACTGATGGTCAACAGGTATCGGTCGTCATGACGAACTCCCGGGGTGGACGCTTTGACCATGTCTTGGTACGCATTGCTCCTGACTATGTCTGGCGGATGCACATTGATACCGACGAAGGAAACGCTCTGGGCGTTCTACCGGGGACGACTGGTGAAGTGCTGCTGTCATGACGACGCTCCTGGTGCTTAATGTTGGTTCTTCATCACTCAAGTTCGCTGTTTTTCACGGTCAACAGAAAAAGCTCTTTGGCGCGATTGATCAAATCGGTCATCATAGCCGATTGACGCTTGGTGCGGCCGGTGCGCGACCAGTGAAAGTCGCGTCCGTTGATCAAGCAATCAATCATGTCCATCGCTGGCTGGCTTCAAAAAAAGTCCAGCCACAGATTATTGCCCACCGCTTTGTCCACGGCGGGGGAGTGTACTGGCGACCGGCGCGATTGACTCCAACCGTTCTCAAGCGACTCCAGGCGATGACTGATCTGGCGCCGCTTCATTTGCCCTTGAACTTACGGGGCGCGGCGCTGGCCAGCCAATATTGGCCGGGTGCTCAGCAGTGGGCGGCCTTCGATACAGCCGCTTTCCACCAACTCCCGGAATTTTCTCAACGGTATGCCCTGCCCTGGGCAGTGAGTAAAAAATTTCATATTCGCAAGTATGGTTTTCACGGCATCTCACATCGCTGGGCCCTGGAACAGGGCGCCAAAAAAATAAAGAGGCCACTGAGCGATATGCAGGCGGTAACAATTCACCTGGGCGCAGGCGATAGTATTTCACTCTGGCGTCAAGGAAAACCAGTTGATACGAGCATGGGTTTTACGCCGCTGGAGGGGCTGATGATGTCAACCCGTTCTGGCGACCTCGACCCGGCCATCCCGCTCTTTCTCATTCAGCAGGGCTACTCCGTCCGACAGGTCGAGCAGATGCTCCAGCAGCAATCAGGTCTCTTTGGCCTGACCGGTCTGCAGGACATGCGTGACATCATGTCGGCAGCTGGTTATCACGTGTCGCTCTGGCCCAAACGGCGATGGACCGCCCAGCAACGACAGCGAGCCAAGCTGGCCCTGGTCATGTTCATCTACGATATCCAACGCTATCTCGGAAGTTACCTCGGGCAGCTTGATCGACGAGCGATTATTGTTTTTACTGGCTCGATTGGCCAGAATCCCTCGATTCGAAAGTTGGTGCTCGCTTTTCCCGGTGCTCGGGGGCGTCAGGTCATGACTATTCCAGCTGACGAAGAAACAGCAATTGCTGAGAGCGTCCGTCGCATGGTACGATAAGTGCTGATGGAGCGAATACAGAACGACATTAGTTGGAAAATAGGCGGCGAGGCTGGCTTTGGGATTATGTCCACCGGCGCAATTTTCGGTAAGACATGCATGCGCGCCGGTTTACATGTCGTTGAGTATGCTGAGTACCCGTCGCTCATCCGCGGTGGCCATAATACCGATCAGGTCTACGCCAGCCAGCAGCCGACCTGGTCACACCGTTCTGCCATCAACATTCTTGTCGCCCTGAATAAAGAAACGATTGATCACCACCTCCACGAACTAACGCCCGGGGGCGTTATTGTTTATGATACAACTGATCGAACGTTGAAAGGCTTCGACCTGGCCACGATTCAACGAAAAGATATTCGCTTGTACGGATTGCCGCTCGAACAACTCGCGGTCCAGGGTGGCGGGCAAAAACTCATGCGCAATAGCGTCGCTCTCGGCGCAACCTTTGCTCTGCTCAGCCTGGATTTTGAATTTCCAGCGACCATCGTCCGTGAAACGTTCCAGCACAAAGGTGAAGCCGTAGCCAAACTGAACGTTGATGTCCTCCGGGCCGGCTATGATGCCATGACCTCGACGCAAGCTGAAAATTTCCACTGGGATATTGTTCCCCTTGAACGTCCACCAGTCCAGATGTGGCTGACAGGAAATGATGCCATCGGGCTGGGTGCGCTTCAAGCCGGCTGTTTATTCTATGCGGCATATCCGATGACTCCCGCCTCGTCCATTCTCCATTTTTTGGCCGAGCATGGTCCCAAATATGGCATGGTCGTTCGGCACGCGGAAGATGAGATCGGTGTCATCAACGAGGCCATTGGCGCGGCCTATGCTGGTGTCCGGGCGATGTGCGGAACGGCTGGCGGCGGTTTTTCCCTCATGACTGAAGCGGTTGGGATGGCCGGCATGACTGAAGTCGGGCTGGTCATCATTGAAGCCCAGCGCGGCGGTCCGTCGACTGGCTTACCGACCTGGACTGAGCAAGCTGATTTGCGGCAGGTCCTCCATGCCTCGCAAGGAGACTTTTTGAAAATTGTCTTAGCCCCTGGTGATCAACAGGACTGTTTTGAGCTGACCCAAGAAGCCTTCAACTTGGCCGAGCATTATCAGACCCCAGTCATCGTCATGACCGATAAACACTTGGCTGAGGGTCACGCCAGCATCCCCGTTTTGACCGGACGAATCGGTCAGCTTGATCGCGGGAAGATTGCCACCGCGGCCGATCTTCATGATACACAAAATTTTTCTCGCTACGCGACCTCGGCCCCGGATGGTGTTTCCTCGCGGTCATTACCCGGCACACCAAACGGACTGTTCTTGGCGAACTCAGACGAGCATGATGAGTACGGTTTATCGAACGAAGATGCGGATATGCGTCAAGCCCAGATGGATCGGCGAGCGAAGAAAGAGATGGATGTCCTCAACAATTTCCCGAAGCCGAAGCTTCTTGGTCCGGCGAAGGCCGACCTGACGATGGTAACCTGGGGCTCAAGTCTCGGAGCTTGCCGTGAAGCGCAAAAACTCTTGGCCGACGAACATAAGGTCACGGCCAATATCTTAGCACTGAAATACCTCAACCCTTTTCCGGCGTCTGAAGTCGCCCGCCTCTTGACCGCCGCTACGGTGACGGTCATGGTAGAGGGAAATCAGAGTGGCCAACTTGAGGGCTGGATCCGTCAGCAGACAGGGTTGACCATTGACCATCATCTCCGCCGCTATGACGGACGGCCATTTGATCCTGTCGAGCTCAGTCAACAACTAGCGCAACTTGTGAAATAACTATGGGCGTCAGCCATAACACGAAAGATTTCGAGACGCATCAATTCCCAACCTGGTGTCCGGGCTGTGGTGACTTTGGTATTTGGACGGCCCTGAAGCAAGCGCTCGTCGAGCTCAAGCTTGAGCCGCATCAGACGGTCGTGGTCTTTGGCATTGGCTGCTCCGGGAATCAGGCGAATTTCGTCCGAGCCTATGGATTCCATGGCTTGCACGGACGTGCTTTGCCCGTGGCGACTGGAATCAGCTTGGCCAATCATGGCGTGACGACGATTGTCGTCGGTGGTGACGGTGACGGATACGGTGAAGGACTGTCACACTTCATTCATACCATGCGCGCGAACCCGAACATCACCTACCTGGTCCACGATAATCAAGTCTATGGTTTGACCAAAGGCCAAACGGCGCCCACGTCGGTTCAGGGTTTCAAAACAGATTCAACACCAAGCGGGAGTCTAGAAGAACCGATCAATCCAATTGCCCTGGCGCTGGCGGCTGACTGTGGTTATATTGCCCGCGGTTTTGCCGGAGACGTGAAACAACTCCAACAGCTGATTGTCGATGGAGTCAAGCACAAGGGCTTTTCCCTGATTGATGTTTTCCAGCCATGCGTGACGTTCAATCACCTCAATACTTTTTCATGGTACTACCAGCGTGTCGCTAAATTGGAAGACATGGGTCATGACCCTCACGATCGCCAGGCCGCCTGGCGTCGGGCAACGGAACCAAGCGAAAAATTGCCAACCGGTTTATTTTTCGAACAGGACAAGCCAACCTATCAAGACGGCTTACCACAATTGAAGAATGGGCCGCTCGTGAGCCGCTCGGTGGAGCGAATTGATCTGACCGAACTGATGATGACATTCCGATGAGTGATCGACAGTGGCAGGTTGCCCCGGCTGCGCCAGCCGAGTTCCTTGGGAGTTTGCCGGAGCTGCCAAGCATCGTGGCCCAATTACTCTGGCACCGAGGTGTTCGCCAGCCGGCTGAGGTTGAGCATTTTCTCCGTCCGGAGTACCTGACGGACCTGAGTGATCCTTTTCTGTACCGCCAGATGCGGAAGGCGACTGATCGAATCCTGTCGGCCATCCGCGCCGGCGAACGCATAACCATCTACGGGGACTATGACGCTGATGGCGTGACCTCAACGGCCACGATGGTTGAGGCCCTAACCGCCCTGGGCGCGAATGTGCATTGGTATCTACCTGAACGCTTAGCTGAAGGCTATGGGCTGCACATCGCTGCCATTGAACGCTTAACCGAGCAGGGCACCAAGCTTTTGATCACGGTTGATTGCGGCTCAACGAACGTCGAGGAAATCACTCGGGCCAACGCGCTTGGACTTGAGGTCATTGTGATTGACCACCACCATCAGCCAGCTGAGGTGCCTCAGGCATTGGCCATCATCAACCCGATGTTTACCGATGAGACCTATCCCTGTCGCGACCAATCCTCGGCCGGCGTCGCCTACACGGTCGTCCGGGCGCTGCTTCTCGCTTCAGACCATGGTCAGGACCTCGGTCACCCTCTGGCCGAAGGGTGGGAAAAATGGCTACTCGATTTGACTGCCATTTCGACCGTGGCCGACATGATGATCTTGCAAGGTGAGAATCGATTGTTGGTTCATTATGGTTTACTCGTTCTTCGCAAGGGGCGTCGGCCGGGCTTGCGTGCGCTCCTGGGGGTGATGGGGCAGGAACCAGAAAAAATTGATGAATTCACCATTGGTTTCCAAATTGCACCCCGTCTCAACGCCGCCGGTCGACTGCAGCATGCGTCACTTGCCCTTGAACTCTTACTGACGAAAGATACGGATGAGGCGTACCGATTGGCGGCCGAACTTCATCATGTCAACGGTGATCGGCAGCGGTTAACTGAAATGGCGCTCGACGAGGCTTTGGAACAGATTCTCGCTCAAGGCGATCAACCGGCGTATGCCGCGTACGCGCCGCATTGGTCACCGGGGATTATTGGCTTGGTGGCCGGGCGCCTGGTGGAGCGAGTCTGGCGACCAGTCGTCGTCATGACCGAGAATAGCGGTCAAATTGTCGGCTCCGGCCGGTCGATTCCGGGTTTTGATATCATGGCCGCGATGGATGCCGGACGTGAGCATTTCCTCCGGTTTGGCGGTCATGCTGGCGCTTGCGGCTTTACATTAGCTTCAGCCGAGGGACGCGTTCAGTTCCAGACCTGGTGGCAAAGTTTCGTCGACGTGGCTCTACCCGAGCGTCCAGCCAAACCACTGAGTATTGACGGTGAGCTGGCCCTCTCTCAGGTAACCCCGTCTCTGCTTGACGCGCTGGAGCTCCTCGCGCCCTACGGCGTCGGAAATACTCGTCCGAAATTCCTCCTGGCTGGACTGACCGTCCTGGACCGGACAACCGTTGGAAGTGACAAACAACACCTCCGCCTGGTCGCTCGTCAGCGGGGAGAGGTCGGGAAATTCATTGGTTTTCGCCAGGGGTCGAGCGCGGCTGAATTATCCATCGGCCAAACGATTGACGTCGTCGTCGAAGTTTCCTGGAATGAGTGGAATGGTCGCCGAGAACCGCAATTAAAAATCGTTGACTGGCGGCCGCAGACATGAGTCGACATTTCATTATTCACGTCGATGGCGGAGCCCGCGGAAACCCTGGCCCAGCGGCGATTGGCTGCGTCATCGAAGAGGCTGGCCACGTGGTCCATACGATTAGTCAGACGATTGGTCATGCGACAAATAATCAAGCTGAGTATCACGCCGTCTTCGCCGCTCTACAATATGCTCAGGCTCAGGGTGCTTCGAAAGTTGAGCTCTACGGAGACAGCGAGTTGATTATCAAGCAACTCCGAGGCGAATATAAAGTCAAAAATAAAGACCTTGGGCCATGGGTCCTCAAAATTCACTCCTTGGTCAACCAGATTGGCCAGGTGACATTCTCCGTTATCCGCCGCGAAGAGAACCAACCGGCCGATACATTAGTTAATGAAGCTCTTGACCGGCAGGCTGGAGAACAGTAGGGTCAACGCATGGCTATCGAAACACCAGAAGTGACATCTCGCGACGCCCAACGTGAAGAACACGGCCGATTACGGGACGAACATGTTACAGCGGCTTACTTTCAGGCTCATCCTGACTACCATCTTGCCGCCAAAGTCAAAGATGGGACGTTATCGATGGGTGATGCTGCAAAAATTCTGAAAGAATCAGCACGTGACCCAAAGACTGACGTTCAACGGGCTGACCTACTTCAGTTTACGCTCGATTATGAAACCTATCTTGCCCGCGAAGACGCTCATCAACCGTTGAGCCTAGCCATCGTTGATATTGACCACTTTAAACAAGTGAACGAAGAGCTGACACACGTCGGGGCAGATGAGGTCTTACGCGACGTCGCCCGTGTCATGGCCACGACGCTTCGTGAAAGTGATGATTTACTTCCGCTCGCCGACAAGGATGCGATGACTCGTTGGGGTGGCGAAGAATTCGCTGTTATTCTCACAGGGGTCGATTTATCTCATGGGCATGAAGCAGCGGAACGCTTACGAGAAAAGATTGAAGAACAATTAGCCGGCCGCCGCCCTGAGGGCCAACCGATCACGGTCAGCATTGGTTTAAGCCAATATGATCAGCAACGACATAGAGACTCCTCGGCATTCCTCAAAGACGCCGATGAACAGCTCTTGGCTGCCAAGGCAGCCGGAAAAAACCGCGTTTTTCCTGAACTCAAAGAAGCGGCCTAACTATTGGTAGCTAATTCGGAAGACCGTACCCTCGGTGACCGAGGCGTAGTACAATTTTCCGTTCGTTCCAACCTGAATGTCAACGACACCGGGCGCGTTCGTGTTGAAGGTGGTGACCCGACCGTTTGGTTCACGCCGACGAATGACATTTTGAAGGTAATCACCGAAGAAATAATTACCACGATAGATTGACGGGTAGAGCTGGGCACGGTAGAACGCTGCTCCAGTGATGGCGGCACTTTCCCCATTGTGGGCGTATTGGTAGATCGGATCAACGGTCAACTTTCTTGCGACGGCCAGTTTTGTTGGCGGACATTTTCCTTCACATGTTGGCCAACCATAATTCGCGCCCGCTTGCCCGAGATCAACTTCCTCCCAGGCCGACTGGCCAACGTCATTGATGAAGAGTTGATCAGTCGTTGAGTCGAAGGCAAAGGTGAAGGGATTCCGTAACCCGTAGGCCCAAATTGAGCCGTTCCGTCCGGTTGTTTGACTGAGCAGCGGGTTATCGGTTGGGATTGAGCCGTCCTTATTGATCCGAAGAATCTTCCCCAGCCGGTTCGTCAACAATTCAGCGTTGTCCCCATTGGCATTTTCACCTACACCGATGTACAGTTTTCCATCCGGACCAAAGTGAATTGCTCCACCATTATGATTTGTCGCGCTGGAGAGGGGATCGAGGTCGAGGATGGTTACTCCACTTCCGGTCTGAGCGATATCTGGCTGCCCGGAGCTTTGCGTATAGCGACGAACGCGATTATGGGCCGGTGATCCGGGAACGGTATAGTAGACGTAGACGAAGTGGTTGTGGCTGAATTGCGGGTCAATCGCAATTCCTAAAAGACCTCGCTCGCCAGCGTCGGTCGTCCGGACGGACAAATAGGGTATCGTCAGTAGCCGCCCTTGTTTGATGATCCGCAGCTTTCCGCCTTGTTCAGTCACCAGTAATCGGCCATCGGGCAAGAAAGCCATAGCCGTTGGGCGGTCGAGCCCACGAGCCACGACGGATTGAGCAAAACGTGCCGGCAGCGCATGGGCGACCGATGGCAGCGAGATGAGACCGCTCATCACCAAAGCGATGAAGACTCGTAGTATCACAACCCCACTCTACCACAGGTCAATAATCCAGGGCAATATTGTTCATCTTCTCCTGGGCACGGTATACTAACGTTGGTTCTGTTACCATGAACTATGACTATAACCCGCTATCCCAAGAAACCTTCCAAGAAGACCAACACAGTTCAAACCTATTTTCAGCGCCTCGATCCTCATCGGAAGAAAATTGCTCTAACCCTGCGGACAATGGTCAGGAAGTCGGTACCTGGCATTCAGGAAGAACTCAAGTGGGGGAATCCGACCTATACCGTGAACAAACCTCTATTCTGGATCTACTCGCTAGCACCAGGATACGTCAGCCTCGGTTTCCATCAAGGAGCACGACTGATCAAGCACGATCCGAAACATGTGATTGAAGGGACGGGTAAACGAATGCGCCACATCAAAGTTTTTTCTACTCATGATATTGACCATCCGTATTTTCATCACCTTATTCAACGAGCGGTGACGCTCGATAAAGAACAATAACCATGGAATGGATCACGATTATTCTCATCTTGCATGTTTTTGGAGCCGCCATTGTCATGGCCGTAGCATTTTTCGCACTCATCTTAATTTTTCATCAGCCGATTGATCAGCGTCGGTCAGGGATATATCACTTCATGGCTCGGTTTGGTATGGCTGCGTCAATTTGGCAGCTACTGACGGGAGTCGTTTTGTATCTTCACGAACCTTCAACCTTTAATCACCGAACGTTGTTCTGGGTGAAAATTGGGCTGTATGTGATCGAGGGGATGATGGTCAGCCTGTTCATTGATAAACGGGTCAAGCAAGCCTGGAACAAAGCCAACGGCCAAACCTTAGCGCCCATTGCCGGTCTACCGATGACCGTCCTGGCTTGGGCGATCGTTATTTTCGCCATCGCCGCAATTGGTGTCGTCTTGGTCGAATCATAGATTCCCATGAACGCTCCAGACATCCTCAGTTACGGGCATCGTGACCTTCTGGCTACGTTCGAAAAAATTTCAGATCAGCAATGGTCGGTTGGGGTAAACACGACCTGGACTGTTCGCGATGTCTTGGCCCACATGGCATCCTATGAAACTTTGCTTGAAGACGCTCTGAAATTTGTTGCTGGTCAAAGTCCAACTCCAATGCTGGATGACATGGGTCGTGATCAAGCAGGCTTTAATGATCGCCAAGTAGCTGCTCGCAAAGACAAGTCGAGCGCCGAGTTGCTCGACGAGCTGCGCCGAGGTCATGAACACGTGTTGGCCCTGGTCAATACATTCGGGCCAGAAAAATTACGCCAGGTTGGAACGATTCCGTGGTATGGGAAAGAATATAGTCTAGACGATTTTATTGTTTACGCGAACTACGCGCACATTCGCGAACACGTCGGGCAGGTGAAATTGGCCTTGCAGCGGGCAGTATAAATATGGACCATCGGACGGTGCAACCTCGCGTTCCCATGTCCAAACATCGACTGGAGGCTTTCTCTGATGGCGTCTTTGCGATTGCCATCACGATCTTAGTCTTGAACCTGAAACTGCCGGAGATCATTAAGACCGGAAATCTGAATCATGACCTCTGGCGAGCGATCATCGATCAGTGGCCGAAACTCCTATCGTACATGATTAGTTTTGGCATCGTTGGACTGTACTGGGTCGGACATCATCTGATGTTCCACTATATTAAACATACGGACCGGATGTTCCTGTTTCTGAACAATGTCTATTTGATGGTCATCGCGTTCATGCCCTTCCCAGCGGCGTTACTTGGTCAATATGGCGGCACCCAAACAGCGATTATCGTTTACGCTGGGACGCTGATCGTGGCCGGACTCCTGTACACAAATCTGTGGAGGTACGCCACAAAGAATCATCGCTTGGTTGACCCGAACTTGTCCGATCGATTGATTCATCTCGTCACGAAAATTATTAGCTTTGGTCCGCTGATCTATGTGTTCGATATTGGATTATCCTTCATCAACCCACGACTGAGTCTCATTATCCTCGTTATTGTCCCGCTGCTCTATATTGTTCCTGGGCCGATCGACCGATTAATGAGCGGCGAAGAAGAACATGTACACACCGGTGATTCATCAGTTCGCTAGGAAATTCTTCGGTACACATGTCAGGATGGGGTTGACAATTTCGCTCAGAAATTGTAGATTGCGTTAGCCTCATTGACAGACCACAAGATGACTGCTGCCTTCGCAAGAGGGTAGAGGAAAGTCCGAACACCCCCTGAAATTCATTTCAGGGACAAGGAGAGTTGCTAACGGCAACCGGGAGTAACGAGACGTGGTAGGGTATACCAACCATGTCGCGCCAAGCCCAGGGATCAGTGCAACAGAAACATACCGCCGGGTACGGTACTTATCCCGTACCAGGTAAGGGTGAAATCGTGGGGTAAGAGCCCACGGCTGACGCGAGTGATCGCGACGGCGTGAAAACCCTCTCCGGTGCAAGATCGTATAGGTCGAGCTCAGCTCGACGGGTAGATTGCTTGAGGTCGGCAGCAATGTCGATCCCAGAGAGATAGTCATCTCCTGGCGCGCGTCAGCGCGACGGG
>CAZFGG010000012.1:12693-26224 GCA_964518425.1 uncultured Gammaproteobacteria bacterium
ATGAAACGCATTGAACTTGTTTTTGCCGCTCTGCTTGTACCGTTAGATTATCTGGCGCTGTTGTTAGCGGCGTGGACGGCTTACAATTTACGTTTTCACCAGGTCGCATCATTACTGCCCGTCGTCAATACGATCGCCGCTGGTGATTTCATGCGGACGGCAGCTTGGGTGACCATCGGCTGGTTAGCGGTCTTGGGCCTGGCCGGAGCTTTTGCCGTCCGTCAGCCACGATTAAGTAGCGAGCTCGGAAAAATTTTCCTTGGTGTTTCAACGGCCGTGCTCTTAGTCATCGTCTTTATTTTTTTTCGACGCGAGTTTTTCGCTTCTCGTTTTATTATTCTGGCCAGTTGGATTCTGGCCGTGGTTTACCTCTGGTTCGTCCATAGCGTCGTTCGGGGTATTCAACGACTCCTCCTCCGGCAGGGGGTTGGGGCGCGCCAAGTCGTTGTCATTGGCAGTGACCAAACGACCAAAGACTTAGTGACGGCTTTTCGAACACGGCCGGACAGCGGTTACCGAGTCGTTCATCAGTTTCCGTCCGTGTCGATTGAAACTCTTGAGCAACTCCGTGAATTATTTCGCCAAGGGAATATTGATGAAGTCCTTCAAGCCGACCCGGCAATTTCACGAGCCCAATCTTTACAATTGCTGGAACTCTGTACGGAGCACGGGGTCGTCTTTAAGTACGCGGCCGACGTCTTCGACACGCAAGTCGGACGAATACTGACTTCTGATTTCGCCGGTGTGCCTTTAATTGAAATCCGGCGGACACCGCTCGATGGTTGGGGACGGATCTCAAAGCGAGCTTTGGACATCGTCGGATCAACGGTCGGAATAGTCATTTTAGCTGTGCCATCGCTGGTGGTTGCTGCTGTTATTAAACTTGACTCGGCCGGTCCGATCTTCAAGCGTTTAGAGCGCGTTGGCCAAGGCCAGCGTCGGTTCCGCCTGTGGAAATTTCGGTCCATGATTCGCGACGCTGAGACAATGAAAGCGCAGCTGGCCGGACAAAATGAACGGTCCGACGGACCACTCTTCAAGATGACGAACGATCCTCGGATTACCCGGGTTGGTCGTTTTTTGCGCCGGAGCAGCATTGATGAAATTCCTCAGCTGATCAACGTTTTTCGCGGAGAGATGAGCCTGGTTGGCCCGCGCCCTCATGAACCGGAAGAGGTTGCTCGGTACGAAAAACATCATAAGAAACTTCTGGCGGTTCGCCCTGGCATGACCGGCATGGCGCAAGTGTCGGGACGATCAAACCTGTCGTTTGAGGACGAAGCACGACTGGATACCTATTACATTGAACATTGGTCGCTGGGTTTAGACATTCAAATCCTCCTGCGGACGCCGCTGGCAGTCCTCCAGACTCGTACGGCCGCCTAGTCTATGAAAGTCGCCTTAGTCCATGAACACTTAGCCCAAGATGGGGGAGCCGAACGAGTCGTCCGGGTACTGCAGAAACTTTTTCCTCAGGCGCCGCTCTACACCCTCGTCTATAATCCGCAGCGGGCACACGCCGACTTTCGGACAACCGATATTCGGACCTCCTTCATCCAGCACCTGCCGGGTGGGGCTCGTCACTACCAATGGTACCTACCATTGATGCCGACCGCGGTGGAGTCGTACGATCTTCGCGAGTACGATGTCGTTATTTCCAGCGCTTCTGCTTTTGCCAAAGGTGTCATCACTGACCCACGGACGCTCCACCTCTGCTACATGCATAGCCCAACGCGATACCTGTGGAACGACAGCTTGCAATATGTCCGCGATTTATCATATCCCCGTTGGATGAAAGCGATCATCTCGCGTCATTTAACCGGTCTTCGTCAATGGGATCGCTTAGCCGCTGACCGACCAGACATCATCATCGCGAATAGTCGAGCAGTTCAGCAACGGATCATGAAATACTACCGACGCCAAAGTTCCATGCTTTATCCGCCGGTTGATGTTGGCCGGTTCACGATCCATGACAAGCCGGGTTCCTATTACCTGACTGGTGGTCGGTTAGTGGCGTATAAACGCTTTGACCTAGCCATCCAAGCGTTCAACCGTCTTGGTCTCCCGTTAAAGATTTTTGGGACCGGACCAGTCATGAAATCATTGCAGGCCATGGCTCACCCGAACATTGAATTTCTGGGTCGGGTGGCTGATGACCAGTTAAATGAGTTGTATGGCCAAGCCACGGCATTCATTAATCCCCAGGAAGAAGATTTTGGCATTACTGTTCTTGAAGCCATGGCGACCGGGCGACCGGTTATTGCTTTCAGCGCAGGCGGAGCGCGAGAGACGGTGACGCCTGGGCAGACGGGTGTGCTCTTTGATGATCAAGACTGGGAATCGCTCGCGAACGCGGTCATCCGATTCCGGCCGGAAGAATATGATGCTCAAAAAATCCGACGCTGGGCAGAAACATTCAGTCCGGATCGGTTTGGGGTTGCTTTCCGGGAGGTTCTTGATCGGGCTTGGCAAGAGCACCAATCTCAGCTACGATAAGCACTATGTCTATGGAATTGCGCGATTATTTAAAGATCTTCTGGCGACAGCGCTGGCTGATTATCGGGCTGGTTGTTTTGGCGACGGTGACGGCTTGGGTCGTCAGCGCCAGTCAGCCGGTGAAGTATGGAACGTCACAATCATTCGCGATTAATCGGGTCAATCGTGACGTGACGCCGGATTATCAATTCGATGGCTACTACGCCCTGCAAGCAGCCGACCTTTTTTCGCAAACCGTGGTGAGTTGGTTCAGCACGCCCTCAGTCTTAAGCGAAGTCTACCAACAAGCAAATCTCAATCCGGAAATTGAGTCCTTGTCGAGTTTACCATCGCGATTTAAGGTCAAGAAATACTCCTCTCAGAACATCGTCGTTCGTATCACCGAACGAACCCAGGACCGAGTCAACAAAGTAGCGGCGGCGGTCAAAACCGTGATGGAGCAAAAAGCCGCTCAACTCAACCAAACACCCGAAGGTAAATCACAATTTACTATTGTCGGTAGCGCCCCAGTCATAGCCCCTGTCCGTCCTAACTCAATCCTGACGGCGCTCGTCGCCCTGGTGCTCAGTCTGGGGGCCAGCCTGTTCATCGCCGCCGCTCGTCACTACCTCCGCTCGTAGGGCATGCGTATCGGCATCGACGCCCGGTTTTTCGGTCCACAAGAAACGGGAATCGGCCGTTATGTCGAGCGGCTTCTCAATCATCTGGGTCGGCTTGATCACCAGCATGATTTTACTGTTTTCTTGCGAGCCAAAGCTTGGGATCTCTGGCAGCCGCCGAACGAGCGCTGGCAAAAAGTATTAGCCGATGAACCGTGGTATGGGCTTCGCGAGCAGGTTGTCTTGCCACGGGCGCTTCACCGCGCCGGCCTGGATCTTCTCCACGTCCCACATTTCAACGTTCCCTTAGCCTACCGCCGTCCTTTCGTGGTCACGATTCACGATCTGATCCTCCATCAGTTCCCGACTGAACGGGCCACGACCCTCGAACCACTGCTCTTTCGGCTGAAATTCTTGGCCTATCAGCGAGTTCTGCACCACGCCGTTCACGGCGCCCGGGCAGTCATCACGGTCTCTGAGTACAGCCGCCAGGATTTAATCAAGCGCCTTCGGGTAAATCCTGATCGCGTATCCGTTACCTACGAATCAGTTGATCCGCTACCGGATGCGGTGCCGATGGCCAGTCTTAGTGAACGCGGAGTTCGTCAGCCCTATGTGTTGCATGTTGGTAATTCATATCCGCACAAAAACTTAGAGCGCTTATTAGCGGCCGCCAAGCTGGCTTCCGATCGGGGGGACAGATTCCAGCTCGTCTTGGTTGGAAAACGGGATTACTTCTCTCTGCGGCTTGAACAGGAAGCCAAGCGTTTAGGAGTGAACAATGTTGTGTTTTTTGGTTTTGCCGCCGACCAAGAGTTAGCCGGTCTCTACCAGCACGCCCGGGCGTACATTTTTCCTTCGATGTCTGAAGGGTTTGGACTTCCTGGTTTAGAAGCGATGCAAGCGAACATTCCAGTCTTTGCCGCCCAGGCGTCATGTTTACCGGAGATTTTTGCTCAGGCCGCTAGCTACTTTGACCCCCGGGATGTTCATGCTCTGGCCCACTCGATTCACCTCGCGCTCCATGATACACTCCTACGGCAGCGACTCATTGCTGCCGGACAAGAACGGCTGCGGGATTTCTCCTGGTCGAGCATGGCCGCTGAAACACTCACTGTTTACAACCGCGCTTTAGGCGTACATGACCCAACCTCGTCATAACTCAGCTAACGTTCTCGATCTCCGTCGTGCCCCGGCTGGATCGGTTGCCCGTCAGCGTACGCTTCGTGGATCCCGGCGCTGGCGGTCCGAGCCAGAACTTCATGAACCGGCTAAGCCAGTTCGTGATTGGCCGGCTCTCTTTCGTGAAAGCGGTAAATTTTTGGTTGGTTTAGTCACAGTCTCTCTTATCCTGCTGGCTGGTGGTTGGGCGTGGAGGCTGGTTAGCCGGGCTCATCAAGTCCAAGCGACAGGAGCCCAAGCAGTTAGCCATATCCGTAACGCTGGACAAGCCTTAGGCCAACATCGCCCGGATATCGCCGCCAACGATTTTCAAAGCGCAGAGACAGCGGTCGCCCGGGCGCAGCGGCAATTATCCAACCTCGACGGGCTCCACGGAAGCCTGGTCCGGCATCTTCCGTATGTTCGTTCACGGGTCATGTCTGCCGATCATCTCCTACGAGCGGCTCACGACCTGACCCAGGCAGGTCAGGCGGTCAGTCAATCCTTAACGCCGACCGATTTGCAACAACCGGCCGTATCGATTGACACCAGTGGCCTCGTTCAGGGATCACTCGGCTATATCGCGCCGCTCCTTCAACACCGCCCGGTTTTCCTCACAGCGGTCAACCGTCTTTTGGCCGCCGCTGATGAAGTATCCCAGGTCCCCAGTCGTGATTTACCAGCGTCGTATCAGCCGATGTCGACGACCTGGGACCAACTTCGCCCGCTCATTGGCGGTCCACAGGGCCGCCTGCGTCCCGTCATCAACCTTCTGCTGACGCTTTTCGCCAGTCCCGAACCGAAAGATGAGTTGGTCATTTTCCAAAATGACGATGAACTGCGCGCGACCGGAGGATTTGCCGGTACCTTCCTTCTTGTTGAGTTTCATAATGGGAGCTTCAAAATCCTTGACTCTCCTGGAAATGGACCGTATGCGCTGAGCGAACAAATTCCTCACACCATTGCGCCGCCGCAGCCACTGCTGGCGCTGAACTCATACTGGGCCTTTCAAGACACGAATTGGTTCCTCGACGTTCCGACCTCGGCCAGCATGATGCTTGATTTTTATCGTCAGGCCCGAGGTTTTCGTCCAGATGGGGTTATTCTCGTCACCCCGCAACTGATCGAGGATCTCTTGACCATTACCGGCCCTTTGCGGCCCGACCATTACCAGGTTGATATTACGTCCGCAAACTTTGTCCGAGCGACTGAGGAACAGGTTGAATTCGGCTACGATAAAGCGTTGAATAATCCCAAGCAATTCTTACTCGATCTGATCCCGACGCTTGTCCGCCGCCTGGCAACGATGTCTAGTACAGAAGCTCTCCAAGCGGGGCTATCGGTGATAAAAGATGCTGACCGGCAAGATCTCATTTTTTCTAGTGAGGATCAGGCCTTCGAAAAAAACATTCAACAACTTGGCTGGGACGGGGCACTTGCCCGACTCAGCGACGATGGGCTGGCCGTCGTCGATAGTAACCTCGGCGGTGGTAAAACTGACCGGGCGATTCACGAGCAGATTAAACTTGATGTCAGTGATGATGGGCCACTGCGCCGCCACGTCGTCACAATCATCAGACAACATGCCGGATCTCCTACTGATCCGCTGACGAGCGCTACGAATAAAGACTTCGTCCGGGTCTATGCCCCCAGTGGCGCGCAGTTGGTCAGTATTGATGGTGCCACGATTCCTGACGCAGAGCTTCTCTTCCCTCCGGCCGCCAATTCAAAAGTCCCGGCGAGCTTAGTGAAAGCCGAAGGGCAAGTACTCATTGACCCGTTGGCCGGGACGAGGATCACGCACGAAAGTGGTCGGACCGTCTTCGGGGCATGGAGCGTTATCAAACCTGGTGAATCACAAACCATCACGGTGACCTATACGACCCCTCAACCAACCGCCATAAAATCGTGGTCTCTGCTCTGGCAAAAGCAACCCGGCGCGCCGATCCGAACCTGGACCATTATTTACCATGCTCCAAAAGGCCGGAAAATTCAGTCATCAACCGGTGGAAAAATCAGTGGGGGTCGGACTGCCACATTTACCAGTACCTCAGACACCACCCAGATTTTCGGCGTCGTGTTTTAGGTTCCCCTCATCACACGAGGAGGGGTTGCGGGGTGGTAAGACTTTGGCTAACCTTAGGCCTTTTGCTTTAGGTTAGCCAAAACACCTCTTGACACCAAAACCATTGAGGAGTATTATGGCTAGTCATGCTTGAAGTGCAGGTAGAGGAGCCAACACAGCAAGCACCCTACAATTGAATACTTGAAACGAACGAACGTTGAGGAGCGCGAGTTCGACAAACATTTTCATCCATAGCCGCCAGGGCTATACGGGTGAGGTCTGTTGTCGACGCATGTCCTCAATAGGCCTCACCCGTTTTTGTTCGATGAGAGAAGTTCTGCGGTCAGTAGCCGTGTGTTGCTGGTCGCAGGAACTCATCTCATCGAGCCTCACTTGAGCACTCGACCTCACAAACATCTTTCCATACACGGAGGGATCTGAGTGCTCAAGTGAGGATCGATCTTTCAAAAAGCACACTCTAGACAAAGGAGTTGATATGCCCAAAGACGATCACGAAGAACGTTTTCTGGAAAGTCGCCGTCACATCAAGCTCCAGAAAGTGGAATCCGATCCTGAATTCCAGGAATTCATGAAACAGCTAAAAGGGAAATTTGAAGAGGTTCGGACTCGCCTTGACCGGCCAATGACAGCGGAAGAGCGTCTGGATTGGGAGCTCTACCAACGTCGAGATTTGGAGGCATTGTATATCAAGTCTCGGGACGGCGCGATCAGGCGCGGTTTGCTCGATCTTAAGAAGGCTGCCTGGGTGGAAGGAGTACTCAGTTGGCCTGTGCCACCTGGTCTCAACATGTACGATGCGGCCTTGGTCGTTAACCTGATCAAGGGGGAAATGATCCCGGCTTGGACAGAGGACCGACTGGTCAATAGGATCACGAGCCTGTGTCCGCGACCTTCACGATTCGATCCGACCTAAGCCGTCAAACGGTTCGAGAGAGTACCGTCTATCTCACGATAGTTATCTCTCTCTTCACTCGAGCATTCGGTAACCGTTACGGAATGTTCAAGTGAGGAACGAACATTACAACTAACGAACTCAATATTTCGAGGAACACACAGGGAGGGGAGAGCACTGGTAGTGGAACTGCCTACAAGCATGGTCCGCTCCAGCCGTCCAATGGATATAGCCAAGGAGGTTTCGACTTCCAAAGCCATGACCAGCGGGCATCACGATGTCGCTTGGCTTCGGCCGGGTAAAGCATCGTACGCTTGCCTCCCGATGTGTTCCTTCGAACGCAAATTGTCGTCTCGTTCACATTCATGATGGAGGTTCTCGTGCGTCGGACGGTCGTCACCTTGCTCTTCGGAATGATCCTGGGCGCATCGGCCATGGCCGAGTTCACCCATAGTGCTTCACGCATGGAAGCGGATCGCCAGCTCAAGCTCGATCAGGCCTACAATGATTCACTTGTGGCCGCCACAGCCGATTCGGTCTCCCTGGCGGACAGTTCGAAGTAAGCTGCAGGTTCGCCTGTTCCAAGCATGGAGAAGAAGTAGATATCATTGTTGCTTCTTCTCCCTCTCCTTGAGTGCC
This sequence comes from uncultured Gammaproteobacteria bacterium, assembly GCA_964518425.1. Lineage (GTDB taxonomy): Bacteria > Patescibacteriota > Patescibacteriia > SBBC01 > CAIJZX01 > CAYLHT01. The sequence continues at coordinate 20,567 of CAZFGG010000012.1, forward strand.
CCATCGAAATCGAGGCTCGGTGGGACGCTCGAGGAGGATCGTGAATATTTGATCATCATGTTCTGAGTCCGTAGACTTCAACTTCCACGGGAGGATGTCATGGTGGTTAAGCCGAAAGTTCAGTCGATCTGCAAGCAGATGACCGAGATGCTCCCCGCCTACAACGAGGCTCGCCGAGTCATCAACCGTTGCCAGGCCAATCAGTGGGCCGTTCCGGTTGACAAAACCGAGACGGTCAAGGCCTACGACGAGCTCGAGCGCAAACTGATCGCGGCCCGTCTCGAGCGCTACACTGCCGCCCCGTCCACTGGAGTTTCCTTTCTCGGGACGGAGAACTCGCGCCGCCTGAAGAAGCGGCACAAACCTCGTCGCTACGTTGCCAAGGGCGAACGTCGTCCCGAGCAGAAGCCCCAGAAGCAGAAGAAGGGCCAGAAGGCGGCCAACGGCCAGAAGGTCAAACGTGGTCAGCAAGCGGCCTAGTACTCACCGCAATGGGAAGGAGCTGAGATGGCCGATAGCGAATGTGGCAGAGAGTTTACCCAAGCTTGCCGGGATCTCTGTACTCAGATGCAGGCGCTTGCGACAACGCAGCTGGTGAGGTTGAACGGAAAGGACAAACCATCGTACAGCGAAGCCACGTACAGGGAGCTGGCCAAAGGACGTGAGGTCCCACCCTACGACGGCGGCAAGTCTGCGATCAAGTTCTGGCAGTACCAGAAAAGCTACTGGGTAGCTCAGGCACAGGCGGTGCATGAGCATGGGTCGCTCTTGGATCCGGAAGAGTCTCGAGCGTTGGCTGAGCATCTGGCCGAACAGTACTTGTAGCGAAGGCGGATAGATAGTGACAGGTTTCCTCTAGCACATTACAGACAACAACCAGGAGGGAGAGAATATCGCTTTGGCGATTATTCATCTTCCTCCCTCTCTCGAACGCTTCAATTATCATTCCGGGCAACGACCCGGCATCCAGAACGTAATTTGAGCGCTCAAGTGAGGAACGATCTTTTTACATCAACCTACTTCGTGGAGGACACATGCCCAAGAAAAAATTGAGATTGGTGTGGGAGTTCGCACTCCTACGGATCATCGGACTCGGCATCGCAACGATCTATACTGCACCGCATTACCCGCTCGTGGCTGTGGTCGCCGCGGCGGGGTGGCTCTACCTGACCTACCGTTTTGTGCGGTATGTCTAACTCTGTGGAGGTGGATCATGCTGCACTCTCTGACGGCACTCACCATCATTCCCTGGGCGCTCCTGCTCGTCTGTGGCCTGATTCTCTACTTGACCTCCCGGAAAAATCGTCAGCTTCGGCGGGACAAAGCCGAACTGGAGACCAGGCTAATCGAACGGACGCGAAAATGCGCTCAGCTCGACAACACGTTCCGGCAGCGCCTGCTCGACGACCGACAGCTAATGGAGCTAACCCGGCTTAGTCAGGCCGAACGGTCCCACATCGCGGTGGAAGGTCTCCGACGCGGGATCCAGGAAGGTCGGGTGGAAATCGCTCAAGACGTCTTGGACATCATCTCCACCTGCCGCAGTCAAGGTCATGGGAGCGGTGCTATCGTCTCCGCTTTGCAGAAAACTCTTGTTCGGATCGAAGCCAGCGAGCTGGCCGACCGGTTCATCCGAGTTTGTTCCACGAAGTAATGTCGCCCGCACCATTGTACTAATCACAATGGTGCGGGACTCACTCGCCGCCATCAGCGTCCCTCCACGTCTGGTGGTGGCAAGTGAGGCTCGTTCTTCATTGACATTTTCGCTAGTCGCTACCACTATTCATTTGACCCCAGCTCTGGCCGAACGAGTGATGTCGACAACCTGTAGGACCCGACGATTCGCCGCAAGGTGATTTCCTCCGTAGGATACCGCAGAGTGTTGACCGCTCCTTGTTCGGCCGGAGGTGCGGTTTTTGTTTATTGCCCTAAGGTAGGGTTGCGAAAACAGTAAAAATGTGGTAGACTTGCGACCACATGTGGTCTCGATTGTGGCAAAAACTCCAGACGACCGTCTTCGGCGGAGCGGTCATTGTTGGCTCGAGCTGGATCATCAGTAAGATCCTCGGCCTCATTCGCGAACAATTTATTGCTCGGACCTTTGGGACCGTTGGCGCGGTACCTATTTACACGGCGTTTGCTATTCCAGATTTCATTTATGGGACCCTTATCTTGGGGTCATTGTTGACGTCCTTCATGCCGGTCTTCATTGCCTACTATGCTGAACGTCGCGATGAGGCCTGGAAGATTTCTCGATCAATTCTGACCATTGTTATCTGGGTTTTTTCCGTCGCCAGTCTCCTGTTATTCTTTGGCGCCGAACCGATTGGTCGGGCCTTGCTGTTCGGAAAGCACTTTACGCCGCACGCTCAGGCTGAGACGGTTCACCTGATGCGGATCATGTCGTTCAACATGTTGCTCTTCGCGGCCAGCAACCTCTTTGCCAGTATCCTACAGTCGCTCCGTCATTTCTTGGCGGTATCGCTAGCGCCGATCGCCAATAACTTGGGAATTATTTTTGGAATTGTCGTCTTAGCCAAACCCTTTGGCGCGGCTGGAGTAGCCTGGGGAGCAGTTCTGGGAGCGGGCGTTCACTTAATCATCCAGTTCACCGCGGCCTGGCGAGCGGGCTGGCGACCTGGTCCGGCAGCCAGCTGGAACCATGGCGGCGTTCGGCAAATTGGGCGGCTACTTATTCCACGGACCATTGGCCAGTCCGTTACGCAAATTGATCAATTCGTGAACGTTCCGATTGCCAATCGTTTGAGCACCGGCGCCCTATCGATATTTCACTGGGCCAGTACACTGCAGGACGCGCCAATCGGTATCATCGGTGTATCAATGGCAACCGTTGCCTTCCCCGTCTTTGTCGAGCAGCTCAAAGAAGGAAAACGCGAAGAATTCATTAAACATTTTTCAGCCATCGTCCGGCAGATACTCTTCCTGATTATCCCGCTGACCGTGCTCATGATTCAATTACGAGCCCAGCTCGTCCGGGTCATTTTCGGCGTTCAACAAATTTCCTGGACCGACACGATTGCCACGGCCCAAACGCTTGGTTTTTTTGCGCTATCGTTCTTTGCTCAATCGCTGATTCCAATTTTAGCCCGGTCGTTCTACGCCATGCGTGATACGAAGACGCCGGTCAAGATGACGGCCATTGCTGTCGTCGTTGATATTATTGGCTCGGTCGTCTTAGGTTTCACCATGGGTGTGACTGGACTGGCCCTGTCCTATACGATTTCCAACATCCTTAACGCGGTTTTACTCTTCACCGCCCTCCATCGCCGGCTTGGTCGACTCGACGAAGAGAGAATATCTCAATCAGCTTTAAAAATTATTGGCGTGACCATCTTGATGGCCTTAACGGTCCAGGGCGTGAAGTACGCGTTAGTCAGCTTTGGGTTAACCTTGTCACGGGCTGTCGGGGTGTTCACCCAGCTGGTCGTGGCTGGGCTGGCCGGTGTGGTCGTCTACATACTTTTTGCCGCATTTTTTCAACTGGAAGAAGCCTCGTTGACCAACCGCGTGATCAGCAGATTCCGTCAGCGCTTTGCTCAGGGACGAAACGGGGGAGCGACATGAGTTCGACTGACCGCATTCGCAACTTTTGTATCATCGCCCACATTGACCACGGCAAATCCACCCTGGCCGACCGCCTCTTAGAGCTGACCGGCACCGTCGCGCCACGAGAAATGCAAGACCAGGTGCTCGACCAGATGGATATCGAGCGAGAGCGGGGGATTACGGTCAAACTTGCTCCGGTTCGCATGGCCTGGCAAGGGTATGAATTGAACCTGATTGATACGCCTGGACACGTTGATTTTAGTTACGAAGTATCCCGTTCTTTGGCTGCTGTCGAAGGAGCTCTGCTCATTGTCGATGCGTCGCAAGGGGTGCAGGCCCAGACCTTGGCGAACCTTGAATTAGCCCGGCGGCAAGGATTAGTGGTCATCCCCGTCATCAACAAAATTGACTTGCCGAACGCGAATGTTGAGCGAGTGACACAAGAAGTGGTCAAGCTGCTCGACTGCCAGCCCGACGAAATCCTGGCCGTGTCGGCAAAAACCGGGCAAGGCGTTGAAGCTATTCTCAATGCCATTGTCCAGCGAGTTCCTGCCCCCACCGGCCGGGACGATCAGCCCTTACGAGCCCTTATTTTTGATTCGACCTTTGATGCCTACCGCGGCGTGGTCACATACGTCCGATTAATGGACGGCCAACTCACTCCGAATTCTCAACTCCGTTTCTTAGCGACGAAGGCGCGTTCCCCAGCCTTGGAGGTCGGGGCTTTCCGGCCAAAGTTAACCCCGACGAATGAACTCCGAGCTGGTGAAATTGGGTATATCGTGACCGGACTGAAAACCGTCAGCCAAGCCAGGGTCGGGGACACGATCACCTCAGATCCACCATCGATTGATCCGCTACCAGGCTATCAAGATGTGACGCCGATGGTTTTTGCTGGCATCTATACCCAATCTGGTGAAGACTATGCCGAGCTGCGCGACGCCATGGATAAGCTCAAGTTGAACGATGCCGCCTTAACGTATGAGCCGGAACAGTCGCCGGCGCTCGGTTTCGGCTTTCGCTGCGGGTTCCTCGGCTTACTCCATCTCGACATCGTTCAGGAACGCTTGCGCCGAGAATTCGATGTGGATGTGTTCGTGACCGTCCCATCGGTCGGATATCGCGTGACGGTTCAAGCACAACCACAGCCTCTCATCGTGCGAAGTCCGCTCAGCCTTCCTGATCCGTCGCGGATTGTTCAGATTGAGGAGCCGGTTGTTGATTTAGAAGTCGTCACGCCGAGTGAGTATATTGGCCCGACGATGCAGGCGACACAGGAGCGGCGCGGGATCTTTCAGGAAGTTCACTATCTCGACGAGGGCCACGCTGTCCTGAAGTTCACCATTCCGCTGGCCTCGATTCTGGTCGATTACTATGATACGCTCAAGAGCGTGACGGCCGGATACGCCTCAGTGAATTACCGCTTACGCGGATATCAACCGGCCGACGTCGTGCGGATGGATATTCTCGTGGCGGAAGAACCGGTTGACGCTTTAGCGACGATCGTCTATCGCGAGGAAGCTTTCCGTGTTGGTCGCCGAGTCGTCGCAGCACTCAAAAACATCTTGCCACGACAAATGTTCGAAGTGAAAATCCAAGCCGCTCTAGGCGGAAAAGTTATCGCCGCTGAACGTCTTCCGGCCATGCGGAAGGATGTGACCGCTAAGCTCTACGGCGGGGACGTGACGCGGAAACGGAAATTGCTGGAAAAGCAAAAAAAGGGTAAACGGCGAATGAAGACCTTCGGCAAAGTCGACATCCCCCAGTCCGCCTTCCTGGCGATGCTGAAACGTTAGCGGAGGAATGGTAAGATGGTGAACCCAATCATGCTCAGAACCATGACGATTGAGGCCACAATGAAAATTCTTTTGGCGGTACGCTGACGCATATATGAATATCGACCATTATCTTAGCACACATCTCAAACCCGGAGAACGGCTGATCAGAATTGTCCGCCGTCATCCGGCGGTCCTCTTGCCGGCACTTATTGGGGGTGGCCTGATCGTCCTCATAGACTTTTTCTTCTTGACCTGGTGGTTCCATCACCACGGCTGGGGAGTCCTGGGCTTCGTTGTCCTCCTGCTCATTCCA
>CAZFGG010000013.1:0-25616 GCA_964518425.1 uncultured Gammaproteobacteria bacterium
GGTTAGCTCAGTTGGTTAGAGCGTCACATTGACATTGTGAAGGTCAGAGGTTCGAGTCCTCTACCGCCCACCAATGAAATAACACCCCGGCAGAACCGGGGTGTTATTGTTCCTGATGCCTTTTAGGCTGCCTGCGGTTGTCGACGTCGTAAGCTGACGAAGCCGAGAGCCATGAGCAGTGATCCGAAGGCGAAGATAGCGTAATCGCGGAAACCAATGCCAGTTGTCGCAAGACCGAGAACTTGGGGGACTTTGATCTGGACATTGGCCGAGGCTGAAGCCGGGTCAACACCGTCGGCCGAGACGACCGCCGTGTTCTTGTAGGTGCCTGCCTTCACGCTATTGCCAACGTGGACTTGGTAGACAATCGTTTGCGACGTACCGGCCTTGATCGTCCCGAGGTTCCAGGTTTGGGTTGAACCGCCACCAACGGTGTAGGTGAATCCGGCGGGCAAGGTGTCAGTCACGACGACATTCGTTGCATCCCCGCTACCGCTATTCGTCACGACAACCGTATAGGTTACCGTCTTGCCGGGGTTGGTCGAGGTCGGATTCGCACTCTTCGTGATCGATATGCTCGGCGAAGAAATACCGAGGACCTGCGGTACATGGACCGTCACATCCGAGGTAGCCGTGACCTCACTCGTGTTGTCGCCTTTGGCTTTGGCTGTGTTGGTGAAGGTTCCAGCGGCCTCAGCGGCACTAACAACGACGGTATACGTTGTGGTGACGCTGGCACCGGGAGCAATGTTGCCCAAGGCGAACGTCTTGGTCGATCCGCCACCGAGCGTGTAGGTGAATCCAGTCGGTAAGAGGTCGGTCAAGTTCACGTTCATCGCGGTGTCGGTCGCACTGGCAGCGTTCGTCACAACAATCGTGTATGTTACCGTTGCACCGGGGTTAACGAAGCTACCGCTGGTATTCGTCTTGGTGATGGACAGACTTGGCGCTGAGTTCACCTGGGTTCGTACGCCATCACAGACAGGGTCAGTTTGGTCAGTGTCGAAACAGGCGCTGTTCGAAAGGAAGGTCCCATTTGCGAGCGGACTGGCAATCTTGACGGTGACCGTCACCGTACCGCTATCACCGGGATTCTTTGTTCCGAGATTCCAGGTCACCGTTCCGGCGCTGAATGTCCCGCCGTTATCGGCAGAAACAAAGCTAGTGTTCGTTGGAAGCGGGTCGGAGATGACTGCGTTGGTCGCTGAGGTATTTCCACCGACCGACCAAGCTAGCGAGTAGCTGATTTGACCGCCAGCAAGAGCTGTCGCCGGACCAGTTTTATCCAAGCCAATAGTTGTTACTGGAACGAGGTCAGCGATGTTGGTGAACGTACATGTTGCTCCGTTAGTCGTAACATCCATGTAGATTGAACCATCTTCACTACAGTCGCCACTCACGCCGCCGAATGAATATCCAGCCATCGCCGATTCGGAAACAGTATAGAAGCCTGTTGGGACGCTGACCGAAACACCACTCTTGATGCCAGTCACATCGCTGCCACCTTGAGTCGGATGCAAGGTAAAGTTCCAATCTGAGGGTTGAGCCGTTCCACCAACAACATTCTTGATGATAGTGATGTTGCCAGTGTCGCGGGCATTATGAATCGTACAGTTTGCTTGTTGCCCATTGACCACGGCCACGTTTGAACAGGTGTTTGAAACCTGGTGGTAATTGTTCATCGAGGCTTCAGAAATGGAGTAGTTGCCGACTGGCAAATTTCCAAACGTATATGATCCACTTGATGTATGAACTGGACTGACACCATAGGGATCAGGACTGATGGTGAAACTAAAATCATCAGCTGAGGCTGAGCCAGAGTCAACAATCTTGTTGATGGTCAGAGAGCCAACCAGCGCATTCACGTGGTAGTTGTCATTTTTACTTCCGCCTTGATGATCGGCATTATCCCAAATATCAACCGTGTAGACTCCGTCGTCTAAGTCGCCGTCAGAACCAACAACATAAGCATCAACACAGAAGTATCCCGCGCCATCAGTGACGGTAGAGAATTCTTTCACTAACTCACCCGGATCGGCACTGGCGCTGCCTGGTTGACCATGGATTTGACCAAAGTAGTTCGTGTTTGCATCAAAATTCTTTCCCCGAACATAGACGTGGTCACCATTCGCGTACTCGTTCGCGTCTTGATCAGCTGGATTAGCGCAGGTAGCTTGTGTTGTCCAGACTGAGGCCGGGGCCGCTAAGGCGGCATGGGGACGGACCAGCAAACCCAAGGCGCTCACGTTCACAATCGTGGTGATTGCAACGGCGGTGCTTAAAGCTTTCCACGTGCGTTCACGCGTGGTTTTGCGGTGGAGCCAAGCTCCTCCCAGAAGTTTAGACATATGCATATGAAATCGCCAACCAGTAAATAAATTTATCTAGGGTCAGTATACGTTAACCGGGCATATACTGATATGACCTGCTTTACCACTATGGTCAATTCTTGTCAAGCCCCTATGCACAGTCTTTCCCCACGCTATGGTATGCTTCTGACAATGATTCGAAAAAACCAGGATTCTTGGCGAGCATATCTTTGGATGGTTCCGGCGGCGCTTGCGCTCGTTGGGCTGTTCGCCTACCTTAGCCGGCCTCACGCTAACCACCAGACAGCCGTGACCAACTCCGACGTTCCAAGCGTGAAGATAGCAACGAGCGACGGGATTTCTTTGGCCGCTGATGTTCATCTGCCGATCGGAACTGCTCAAGTCCCGGCGGTCATACTGATTCACCAATTCGGACAGGATCGCCATGAATGGGATGCATACGTTCAAAAATTTGTAGCTGAAGATTTTGCCGTCGTAACCTACGATATTCGTGGTTTCGGACAAAGTAATTTACAAACTATTGCGACGAGCCAAATGACCTGGTTCAACAGCATGCCGAACGATGTACCGGCGGTGATTGCGTATCTGAAAAATCAGTCACGCGTTGATGTCGGGCGGATTGATGTCGTCGGCAGCGTTCTCGGCGCAAATATCGCTTTCGTGAGCAGCACACTCGCTGATGTCCACCGCACCGTCCTTCTCTCACCAAGCGTTACGCCTGGCGTTTTGGACGGAACTGGCGTGGCTAATTTTTCTCCGAAAAATATTCTCGGCGTCGCGGGGACGACTGAAAAATCTGATTTGGACAAAACGATGGCTACAGTAAGTGGAGAACACGAGCGATTGGATGTTGACGGGGGCAGTCTCGGGTCGTCACTGATCAGTAATCAGGACACACTAGCGCATGTGCTGACCTGGCTGAAGTCATGACCGACCACCAAACACTTATTGTCCCTGCAGGTACGACGCCGCTTCGCCTCGACGTCTTTCTTGTTCAGCACGCGGACCTCTCACGGTCGAAACTTCAGAAACAGATCAAGGCCGGCCAGATCAAGGTCAATGGACAATTGGTGAAGGCTCACCACCTCGTTCATCCCGGTGATGAAGTGACGATTGCTGACGCTACGTTATCGATTCATGCCGAGGCGCGAGTCGTCGATCTGCTCCAACCAGAAGTTATTTTTGAGGACGACAATTATCTGGTGGTCAATAAACCATCCGGCCTGGTCGTCCATGGCGGCCCTGGTATCAATGAACCAACCTTGGCCGACTGGGCGGTGGCTCATGATCCGACGATTGGCGATGTCGGCGACCAACCGAGTATCCGACCCGGCATTGTTCATCGGCTCGATCGGGATGTCTCCGGGGTCATGGTCATCGCGAAAACGAAGGCCGCCTTCAACGACCTGAAGGATCAGTTTAAAAACCATGTGATTACCAAGGAGTACGTCGCCCTGGTCTATGGGCGCGTTGTTGACCAAGCTGGCCGGATTGATTTTGCCATCGCCCGCAAAGCCGACAAGTCGGGATTGATGGTCGCCCGTCCGAAATCACAAGAAGGAAAAGCGGCCGAGACGCTGTTTCATGTTGACCGGTACGTCAAAGGCAATACCTTAGTCCGCGTTCGCACACTCACCGGCCGGAGTCACCAAATCCGTGTTCATTTCAAAGCTATTGCTCACCCCTTGGTCGGCGACCCGCTCTACAAAATTCGTAAGCTCAAAATCAGCAAACTGACCCCTCCGAGGATTTTTCTTCACGCCACAAAGCTCGAATTTGATACGCTCAAAGGAGAGCGCCTATCATTTGAGTCGCCGTTACCAGCCGATCTCCAGCACTTTTTAGCCAAGGCTTCCTAACTTGACTGAATCCCGGGCGTCTGGTAGATTCCAGAGGCTCAATTTTATGTCCGATACTCTTCCAGCCATCAAGCCAGGCCAGACCATCAAGGTCCACCAAAAGATTAGCGAAGGCGGTAAGGAACGTCTCCAAGTCTTCGAAGGCGTGGTCTTAGCTACGCGCAGTGGCACCGGTCCAAGCGCTACGTTCACCGTCCGTAAGGTGAGCGAAGGCGTTGGCGTTGAACGTATTTTCCCGCTCCATTCGCCGATTATCGCCAAAATCGACGTTGTCCGTCAAGCCAAGGTCCGCCGGGCCAAGCTTTTCCATCTCCGTGAACCTCACGCGCGGCCATTACGCGAACAGGTGAAGAAAAGCAAATAGTTTTTCATAGTAAAACATTACCCCCAATGGACATGGAGGTATTTTTGTTTTGGGCCCCGAGCTTCATTTGACAAGCCTGACCATTGAAAAAAACCAGCACTATGCTATTCTATGGCGGCAATTAATTTCATTGGCGGACGTGGCGGAATTGGTATACGCGCAAGCTTGAGGTGCTTGTTCCCGCAAGGGATTGGAGGTTCGAGTCCTCTCGTCCGCACCACAGAAATATGTCCGGCAGGTGCCGGACGAGCACGTCGAGCGGAAGAGGACGAGAAGGGCGCGACAAGGTGGAGCGCCCCGGCCCGAGATGATCGGGCGAGTCCTCCCTGCCCCGCTGCCTGCGGCAGCAGGCGGGCCGGGGTCGTCCGCACCGCTTAGGGCTCGTAGCTCAGTTGGGTTGCGTCCCGCTAGGCGAGACGCAACGGGCGCTTCAAAAAAATTCATGCGCCCCGGCCATTCGTTGTCTGCTTCTGGGGATGTAGCTCAGTTGGTTAGAGCGCCTCGTTTACACCGAGGAGGTCAGGGGTTCGACTCCCTTCGTCCCCACCAAGAAGCAGAAAACGAATGGAGAGCGCCTCGTTTACACCGAGGAGGTCCTCCATTCGAATCGGAGCGGGCCCACCAGTATGCTAAACTATCAGCTATGAAATGGCTGATCTCTCTCGGCACAATTGCCCTCGGGGCGTTCATGGTCATCAAGACCCAATGGATTTATGAGTTCACCGGGCCAATTGAATGGGCCGAGCAACACCTAGGTTCGGAAGGTGGTACCCGCCTGTTCATCAAACTCCTCTGCGTACTCCTGATCTTGGGAACATTTCTCGCGATCACGGGAACCTTAGGTGGTTGGGTGACAAGTATTTTCGGTGGATTTACTCGCTAATTTTTTCTTGGGCCGTTAGCTCATCTGGTAGAGCGCTGCCTTTGCAAGGCAGAGGTGGTCGGTTCGAGTCCGACACGGTCCACCAACAGACTTGAATATATTTTCTCGATGCGCTACTCTGGTCGAGCGGATTTTACATTTCTCGCCCGGATAGCTCAGTGGGTCCCGCCAAGCGGGACGGGCAGAAGCGACCGAGCTGAGCTCGGGAGCGATCGACGAGTTGCCAGTGGCAAGTCGCCGCTGCCCAGGAAGAGCGGAATAACGATTCTTTCAAGAGATAACCAATCCCACATTGTACGAGCCTAGGTAGCTCATCGGTAGAGCGCTGCCCTGAAGAGGCAGGCGTGGCCAGTTCGACTCTGGCCCTAGGCACCAAAGAAAATTCCGCCTGGCGGCCCGTGGTGGCCCGATAGCTCAATGGTAGAGCAGCTGCCTCTTAAGCAGCGGGTTGTAGGTTCGAGTCCTACTCGGGTCACCACGGGCCGCTTTAGGTTTGGCCCAATAGCGAAATGGGTGCGGCCTAGCCGCACGGGCAGAAGCGACCGAGCTGAGCTCTGGAGCGATCGACGAGTTGCCAGTGGCAAGTCGTCGTTGCCCAGGAAGAGCAATTGCCTCTTAAGCAATGGGTTGGTGGTTCGAGTCCCTCGGGTCACCAGAAAGGATTCGGCACATGCCGAATGAAAGTTTTAAGACCGAGTGAACGAGAAGGGCGCGCCCAATGGAAGCGCCCCGGCCCGTCAGGGCGAGTCCACTGCGGGTCACCAAAGACACCCTCCACGTGGAGGGTGTACTTCGAACATTATTTGAAAACTACATCGCCGGATTCGCCGGTGGAACTGATGTTTCAGGAACGGCCATCGCGTTACCACTAGCTTTTAAGGCATCTTTCAATGATTTTCCGGCTTTGAATTTCGGCACGGTGACGGCCGGGATCTGTATTTTTTCGCCGGGCTTTTGGGGGTTGACGCCCATTCGTGCTTCACGGCGCTTGGCCATGAATGTTCCGAATCCAGTCATCGTCACTTCGCCGCCCTCTTTGAGAGTCGAGGTAACGACCTCTTCAAAAGCATTGAGCATGTCCTCAGCCTGTTTTTTCGTGACGCCAATTTTCTCGGCTACTTTCTCCGCGAGTTCAATTTTGTTCATACTCTCACCCCCTTTCGTTGTGTCGTAATAAATTATACGGTGATATGTCGCTCAATCCGTTCGATCCCTGTGGCTTTGCTATCGGTGATGTCGATCAGAACTGCACTGACCGTTACTTCACCGTGCTCAGGAATATCGAAGTGCACTTTGTCTTCCGTCAGGAAACGTTGGAGCGCCAAGTCTTTATCGACGCCGAGCGATGAGTTGGTCAGCCCGACCATGCCGACGTCGGTGATGTAGGCCGTACCCTTCGGCAAGATTCTGGCGTCCGCGGTCGGCACGTGGGTGTGTGTCCCAATGACCGCGCTGACATATCCATCAAGCAGCCAACCCATGTTGACCTTCTCGCTCGTCGCTTCGGCGTGGAAGTCGACGATGATTGCGTCAGCGTCGGCCGGAAGCTCGGGTCGAAGACGCTGCATGAGGGGAAAAGGGCTGTCCACAGGTTCGGGGTGCATCCCAAATTGGCCTAATAAGTTTAGCACCACCACCTTTTTTTGGCCAACCTGAAAGGTTTTTTGACCTTTGCCGGCCGTACCGGCAGGCAAATTCAAAGGGCGAACAAGTTGGTATTGTTCGTCCGCGTAGATCTCGTTTGCTTCCGGTTTAGCAAACGTATGATTGCCGCCGGTGCCGATGTCGACGCCAGCGTCGAGGATATCTTGAAACGTTTCACGCGTCAGACCTTTACCATGCGCAATGTTTTCGAGGTTGGCCATAACAACGTCAGCGGCGTACTCGGCTCGAAGCTTCGGGGCTAACGCTTTTAAAGCAAGGCGTCCAGGCTTTCCAACAACATCACCGAAAAAGAGGATTTTCATAATGAAAGTCCTCTTCACAGTTGCGGACGAGTGTTAGCGAGCGTACTCGATGACACGCTTCTCGCGAATAACGGTCACTTTAATTTCACCGGGATATTGGAGTTCGGATTCAATTTTCTTGGCGATCTCAGCCGCCATGGTCGTGGCTACGTAATCGTCAACCTGTTCGGGTTTGACGAAGACGCGGATTTCCCGGCCGGCTTGAATCGCGAAGGCGCGTTCCACGCCAGGGAAGGATTTGGCCACGCCCTCAAGCTCATCAAGACGTTGGACGTAGTTCTCGTAGGTTCCTTTTCGAGCGCCGGGTCGCGCACCAGATAAAGCGTCGGCTGATTTCACGACGGAGCCCTCAACGGACTTCGGCATGTCCTCGTGGTGGGCAATAGCCATGTATGCAACTTCTTCTGGCAGACCGTACTTTTTCATGATTTCATACCCGAGTTGTGGGTGGCCACCCTGGACTTCGTGATCAATGGCTTTACCGATGTCGTGGAGCAAACCGCCTTTCTTCGCGACCGTAACATTCGCTCCCACTTCTTCAGCAATCAATCCAGAGAGTAAGCCGACCTCAATACTGTGACGCAATTGATTTTGGCCATAACTCGTCCGATATTTTAGCCGGCCGAGGAGTTGCAGTAATTTCGGATCGAGACCGGCAACGCCAACTTCGTAGGCGGCTTCTTCGCCAGCCTTGCGCATGTCATTGGCCATCTCTTTTTTGACCTGCTCAACGGTATCTTCGATCCGGCCCGGATGGATCCGGCCGTCGACCATGAGTTTTTCCAAAACACGTTTGGCTAAGTGACGTCGGACAGGGTTGAATCCGGAGATAACAATCGATTCGGGGGTTTCATCAACAATGATTTCAACGCCGGTGAGCGCTTCTAGGGCCTTGATATTCCGTCCTTCTTTACCGATGATCCGCCCCTTCATTTCCTCGTTCGGCAAATCGACGACGGTGGTAGAATTTTCGGTTGATTGGTTTGAGGCCAAACGCTGCATAGCCGTGGACAAGACTTTTCGGGCCTCCCGTTCAACGTCTTCTTCCGACTGGCTTTGGATTTTTCGGATACGGGAGAGCAATTCGTCCTTCATACGGAGTTCCGTGTTCTCGACCAGCACCCGCTTCGCGTCATCTTGAGTTAAACCAGCAATGGTTTCCAACTTCTTCAGCTGGTCTTCGCGGATTTTTGCCACCTCGGCTTTCAGCTCGTCGATTTTGGTCGATTTTGCCTCAACCTCTTTCCGGTCGCGCTCAAAATCCATCGACTTCTGGTCGAACAGGGATTCCCGTTTTTCTAACCGTTCTTGCAAACGCTGCAACTCGGCGTGACGGTTAACTTCTTCACGCTTGGCGTCGTCAATAATTTTAATCGCTTGGTCCTTGGCTTTAATCAGGACCTCACGTTCTTTGGCTTTAGCCTCGTCGAGGAGGACTTGGGCTTTTGCTTCAGCCGACTGAGCTTCGCGAACGGCCCAGGCGCGACGGAGAAAGTAACCAGCGACGATGCCAGCCGGAATTCCAACCAGCGCGATCAGCACCCACAATGCGAGAGTAGACATAGGAGAATGAAATCAGATTTATTCGGCGAGCCGCTCGCGCCAACACAACCATACCAGCGGTGATCACCGCGGAGAGCAGGGTCGATAGAGAGAGAATCGGGCTCGGCATAATGCGGCCGAAGCGTAGCATGTTGATCCTGGCCTGGCAAGGCGCCAGATGAAAGAGAAAAAAAGAGGCGCTATCCTTTGGAAGGATAGCGCCGGTTGAAGATGGGCGGCCTAGACGGCCGACGGAACGATGTGGTGCTTCCACAGCAGTTCCTTGAGAACATCGCGCGAGGGAGCGACGAGGTACAGACACCGAGCTTCCGCCCGGCAAACATCGATCTTCCCGTTGACGCCCCTGCCCTTGATCAGGGGATCCTGGACCAGGTCGTTGAAGCGGAAAATGTCGCCAGGTCCGGGTTCCTTCCAGCAGATGATGAGCGCATTGCCCACGCTGCGTTCGGAAAAGCCCGGACTGGTCAGGCACTTCTCCTCGAAGAAGCGATCGATCTGAACCTGCCGCTCACGAGGAGTCAACTCCACGATCTGGTCCGTAGCCCCACTCGTTCTTGCGACACGCGCTACTCTCCCAGCCTTCGGGAGGCGACCTGCAGTTTCGACGGAAACCGTCATGAAGCCATCCTTGGTTGCTCCATACTTCCCAAAGTACGGAGCCCGGTCGAACAACATTGAAGTGCCAAAGTATTTGGCACCGCGGCTAAAGCGGGGAACAGTCCCTCGGACTGCGACTATGGGGCCATAGACATCCTCCTAGAGAGTGCCGACACCTTGGGTCGAAAGAGAAACAGGGAGACGGACGCCGATCATCCGAAAAGGAGATCTCCATCAAACGATGATGGGCTGCCACGAGAGCGCGTGAGATCCCGTGTGGGAGCAGAGGCGTCCGCTCCGAAGATCAACAGAAATAAAAAGGTCGTGTAACCATCTTGGTGTACACCTTTTTTTCGAATTTGTCAAGATATCAAAAAATCGTCGCTCAACGGCGACGATTCCTGCCTCATCTTAGCTATTTTTTGGTAATGATTTGGTCGATTAAACCGTATTTCTTCGCCTGATCAGGATCCATAAAGAAATCCCGGTCAGAGTCTTTTTCAATAGTTTTCATTGGCTGGCCCGTATGTTTAGCCAGCATGGCGTTCAGTCGATCTTTCAATTTGAGTATTCGTTCGGCCCGGATCTTGATGTCGGAAGCCTGTCCTTCTGTCCCACCCATAATTTGATGGATCATGATCTCGGCATTGGGCAAAGCTAAGCGCTTCCCCTTGGCGCCGGCCGCGAGTAAAACGGCGGCCATCGAGGCGGCCATGCCGACGCAGATCGTTGAGATATCCGGTTTAACGAATTGCATGGTGTCATAGATAGCCAAGCCGGCGCTGACCGATCCGCCGGGAGAATTGATGTACAATTTGATGTCCTTCGTCTTATCTTCACTGTCGAGGAAGAGGAGTTGGGCGATGATGATGTTGGCGACGTGGTCGTCAATCGCGTCACCCACGAAAATAATCCGCTCTTTCAATAAGCGGGAATAGATATCATAGGCCCGCTCTCCATAAGCAGTCTTCTCGATAACCGTTGGAATGAGGAATTGATTTGTGGTATCCATATCGGCCATGCTAGCAGAGGCCAGGGTTTTTGCCTAGAGATGACCGCCGTCGATCTTCGGCGCGATGGCTGGATGTGCCGGTTCTACCCGCCAGCCTTTTTTCGTTTCAACTAACTTTCCACGAATAGTAAATCCAGCCGCTTTTGGATGACCGCCACCGCCGAACTGCTGAGCAAATGCCGAGACATCAACATCACTGGTCGTACGCAAGCTGGCTTTTATCGTGCCACCCTGAACCTCTTGCAGGACCATGGCAATTTTCCCATCGCTCAAGGTATTTAAAAAGTTGGCGATCCCAGTGCTGGCGTCCGCCGGAGCGCCGCTTTGTCGAAAATCTTCCAAGGTCAGGACGGTCGAGACGACGCCAGTCGTGTGATTGAGGGTTAGTCGTGAGAGCGCCCGGCCCCACAACTGTAAGGTCGCCAATGATTTCGTTCGCATCGTCGATGTCGTAATCGTCCGATGATCAGCCCCAGCGCGCATCAGGTCAGCGGCCACTTCCATGGACTCCTGGTTGGTATTGATGTTGGCGAAGTGCGTCGTGTCGGTCAAAATACCAGTCAGTAGGGCCGTGGCGACGTACGGCGTGAGCGGAATCCCTAAATGTTGCAGCAGGCGGTAGATGATAATTGTATTCGAACTAGCCGACGTGTCGACGAAATTGTGGTCTACAATAACCTGGCCGCGATGCTCAATGATCGTTGGGTGGTGATCAATATTGACGACGGTTGTTACGCCGGTTTGCCGTTGGGCCAGTTCATCAGCCAACGGCGTGCGCTTCATGTCACCGGTATCAAAAATAATGACCGTGGAGAAATTGTGGACTGAACCGGATAACTCGCGCATGATTGGCTGTCCTTTCGTCAAGAATTCAAACATGGCTGGGATCCTGTCTGGTGAGTACAGAAATGCCTCTTGTCCGAAGTGACGAACGATGTGATGCATGGCCAATAACGACCCGAGACTGTCGCCATCGGGAGCGGTCGTCATCGTCAGAAGAACACGAGAACTATGCTCGAGAAGGCGTTTGAGGGTTTGGGCGAATTGCTGGTCAGCATTCATAAAGCCGGTCACTCTAGCGAGCGACCTGACTCTTGTCAAGCTCGGCCTTATCGCCGTGGCTTACGCGGGTTGAGTGCTTGGCCCGGCTGTAAGCCCCGCTCTTCTTTTTGTCGATCTCGCTCTACTCGTTCTTCTTCAGCCTTGGCCGCGTCAAGCTCCATGCCCAAATCTTGAGAGGTCATCGAATCGAGAACTGAAGTAATATACGAAGCTCGTTCCTGAGCGTGGTCAAGACGGAAGGTAAGTTTTGGAACAAATTTCATGACCAGGCGCTTATTGAGCACGGCCTGGATAGTCCCGATGTTCGCTTGGACGAGGTCCAAGGCGGATTGTTCATAGGTCTCCGGCAAAACAGAAATCCAGACTTTCGCGCTCTCGGCGTCATCCGCAACCTCGGCTCGGGTAACGGTCACAAAGTAGCTTCGTGGAAAGTCAATTTCCCGTGACAAAATCCCAGCCACTTCCTGCTGGACTAAGGAATTAAGTTTCGCAGTCCGCTCACTCATACGGCTTCCTGCAAGGTCCGTTTCTTGGTCAGGATGACGGAGGCCACCAGGAGATCACCAGCCGCCGCGCCAGTCAGGCCTTGGACTTTCAAACCGCACTCATTGCCAGTGCTAACCTCCTTGACGTTCTGTTTATTGAGCTGGAGCTGCGTGATGGTGCCACGACCGACTGACTGGGTAGTTCGTAGGACTTCAACGTTCGCGCCTAATCGTACTTCTCCACTCGTTACCTTTCCGCCCAGAACTTGGAAGGTATTCTCATTGCGAAAAATAGCCAGGATTTTTAATTGACCAATTTCTTGAATCTCCGTCAGCGGGGCCAACATGTCTTCTAGCCGTTTCGTCACGTCATCAATCAAATCGTAAATCACATTGCTGGGGACGATGGAAATTCCTTTACTCCGAGCAAGCTGGTCAGCCTTGGGGGAGACTTGGACATTAAAACCGTAGATCGTCGACTTGGCCGCTTCCGCCCGGAGGACATCAGCCTCGGAGATGATCCCTAACCCACGTTGAACGATTTGGACGGCGACTTCTTGGCTCGGAAGTTTTTTCAACGATTCAAGAATAGCTTCAGCTGACCCGAGGGTATCCGTTTTGAGGATAATAAAGAGCTTCGTTATTTTCTTTTTTTCCTCTTCGTCCTCTTTCGACAACGGAACCTGACTCGTCCGGGTGACGACGGTTTGAATATGCCGGGTCATTTGGTGCGACTTGACCTTCTTCTTCAGTTCCTTGAGCGCGTTTGCATCGACCTGGAGAACATCGCCGACTTGCGGCGCCGCCTTTAAACCGAGGATTTGAACAGGCATGGATGGCGGGGCTTGTTTCACGACGTCGCCGCGATCATTCTTCAATGAGCGGATTTTTCCAAAGACTTGGCCGACGACAACTTCATCTCCAACGCGGAGGGTCCCGGTCTGGATCAAGACCGAGGCGACTGGACCCTGTTGCGGATCAACGTGTGACTCAATAATTGTTCCGACCGCCGCGCGGTCCGGGTTGACATTAAGTCGGGCGGCATCAAGATCGGCCAGGAGAAGGACCGCGTCGAGAATATCCTTGAGGCCATCTCGGGTTTTGGCCGAGACCGGAATCATCGGGATTTTCCCGCCATATTCCTCAGCCAAAATATTCGCTTCGGCCAATTCTTTTTTTACCCGTTCAACGTTAGCCTCTGGTTTATCAACCTTGGTTAAGGCCACAATGTATGGAAGCTTGGCCGCCTCAATGAATTTATGAGCTTCGGTTGTTTGGGGCTTGATGCCATCATCGGCCGCCACCACGAGGATAGCCACGTCAGCAATCTTCGCGCCACGAGCTCGCATCAGGCCAAACGCTTCATGTCCAGGCGTATCAATAAACGTGACCGATCGGTCGTGAGCGATAATTTGGTAGGCTCCAATTTTCTGGGTAATGCCGCCTGCCTCTCCCGACGTAACGTTGGTTTGCCGAATGGCGTCGAGTAAAGACGTTTTCCCATGATCAACGTGACCCATGACGACGACCACCGGCGGCCGCGCCACGAGTTGTGCCCCCGGATTTTCGCGGAGGAGTTCGATGATTGGACTCACCGACTCATGCTCAGCGGGAGCTTCCGTTTCGAGCTCAACCTTTTTTCCCAGATCATCGGCAATGATGGCGGCCGTCGCAAAGTCGATTTCTTGATTGAGCGAAGCCATGACCCCATTCTTGATCAGCTCACTTGTGACGGTGGTAATTGGTAAACCAAGCTTCGTCGCGAAATCGCGAACGACAATTGTCGGTGAAAGTTTGATGGGTGAATCAGGCATAGAACCATGCGAGTGTACGAAAAAATAGCTGGATTGTCAATGAAGGCCAGATGAGGAGCAACTTAAAACGTTCGCTCTGGCCCAACGATGACCGACAGCTTTTTGGGCAAAACATCGACGGTCAAGGGCGGCTTGACGATCGTTTGCCCGTCAAGAACGACTGATTCTTGTTCACCGCGACCTTGAACTTTCGCTTCGTGGATCGGAAAAATGCTGGCGGTATGTCCGCCTGACCGCCACCAGGATCGACGTCCGCCTTGACCTGACTGAACCATCAACTCCAAACGCCCGTCGTTTGGCCGGCCGCCGCCAACCGATCCAAGATTATTAATGAGGATCTGGCCGCTCGGGTCGAGTGAGGTAACCGTATAGCTATTATCACAGGTAATGGCCGTTGGTGCGGGCGCCGAGAGAGACAGTAAGAAATAATGCTTGTTGGCGCGACCAATATCGACATGCTGAATAATGCGACGTGATAAACAGTCACAGGCGGCCACGCCCATGGGCAGGCCGAGCGCTTGGGCGACCGCCTGACCCGGTCCAAGCGGAATCATGGCCATGGCCACATCATGGTCAACCACGCTCGGTAAAACTTTGGTGACTGTTTCATCATTCCCGACGATGACCACGGTGCCAGCACCTCGCTTGATGGCTTCCTCGGTCGTATCGTGGATATTCTTTAGGATGGTCATCCGTTCCCAGCGTCCCTGCAATCCGAGTGAAGAAATCCGGCTTTCAATCCGAACAACGTCGGTCCGATATTTCGGATCATTGATAAAAGCGTCGACGACGTAGACGTAGCCGGCCATTAGTCAGTAGTTATTTAGTTGCCGCACTGCTGGCCGCTTCATGACCGGCCATGGCTACCTTGCCATGCAGGACCGCGCCGTGAGCGACGACAATTGACTGAGTATCAACATTGCCAAAAATTTTCCCGCTGGCGGCTATCTCAATCTTTCCTTTACAGGTGACATGTCCACGGATTTCTCCAGCGACCCAAATGTTGGCTGCTTCGACGTCCGCTTTGACCACCGCCCCTTCGCCGACACGCAAATTCTTGCTGGTCTTCAATGATCCAGCCACTTGGCCCTCAACGGTCACGTCTCCAGCTCCAACAAAATTCCCATCGACCTTAACCGTCGCGCCGACGATGGTTTCGACGTCGCCCCCGTCATGGCTGCCTTCACGTTGAAACATGGCCATAGAATATAGTGTCTGATCAATACTAAGTTGCCCTCATTGTAGGTACATGAAGGGCAAACTGTCAATCCGCACTGTCCTATATTATGGCGCCGGAATCGTTAGGACCCAACCAATGCGAAGAATTTCAGGATGCAACCGCAATGATGGGAATTTTGTGAGATTGGCCTGCTGGATGAGCTTCCAATTATTGCCATCACCAGTTACCCGCTGAGCAATCGACCATAATGAATCCCCTGATTGGACGGTATATTGTGAAGTTCGGACAAAGGTAGTAATCGGAGTAGCGGTGGTTACAGGCACCATGAACTTAACAATCCCGACTTGCTTACTTGGTCGACCAAACACATCAACCGTGAAGAGTGAAAATTGATGTTGGCCAGGAGTTAATGTTTTTGGAATTGCTAGTTTCAAAATAAATCCATAAGCACCTTGACTCGTCTCGGCGTGCACTGTGGTGAACATGCTGCCGTCAAGTAGGACATGAATACTCGAGTGAGCCGGAGCCACAGCATAGTATGTGACGCTGGGCTGTGATCCATCGGTCACGACGGTCTTAATGATGGTAGCGCTCGGACTCGGTCTAATGATCGTAACGCTGATCGGTTGCGATTCATCACTGACTAAACCGCTCTGCGTTCGTGCCCGGACAATAAGCCGGTGTGTGCCGAGGCTCAACGCATTCACTAACGTGACATGAAATTTTCCCTGGGCATCAATCAATACCGTTCGGACAAGTTGCCGGTCGACGACGACGAACAGATCAGCTCCAGCGGGTCCGGTGCCCGCGATAATCGGCTTCGTGTCAGCGATGACGCTGCCGTTTCCTAAGTTTGTTATGATCGGGGTCTCAACCGATGATGGGGTTGTCGATGAGGCGGTCGCGAAGGTCGCGTCAGCATCGTTATCCGTTGTGCTGCCGACAGAGATCACCTCGTAGTGATAGGTCTGATTGGCGGCCAGTTCGGTCAAGGTCAGGCTGTGGGCCGTGACCAAGGTCGCGTCCGACACTTCAAGGCCATAGGCCGTGCTGAAGCCATAACGGACTTTTGACGTCGCCGGTTCGTTCGTCGTCCAGGTAATGGTTACGGACGATGAGCTATTGACGGTGGCTTGAACATTGGAGATCAAGGTCTGGGGACTGGCCAATGTCGTGAAGGCCAAATCAGATGAAGCCGCAGAATTGCCAGCCTGGTCAGACGACAAGGCTTGGGCGTGGTAGATCGTATTGGCCGCCAAGCCAGTCAGGCTAACGCTATGCGACGTGGTCAGAGTGGCGTCGAGGGTCGTGGTGTTGCCGTAACTCGTCGTTGTCCCCCACTGAATTTGGGTCGTGGCCGGTTCATTCGTTGTCCAGGTTAACGTCGCGGAGCTCGTTGTCGTTGTGGCGGCAAATGAACTAATGACTGGGCTGGCCGTATCTTTGAGAACGGTGAAGACATCATCGAGTTCACTCGATAAAGCATCAAGAGCCACAACTTTGACGGAAACATAATTTGTTCCTTCCAAGAGACTAGCGAAGTCCACCGACCAATCGGTCGCGTACGAATTTGTGTCGGCGGTAAAAATGTCAGTCCAATCTTTGACCAGCGTTCCAGTTTTATTCGGACCACTGTAGATGGTGTATTGAGCGTAGTCTAACTGTGGTCCCGTTGGTGCCTTCGTAAAGTCAACATCGTATGTTGATCCGGCAATCCGACGCGGCGTTGTGTCCCCGAGTTGGTTATCGGTAATACTTGGAGCGGACGTATTGACCGTAATACCATCAGATGTCGTGGCCGAGCCAGTGTTTCCCGCATTATCAACCGCTCGGACCGAAACGTAGTACGTTGTGCCGTTGGTCAGGCTTAGACTGCTATTGGTCACGGTCGTGCTCGTTCCATTATCTGTATATCCTAGGGTCTGCGTGCCGCCGACGGTTGTGCCGATGGCATATTGATATTTTGCTAAGCCGGAAATAGGGTCAGTGACCGTTGACCAGTTAGCCGACAAAGTCGTCGTGCTCGTGGAAGTATCGGTATCAGCGCCAGTGCCATCATTGACGGTCGCCGGTGCGGCCGGTGCGGCGGTGTCGACAGTAATCCCATCCGATGTCGTCGACGTGCCAGTATTCCCGGCATTATCGACGGCCCGGACGGAAACGTAATATGTTGTCCCACTCGCTAAACTAAGACTGCTATTGGTGACCGTCGTGGTGGTGCCATTATCTGTATACCCTAAGGTCTGGGTTCCGCCCGATGTCGTGCCGATGGCGTATTGGTATTTGGCTAAGCCGGAAACGCTATCAGTTACGCTACTCCAATTCGCCGATAGAGTTGTCGTACTGGTGCTGTAGTCGACATCCGCTCCTAGACCGTCATTGACACTGACTGGCGCTGCCGGCGCAGTACTGTCGACAGTGATGCCATTGGACGAAGTTGAACTTCCAGTATTCCCAGCATTATCCACGGCCCGGACGGAAACATAATAGGCGGTGCCACTCGACAAGCTCAGACTACTGTTGGTGACAGTGGTGCTCGTGCCGTTATCTGTGTATGACAAAACTTGCGTCCCCCCTGATGTTGTTCCGACCGCATATTGGTATTTTTGTAAACCGGAAATGGGATCCGTGACGCTTGTCCAATTGGCCGATAGGGTAGTTGTGCTGGTTGTGTAGGTTGCATCGGCTCCAGTGCCATCATTAACCGTGGCTGGTGCCGCTGGTGGAGCGCTATCGACTGTTATTCCATTTGAAGTCGTTGAACTGCCTGTGTTACCGGCATTGTCAACGGCTCGGACAGAAATATAGTAGGTGGTGCCGCTGGCCAGGCTGAGACTGCTATTCGTAACCGCCGTGCTTGTGCCGTTGTCGGTGTACGCTAACGTTTGTGTTCCGCCGGATGTCGTTCCGATGGCGTATTGATATTTCAGTAATCCAGATGTTGCGTCGGTCGCCACAGTCCAATTGGCGGATAATGTTGTCGTGCTGGTGGTATACGTCGCGTCTGCTCCCGTGCCATCGTTGACCGAACCCGGCGCTGTAGGATTCGTGGCGTCAAAATAATACGGCCCGTAATCCGTCCCGCTGCCATTAGCGACCTGATCGGTGTTGAAGGCTTGGACGTGGAGGTACCAGTTGTTTGCATCAGCCGAAGCGGTTTTCGTCAGCGTCGTGCCCGCGTCGGTACATGTGCCACCTGGGCAGTTAGCATTCAGGTTACTCCACGTACTCTCGCTACCGGAGAATGAATGTGTTGAGACCTGGTCCCAAGCATATCGATAATACTGAACACCACCGGCACCCCAGGCCGCAGCATTCGTAAACGGAAAAGACGATGTCGCATACCAGGTTGACGTTGATCGCGTACTCGTCACGTTCGGCGTCGTCGAGAGCGTGTATTTCGTTGAGGCGCTTGTCAGCGAGTTTTCGACGGCGTCTCCATTTCGAGATTTTGTTTGGAAGCTGTACTGGGTATTCGCGGTCAAGCCGGTTTTTGACCAACTGTTCGTCGTGACCCAACCGGAGTTCGTGCTGGTGATGCCTTCTTGGAACCATAACCCCGACGAGCCGGAACTGAGGTTGGAAAAACTCCCGGTCGCGCTGATGTCGATGCTGGTCGAAGCGATTGTTCCAAAAGTAATTCCACTTGGCGACTCAATGGCCGTATAGACGCTGGCACCTGATCCGTCAGTATTACCGTTCGCGTCTGTCACGTTCGGGTGACGGGTGTATTGCGTGTTTGCTGATAATCCCGTTTCGGTACAGCTTGCCGTGTTGGCGGCTAAGTTGGTACAGCCAGTGACAGGATTGTGACTGGCATCATGGACATCATAACGAGTTTCGGCCGTAGCATTATCGGTCCACGACCATGGGATCGTCGTTGTCGTGACGGTACCATGATTGAAGCTCGTTGGAGTCTGTGGTGGCGCCGTGTAGTTGACGATTAATTGCGGTTTGTTCGTTGACGACTGGACAGCATTGAAAAAAGCGGTCCGGTTCGAGACGTTGGCTTTGAAACCGACCGCGTAAATATTCGTTCCACCAAGACGCGCCTGGACATCGCTATTGGCTGTGCTGCCGAGGGTATAGGTTTTGACTCCGGTCGTTCCCCAAGATTGACCCGTTAGGTATGTGGCTGCCGGATTACTGATGGAGTCCCAAAGATCTAGTGTGTTACAGCTCAGGGTGTCCGGCGTATCAGAACTTGGATGGTTGATACTTACCCCGGCCGACATTGATCTTGTTACGTTAATCACCACCTGAACCTGCGTCACCGTTGCGTTTGAGGGAATGCTGGCCAAGCTAAATTTCAAAACAGATTCAAAGTTGCTCACGTCAACATCGCCCAAACTACAATCGGAATGTGCAACGTTTGTTCCACCAACATTCAATGGGTCGGCTGGGGTGATACAGGTGTAAAGATCATTCCCAATCGTGCAACTGCCACTGCCGGTTCCATCATCAGTGTAAATAAGGTCTTGAAGGTTTGATGTGTTGTACGTTGGGTTAAGCGTGACCGACGACGAATACGCCGAGACGAGCGACGGTTGGGAAATCCGAAGGAACCCTAAACCGACCGAATATGTTTCGGCCACGATCAATAAAAAAATTCCTAACGACGTTACGACCGACCAACGCTGTCGGCGGAGGTAGGCGTTGTAGGATTCAAGAAATTCTCCATGCTCATTCCGAGCGGCCGAAGAGGCAAAAGCCGCCATCGGATGCTGGAGCAGGTGGATCGGGAGCTCAATGAAAAAACGGACCAACGATAGTCCGACCAGAGTCCACGGCCAAACAAGAAACCAGACCATTGCCAACCATGACGGCCATTTCCGTGATGGAGCCGCTGAGAGCCGGAAGATGAACTGCATCCAGCGCTTCCTCGCTTCCAAAAAGCCCTTCATGAGCAGATCGAAAAAGATTTGTGAAACTTTTTATTTACCTGTTTACTATAGCAAAAAAACAGGCTTTTGTCAAAGGGAAAGATTGCCTTTTCGTCGTTTTACTGTAAACTATTGACCTATGACGGAAAAGACATTTAAAAATGAGCTCATCTTACTGTTTTGCACGATTGCCGTTTTCGGCATGGTACTAGCTGGATTGAAAATATTTGATAACAAATCTCATTTTCTTTCAAAGCAGGGGAGCAGAATCATGGGGTCATTTCTAAAGTAATATTTTACGACTCTTAGATAATAATAAATTGCCCCTGTAGTTCAATGGATAGAACAACCCCGTCCTAAGGGGTAAATCTAGGTTCAATTCCTGGTGGGGGCACCAGAATAGGCAATTATATCCTTTATTTGGGCCCTTAGCTCACTTGGTAGAGCGCTTCCATGGCATGGAAGAGGTAACCGGTTCGATCCCGGTAGGGTCCACCAAATTGATATGTTCCACGTGGAACAATTGAAAATTTACAGTGTTCCACGTGGAACATATGAAAAGAATGAAATGTTCCACGAGGAACATCTAATTTATGGGCCAGTAGCTCACTTGGTAGAGCGCCGCATTCGCCCCGAACCTGGGGGCTCATAGCTCAGTTGGTAGAGCGCCGCATTCGCATTGCGGAGGTCGGGGGTTCGAATCCCCCTGAGTCCACCAGGTTCGGGGCGAAGGTAAGGGGGTCGAGTCTTCGAGACGGGTTACAATAGTAACCCCGGCCCTTTAGGGCGATTCCCCTCTGGTCCACCAGACTGTGAGAAGATTTATGTGTGCTAATAATTTGACATGCGTCAATAATAGTAACCCATCAGTTTTTTGTATTAAGGCTCTCATATAATCTTTGAGTCGTAAAATAATAATGAAGGAAGTAAAGTATTGACGATATACCCCCAGGGGGTATATCGTACTAATATGCGTCGTGCCTCAAGAACATTATCCGCTCGGATTCACAAGCTCACTGGTCAGCTTCAAGCGATCGAAACAATGATCATGGATAAACGAGCGTGCGCTGAGGTCTTGAACCAAATCAGTGCTGTTCGCGCTGGATTAGAAAATGTGGCGGTCATTGTTTTTCAGAAAGAGTTGCAGCGTTTAGCAGCCAAAAAATCGCTGACCCTGAACGATGTTCAGCGTCTCTCAGAAACTTTTAGCAAAACTACCTAATCACGACTATGGCGAAAATTGTTGTTAATGATCTCAATTTTGATCAAGAGGTCCTGGCTGAGAAATCAAAACCGGTGCTGGTAGACTTTTGGGCTGTCTGGTGTTACCCCTGCCGGACGCAAGGTCCGATCGTCGACGAGATTGCGACCGAGATGGGCGATAAGGTAAAAGTCGCGAAGATTGAAGTCGATGAAAGTCCGACCATCTCGTCGAAGTTTAATGTTCTGTCGATTCCGACCCTGGCCATTTTCAAGAATGGTGAAATGGTCTGGCAGGGCGTCGGAGTCCATCAGAAACCGGCCTTGATCCAGGAACTCAGCAAACATCTGGCCTAGCCGTGCCCGAGGAGCTCGATGTCATTGTGGTAGGCGGCGGGCCGGCGGGGTTAACGGCCGCGCTCTATACTGCGCGTCGTGGCTTACGAACGCTTGTTCTCTCGCAGGACATCGGCGGTCAAGCGGCGACCACGAGCGAGATAGAAAATTACCCCGGCATCGAACGGATCGATGGTTTTGAGTTGATGACTCGTTTTAAGGAACAAGCGGAAAAATATGGAGCCCTCGTCCAGCTCGAGGATGTAGTGGGAATTCATCCTGCTCGTGAAGCAATGTTCACGGTCAAAACGGCCCAATCGTCGTATACTTCTCGAACGGTCATTCTCGCTTTTGGTTTAACCCACCGACACCTCGGAGTTCCCGGTGAAGAAAAACTCGTCGGACGGGGTGTGACGTACTGCGCGACATGCGATGCGCCGCTCTACAGCGGCAAGCGAGTGGTTGTTGTTGGCGGAGGGAATTCGGCGATGGACGCGGCCCTATTCCTGTCTCGGTTAGCAGCGGAGGTCTCTCTGGTTACGGCCAATAAAGAATTCCGTGGTGAGCGCGCCTTGATCGATCGCCTGCAAGCGACACCGAAGATTGAACAACATCTCAACGCCATAACGAAAGGAGTCCTGGGTGAAGATACGGTGACTGGCCTGGTGCTTGAAGAGAATGGCCATGAGCAAACAATCCTCTGTGATGGTATTTTCGTAGAAATTGGTTTTACGGTAAATCCGCAGCTGGTCAAAGATATCCTTCAACTCGATCAACGCAATCAGATCATTATTGACCAGGCCATGAACGGCACCTCAGTGCCGGGACTCTTCGCGGCTGGGGATGTTACGACGATTACCCAAAAACAAGTTGTCATTTCAGCCGGCGAAGGGGCTAAAGCTGGCCTCGGCGCCTACCAGTATCTCCAGTCATTAGGACGCGTTCCAAAATCAGGCCTGGTTGATTGGGGCGTGAAAACACCAATTCGCTCCGCTGACCCATTATAACTTTTCTTTATGGCTCAAAACCCTTTCGCCTCAGCTCTCGCCCAACTCAAAGCCTCGGCCGCGATCATGAAACTTGATCAGTCGCTGATTCAAGCTCTCCAAAAACCGCAGCGTATCCTTGAAGTTTCCATTCCGATCCGACTCGACAACGGTTCGACAAAAACATTCACTGGCTACCGAGTCCAATTCAACGACGCTCGCGGCCCGTTTAAAGGTGGTATTCGGTATCACTGGGAAACCAATCTGAACGAAGTCAAAGCCTTGGCGTTTTGGATGAGCATGAAGTGCGCGGTGGTCGGAATTCCCTACGGCGGAGGCAAAGGCGGAGTTACTGTTGATCCTGGCCAACTCTCCGAAGGAGAGCTTGAGCGGTTATCGCGGGGCTGGGTCCAAGCCATGTTCCAGTACATTGGGCCATGGAAAGATGTTCCCGCTCCGGACGTGTACACCAATCCGAAAATCATGGGCTGGATGGTTGATGAGTACTCGAAACTGGCGGGACAGTGGACCCCGGCGGCGTTCACCGGAAAGCCGATTGAGCTCGGCGGCAGCGAAGGACGCACGTTCTCGACGAGCCAAGGCGGATTCTACGTTTTAGAAGAAATTGCTCAGAAAATGAAGTTTGTTCCACGTAGAACACTCGTCGCGATCCAAGGATTTGGTAATGTCGGAGCCTTTGCCGCCCAGATTCTCCAGAAGGCTGGGTATACCGTGGTGGCGGTCTCGGACTCAAAAGGCGGCATCGTCAATATGAAAGGTCTCGATGTGGCCGGAGTCTGGAAGCATAAAGAAGCAACCGGGTCAGTGGCTGGGTTCAGCGGAACCAAACCAGTAGATAACAAGAAAATTCTCGAACTACCGGTTCATGTTCTCATTCCCAGCGCCCTCGAAAGCGTTATCACCGGCGCCAACGCCGGTCGGATAAAAGCCAAAGTGGTGCTTGAAATGGCGAATGGTCCAACAACCCCGGAAGCTGATGTGAAGTTATTCCGACGCAACATTCATGTCGTGCCGGATATTTTAGCCAATGCTGGCGGTGTGACCGGATCGTATTTCGAATGGGCGCAGAATTTACAAGGCGTTCATTGGACCGAAAAAGAAGTCTTGTCAAAACTCAAACCAATTATGGTCGAGTCATTTCATCAGGTCTGGACAGCCGCGGAAAAACATAGGGTCAACCTTCGAACAGGAGCCTACATTGTCGCGATTGAACGGATCGTGAAAGCGATGAAGATGAGGGGACGGGTGTAACTACCCCTAACCCTCCTTGGAAAAGGAGGGGAACGCTAGCTTTTGCCTTCCTTATTTTTCCAGCGTACACTGGGTGTATGGATGCCCGCGAATTCCTTGATCCAAAGTACGTCTACGCCGTTGTCGGAGCGACCGATCATGCTGGTAAATACGGCCGCGTGGTATTTATGGATCTCTGCGCAGCTGGACTGAAGGTCATTCCGGTCAATCCTCGGCTGACCAGCTTGAATGGTGTGCCGGCAGTTGCGACGTTAGATAAAATATCGCCTCGACCGGATGTTGTTGTCTTTGTCGTCCCGCCGGAAGTCGGGTTGATGGTTATGGAGGATGCGGCTCGACTAGGTATACGAAAGCTGTGGTTCCAACCCGGCGCCGAATCGGACCGGATTCAGCAGCGCGGGCGCGAACTCGGATTGACGGTTATGGCCGATGGTTCATGTATCATGGTTGCCCGTCGAGCGTTGAACATTCAGGATCCTGCCCACAGTAAACACAACTGCAAAGCCAAAGAATTTTCACCGTTAGCGCATTAGCATGAATCGCCGCAAGCCCGACACGAAAGAGGAAAAGGCTTTACGTCAGCAAGGCTACCAGAAGATTGCCGGGACCGATGAGGCGGGCAAAGGATCATGGGCTGGGCCGATCGTGGCCGGGGCCGTGATTTTGTCCGAGGACTTTGCACCAAAACAGGTGAATGACTCAAAAGTGCTGTCGCCGAAACAGCGTGAGAAAATGTTCGTCCATGTTACGCGGACGGCTATCGCCTGGGCGGTCGGCGTTGTCGATCACACGGTCATCGATCGTCGAGGTATTCAATTCGCGAACGTGACGGCTCTCGAGCAAGCGTTGAAAAATCTGCACATCCAGCCCGACGCGATTCTGGTTGATGCGGTCAAACTGAAGCACGGCCGCCGGCCCGTCAAAGCCATTATTGATGGTGACGCCAAAGTCCTGTCCATTGCGGCTGCTTCGATCGTCGCAAAAGTAGTCCGTGACGCCCTGATGACGGGCCAGCACCGCTTGTACCCGGAGTACCACTTTGATATTCACAAAGGATATGGCACCGCCGGTCATCAAGTGGCCATCAAGAAATTCGGCTATAGTCCCATTCACCGGATGAGTTTTCGGCCGATGAACGGTAAGCCAAAAAAGGTCGGAACAAGAAAGTTGGCCAAGCCAACAAAAAAACGCTAAGATATTCCTGTGACTGAAGAAACCGAATCACAAAACTACTTTGATCCGCCAGCCGTTGTGCAGCGACTAGGTCTTGTACCAAGCCAAAAGGTTGGGGATTTTGGCGTTGGCGGTGCCGCTCCATTCGCCCTCGTCTTGTCGGCCGCAGTTGGTGCAGATGGCCAAGTGCTGATGTTCGATGTTATGAAATCAGCATTGTCTGGTGCATTAACCCTGACAAAACTTCGCGGCGCGACCAACTGTCAGGCCGTCTGGTCCAATCTGGAAATTTACGGTGGAGCGAGCGGGGTGGCTGATGGCAGCCTGGACGCTGGCATTTTAGTGAACGTGCTTGACCAAAGCACCAAGCAAAAAGATATTCTGGCCGAAGTTGGGCGGATGCTCCGATCAGGGGCAAAGCTGCTGGTCGTTGATTGGAAACCAGATGTCGAATTGCCGATTGCTCCAGATCCGGCGAAGCGAGTTGCCGATGGCCAAGTTGAACAACTGGCGAAGGAGCTCGGGTTTGCTCTGCTGGAAAAATTTGAGGCGGGACCGTATCACTGGGGCGTGGTGCTGGTCAAAACGTAATGCCATCGCCACGACAGCGGTTTGGCTGTCAGGCTGAGGATCAGTCTGAACAGTTTTTG
>CAZFGG010000014.1:0-13780 GCA_964518425.1 uncultured Gammaproteobacteria bacterium
CCCACATGAAAGAAAAGATTGAGGCCGGCGATATGCCGCACAAAGAACCCTCAGACAAGTGGATCGCCGAACATCCAGAAGAGAAGATGTAAATCTTGCCCCTATACCTATGGGCATCGATCCTCGGAGGGAGGTAACTCGTCGTCATTGGTCTGGGGGTCGGAGGTCAGCAAAAAACCGGCGCAAGCCGGTTTTGATGTTTTGCGTGATAAATTAGACCTGGCTACCGGCTACCCAGCCGGTCGTCCAGCACAGTTGCAAAGAATATCCGCCGGATGGACGACTGATGTGGAGGAGATCACCGGTCACGTAGAGGTTCTTCACTTTTCGGGAGCGCATGGTCTTTCCATCGATTTCATCGATCGCGATCCCACCATCAGCGATGACCGCTCGGTCATAGCCCATCAAGCCAGTCACCGTCACTGGTAGAGCTTTAAGTAAATGAACCAACGTCGCGCGCTCTTCTTTTGAGATACTGTGCACTTTCTTCTCCAGGTCAATGTTTGGCACGAGGGTCAGTATGGCGTTGGCGGTTCCGGCTGGGGTAATGAATTTCATGACATTTTTTAACCCTTTATTCTTATTACGATCGAAGATATCAACCACCCACCGATCAAGATTACCCACGTCGCGCTGGAGGAAGAGGTCGATTGTCGTCGTGACCGGCCCGGCATGGAGTAGATCAGCTACTTTTCCGGCGGCGTTGAGGATCAGCGGCCCCGAGAGCCCAAAATGGGTGCACAGAATTCTGCCTTTGAGAGCGAGTTTCTTCTGGCCCGGGACAGAAAAAGTAATCTTGATGTCGTCGAGTGCCTGGCCGGACAGAGACTTGACCCAGGTATCACGAACCGCCAGCGGGACAATCGTCGGAGTCGGTTGTTTGACGGTGTGACCGAGATCGGCTAGCCAGCGCCAGCCATCACCAGTTGATCCCGTTTCTGGATGGGACTGACCGCCCGTGGCCAAGATATAGCTCGAGCTGGTGAGTAGTTCGCCGTTCACCGTGACACTACTAATTTCTCCATTAGCTGCTAATATTTTTTCGACAGCCATCCCCGTTCGGACATCAACCTGGCCTTGTCGGAGGTACTGTTCGAGCGAGGCTACAACATCAGTCGCTTTTTCCGTTTTCGGAAAAGCGCGTTTCCCGGCTTGCACCACCAGGGGTAATCCACGCGATTCAAAAAAAGCGTAGGCGTCTTTCATCCCAAACTGTGAGAATGGCGAATACAAGAACTTCTCAGCCGATCCGTAGTGGGCTAACAATAAGCGTTCATTCTCCTCGGCATTCAAAATATTACATCGGCCGCCGCCGCTGATCGCCAGTTTTTTTCCGAGCCGCTTATTTTTTTCAAGCAGCAGCACTCGTAATCCTCGTTCAGCCGCTCGTCCAGCAGCCATCATCCCGGAGGCTCCTCCGCCAATCACGATCACGTCGTACTGAACGGACATACTTTACTGGTCTAAGTCAATAATCTTATCTATCCGCACTTGCTTCACGAAGTCCGGGATATGCGAGACCATAATCATGGCTCCTTCATACGCATCGAGTGCTTGAGCCAGAATTGGTAAATGACGGAAGTTAATGTGATTCGTTGGCTCATCAAGAATCAAGAGGCCTGGTTTCATGAGCACCAAGCGGCAAAAGGACAGTAGCCCTTTTTGGCCTTCGGACAGAGACTTGATCTTGGCCGCCAGCAGTGGACCGTCGAGAAGAAATCCGGCGGCCGTTGAGCGTAGCTTGTGTTCGTCGTTCTCCGTCATCACCGCCCGTAAACAATCAAAGGCTGTCTGTTCGGGATCAAGGTTACCGAAGTCTTGCTGATAGTAGCCAACAATGACCTCCGGCGGAATCGTCACGTGCTCGGAATCATTGAGGACAATTTTGTGTAAGAGCGTGCTTTTTCCAATACCATTCGGACCGGTCACAAGAATATGCATGTTCTTTCGGGCCACGATGTCCACGGTCTTCTCAGTGGCTTTGTGGTTTTTGATGATGGTGAC
Source organism: uncultured Gammaproteobacteria bacterium (assembly GCA_964518425.1). Taxonomy (GTDB): domain Bacteria; phylum Patescibacteriota; class Patescibacteriia; order SBBC01; family CAIJZX01; genus CAYLHT01. The sequence goes on from CAZFGG010000014.1 coordinate 2,005, forward strand.
CGAACGAACCTCGGCAATTTTTCCGTGAAAATGAATATCGAATTCTTGAGCCGGGATCGTGAAGGGCCGAATCGTCTTATCTTCTTGGCGGACATCAACGAGATTTTCTTCGGCCTCCTCGGCTAACCCGCGCATCCGTTTCGCAACGCCGCGGAGCTTTCCGCCTTTGTGGGCAAAGACTTCGGCTTGGGAACGTTTTTCCTTAATCTGACGTTGCATTCGCGCGTTCTGGAGATTTTCACGCTCCATCCGAGCCTTAATCTCTTCGACCACATCGTTGTAGTCGCCGGTATACTGTTCAACTTTCTTGGTGTGGACGTCAAGGTAAAGGACGCCATCGGAAAAGGCGTTCAAGAACTCGGCGTCGTGGGAAATAACGATGACCGTTTTTTCGTAGGTCATGAGAAATCCGGTCAAATGGTCAATACCATACTGATCAAGATTATTCGTCGGTTCATCGAGTAAGAGCAGATCGGGATTTTGGATTAAGGCATGGGCCAAGAGGAGTCGAGCCTGCTGTCCACCGGACAACTGCTTGACGACCTTATCGAGAGGTAGGGCTAGGTGAACAATATCAAAAACATCCTGAATCTTTTTATCAAGGGTGTATTCAATTTTCGGAAAAGCCGTGGCAAAATACTCCCGCACCGTTAACTCGGCCATCTCTTTCGGCATGACCTGGCGGGCAATAGCCACCGTCGCATTGAGCGGCGAGCGAAAAACCGCCCCCTCAGTTGGAGTGAGTTCGCCCGTGACCATTTTAAAAATCGTGCTCTTGCCCGCTCCGTTTTGACCCATTAAAGTAATCCGGCTACCCGAGCGGACGGAAAAACTCGCCTCGTCCAGCAACTTTTTGCCGTGGGTGTACTCAAAGGTGACGTCGGAGAAACGGAGGACAACGTTGTCAGTAGCCATATATGGAAATCACAAGACGAGCCATACTAGCACGATCATGGTCGAAGTTCAAGCGGGGTACCTGTCGGTCTTATTTTGATCGCGACGGTTGGGACGGACGGCTGACCGCTCGGTATGGTGCTCGCCGGGGCGGCGCCGGACGTCGCTGCTGCGCGTTTTGTCCGCCGTAGTTTTTTCTTTTGGCCATACATCAAGTATACCCTTTTTGCTGATCCCCCGCTATCATTCACGCCGATTGTTTTCTTTGGTACACTGGGCATAGCTTAACATTAACATTGACGTATGCCATATAATCCCGTCGTCCACTTCGAAATGCCGTATGAAGACCCGGACCGCGTAGCTAAGTTTTATCAGACCGCCTTTGGCTGGCAGATGAACACAACTGGCCCAGAAATGGGTGGCTATGTGACCGCGGCCACGGCCGAAACTGATGCCAATCGCATGGTCAAAACCCCCGGCACGATCAATGGTGGCTTTTACGATAAGAAAGCATCTCAGGCCTCCCCCATGCCATCGGTCGTAATCTCTGTTGAGAATATTGCCAAAGCCGCCCAGGACATTACTGACGCCGGTGGAAAAATATTAGGCGATGTCCAAGACATCCCAGGGATCGGGAAATGGGTGTCGTTCATGGACTCTGAAGGTAACCGGGTTAGTATCCTACAGGCCAACCCGCGGATGTCGACGTAGCTTCGTTGAAATTGTAAAAACCGCGTTATCGGGGTTTTTATTTTTTCTCTTTCATGATTGTCACTCGGACAACCTTCCCTTTCTGATCATACGTCGTCCACTTCCCGCTCTGCTTTCCTCGCATAAAATACCCTGAGCGCATTTTCGTTCCGTCTTTTCGAAACCACACCCAATAGCCATCTGGTTTTCCGCCGACCATTTTTCCTTTGGCCCAGAGCGAGCCGTCGCGATGATACACTTTTTGAATAGGCATGGCTATGCGCCTACGGTTCCCGTCTTCAACTCCCCATTCGGTTCGTAACTGGCCAGAATAATACCGGACATCCCAATCTTCGAATCAACAAGTTTCCAGGTGGCTGGCTGCGTACCATCCGCGAAGAGCTTCTTTCCACTTCCAATCGTTAGCGGATGAATCCACAGATGCATCCGATCAATCAAGTTATGCTGCAACAGCGTCTGAATAAGATTACCGCTACCATGAATCCAGAGATCTTTGCCATCCATGGCCTTGAGCTTCTGTATTTCTGATACAACATCACCGGACACCACAACCGAATTATTCCAGGTGGCTTTGAAGTCAGGGTTGTGACTGACTACATATTTTCTTGTTGAATTAAATGGCACGGCCACGACTGGCGTCGTTGTGTCTTTCGGCCAGTACCCGGCGAAGATATCGTAGGTCACCCGCCCGAGGAGAAGCTCGAACGGCTGAGCCAGCCATTCGCCCATCGTCTTCATTAATTCCATATCAACAAACGGCGCTTGCCAGCCGCCATATTTGAAACCGCTCGATTTGTCTTCTTCAGGGCCACCAGGAGCTTGCATGACGTCGTCGAGGGTTATGAAGGTTGTGGTAATTATTTTGCGCATTGGCGTAGGGATGATGAAGTTCTACTGGCAATAATCACTCGTCTTTCCGCTGGTTTGATCGCCAGCGGGTAATGCCTTGACTTTCGCTGCATCAACCGGGGGTAGCAGGTCAAACCAACAAATTCCATAGACAGCCGTTGGATTATCCACATGCTTTGTCACGTAGGCCGGATCTTGAGCCGCGGCGTTCGTGTGACGGGTATCAGACATGCCGAAGTCAAAGAAGGTGTTGTTTGCAATGCCCACAGCCGTGGCAATTGTTTCTCCAGCGGTCACACTCGGCGGCGGATCAAGGCGGGTGGTTTGCGAGCTGCTGGTTGGAGTTGGCAGTCCATCCGCGATGGCTTTGAACTTTGGCGTCAGGGTCAGCAAGTGATCGAGACGATAGGACAACCCACACGGATGGCTGAATTCAAACAAGTACTGGACTTGACCGCTTTCGATATACCTCGCCGCCCGGTCAATGTGCGCATCGAGCGGGAGAGTCACGGTCACTTGATTGTTATGGATGCTATCAAATCGGAATCCACCGTGAGATTTGTATTCATTCCCGCGGTACTGGCCGGGATACAGAATCGACGTGGCTAAGGAAACGTTGACTGGTGATTGGATCGTCGTCGGGCAGTTGGTCGACACCGTGGTATTGGTATACGTACCAGACTGCGTCGGAGGTAACTGTGTATAGCCCTGGGTACTCGTCGATGGTGATCCCTGCTTTTGGCAAGCCGCGCCGAAAAGAACTAGCCCAACAAGCAGAGGAATAATTTTGTGCATCATTCGGTTGTTTTACCGTCGAACTCCGGGCCATTGGCTTCTGCTTCCGCTTTTGTGGCACGAATCACACCGTCTTGATGGTGCGGCGGCGAATAGAGCGTGTAGAGTTTCAGTTTGTCAGTGGTGGAAGCGTTGATAATGTTGTGTTGCGAGCCAGCTGGTACGATGATCGTATCGCCATCTTCAACCGCATATGTCGTCTCGTTAATAACAACTTTCCCTTCCCCGCGTTCGAAGCGGAAGAATTGATCATTGTCAGGGTGAACCTCCGACCCGATTTCTTCGCCTGGGAGCAACGACATCAAGACGAGTTGGCTATGTTCACCGGTGTAGAGGACATGCCGAAAATCTTCGTTGGCCAGCGTCAGCTCTTCAATTTTCGCGTGATATCCTTTTTTCATATAGTTTCTGATAAATGAGTATGTGCCTGCTAAACCGGACGCAGCGTTCCGGCAAAGACTTGCCAAGCCAGCAGAGACTTCGCCACTAACGACAAGATCATGTAGGCGCGCTCGCCGTAGAGATAATCCCGCCATGGCCCAATTTTTTTGTATTGGAGAACCATGTTGAGGGCAAAGCAATTGAAGAAAAGAAACATCGATAAGTAGATCCAGTAGACAAACGTCGGCGCGTGGTGGGTTGCGTCGCCCGAGCCGAAGAGATGCAGGGCGATGCCAATCCAAGGGATAATCCCAGCCAGACTGCCGAACCAGAACGCTGTCCAATTTGTCTTCGCTGTTGTTTGATTGTGCAGTTCCATCATCCAGCCAAACAGAATCATCATGGCGTTCAAGCCAAACAATGCCAGCAACGATACGACGTCGTAAATGCCAACCAGCATAGCGATCACCACAATCATCAGGGACGACGAGAAGGCGTACTCAATCCAGCGCGAAGGGTTGACCCCCTTCATCAGATTGGCACTATAGCGCTTGAAACCAAGAGCGTTGGTGAGGTGCGCGAGGGCAGATAAAAACAAGAAAGTGGCCACCATCGGACCAATCTTCAGACTAGTGATCGTATGCAGTGTCGGAGTCAGCCGACTCGTCAGAGTGTCAAACTTGAGAAAACTCGACGTTACTGGCAGCGCAAAAGCGCTGCTGATCATCAGCATCACGGTACCTTGGACGGCATGCAAGACAAACATTGACCAATTCCAGGCTTTTAAGCTTTTCATTTTCGATTCGATGGCTGGAAGTTCTTTTTCGCTGGTGTCCATAAACATGCGCTAATGAGGTAATTCAATCCACACCGCTGGTTCATCCCCAACGGTCCAACCGTCATGCCCCGGCGGAATGGACCCGACGTCACCTGGGCCAAACATTACTTCCGTCCCGTTTTCCATCTTGGACGCAACCCGACCAGAAATCATAAACAAGAGATGATCCATCTGGCAAATGTCAGTTCCCACCAAGGGTTTCAAGTGCTTGGACCAAACCCAGCCGGGTTGGGTCGTGATCTTCATGAGCTTATGACCATTGACCGTGACCGATTCCACCGTCATCAATTCGGCCGGGGCGTTCGACTCATCCGGCTGGGTAAAACTTTTCTTGGTGATGGTGTTCATAAGTTTTATATATCAACGTAAATAGTGCTGTAAATAGTATACCAGAAAACCAATTCTTGAACCCGGGATTGACTTTCTGGCCCAAACTTGGTAGCGTCCGGCTGAATCTTCCCTGTCGAAATCAGAGATAACCAAACTTCGAACAGGAGGTGTTCCTTGCCAAAACTGATTGACCGCCTGGAGCAAGCACTCAAGGTTTGGGAAGACATGATGTTCGCCACAGCCTGCGCCGGTGAGGCCAGGATCCAGCTGGAGGGTGGTTCGACACGGCTGTTCGGTGCTTTCAAGTATTGGAAGGAACTCCGGGACTACCTCATCCGTTTTCGAGGCGAACAGTTCGACGTTGAACGGTTCTGCCTCGGACGCGGACCCGAAGGCGGTGCCTTCGACAGCTTTCCCTGCTCGCTGGCAGCTTGGACAGCCTTTTCACGGGTGGCCTACCATCTGACGCCTCAGCTGCAAGTTTGTTTGGAGCTCACCCCTCTCGACAATTTGTACTGGAAGGATGTCCCTTGGCCGTTCACTGCATTCGCCATTCTTCTCGATCGGCCACTCCCAACCGCCCACGGTGATATGTGCGATATCCTGCTCGTCAGCCGGCGGGCCTACTACTGGGAAACCGGGGATCGACAGCTTGTCGAGTTCCGAATGATTCCTCGGGCCGTGGGCATGGCTCCTCGACTCGATCGTCATGAGGCCCGACGGTGGGTAAAGCTACAACAACGCGGCCGGTGGGATGAATTGTACGAGGTGTCCCATGAGTTCGCCGAGCGCCTCAGCCACGCCGACATCGAGCAAGAGGTCGGCGTATACTCCTGTCATCCTGACCTACCTATTACTGAGGTCATGGAGGGAGCCTCGCGACGTTATGGTGTAGGCAGCGACTACACCGAGATCGAGACTATCGACCTATCGACTTCACCGATGGGCATGGCCATACGCGTAGCAGTTGGATTGTCCCTGTATCTCTCTATGCTCCCTCCGAAATCACCGCACCTGCAGTATGAACAGGAAGAGGGTTCACGGGACCAAGTCAAACCAATCACCAGTGGGGCTGACGTCTGCAAAGTCTTGAGCAATTTTCGTCTGTCAGATGAAGCCATAGAATCGCTCGGGGGCGAATCGGCTCTCCGACCGTTTCACGAGGTCAAACCGCACTGGCGACGAGGGCATTTCCGTCGGCCACCTGGTCAGGGGAAAAATCCTCACGCCAAGCGAACGATCTGGATCCATCCATACTACGTCCGTCGAGACAGACTAGCGGACGATGCACAGGTCGGCGGCAGTCACGTTGATGTGGAATAACTACCTTCAACCCGGGAGACTGGAGTGCGCTGTCGAGAATACGATGCACCATCCATCTCGGTATCGAGCGGTCGTGAAGGACCGCGACCACCAGGGGCACCAGCACTGCCAGTCATCATCCTGAACTTCCAGTATGAAACCGCCCAAAAGTTAGTTCAGGATGTGCTGCAGACGCTGGCTAAATCAGAACATGTCGTAGCGGGGTACTACCTTCACGACGACGGTAAGATGACTCTCGGCTGCTACCTGGTACTACCAGTACCGCAAGCCGATGGTCGGCCGAAGATGTATCTCATCGGCAACGAGCGGGATATGCCGGAGAATGAGTGGATCCCGTTTCGAGAACGGATGGGTGAATTCGGAAAGTTCCTGGTGTCCTGTGGCATTCACACTGGGGATCCGAACGGAACCTTCTTGACCAAGCCAGAATGGTTCGTCGAAGCGAGCGAATTCCACTACAACCCCATCTGGCCGATTCTTAGCCAGCGGGTCGGAATCAACTTCCGGCAGAACGGCTGAGAAACCCGTACCATGCACATGCCCATCGGCTAACCCCGGTGGGCTTTTCTTTACCTCCCCTCCACCGGTGGGACCTTGACGCCGAGTCGTCCGAGGGCCCAATAAATCGAGCGGACGCTGTAGCCGGTCAAATTGAATAAAATACCAAAGGCGAAGAGCGCGAGCGATAGACCCGGCCGAGTCCAGGCCACTGCCACTGCTAAAAGTGAGCCGGTCGCCGGAACCGCTAAGCGAATCCGCGAGGACCACTCATCGCGCCGGGACCAATGGGCGCTTTCGATATGATCGGAGGTAATGATGTAGGTCCGGATCTTATAAATGGCGAAGCCGATCAAGATCACGTTCGCGGCGTAGAGACTAATCGCCAGCGGCGACCGCGGATAGGCACCGAGGAGGTGGGCGGTAAACGGCACGACGGCCACGAAGAACAAGAGGAAGCCGTTCCAGTCGGTCAGCCGGTTATCGAGCGTTTTCGCTAAGACGGACATAACGAAATGGTGAATGCGCCAGATGCTGAAGAGGAAGGTGAAGCTCAAGATAAAGCCGAGCCAGGTCGCGCCTTGGGCTTTCAGTTCGTTCCAAATTGCAGTGTCGGTGACGTGACCATGCAACTGCGGGACTTTCAATTCTAAGACCAGTAACGTTAAAACAATGGCGAAGACTCCATCAGCAAGGGCGGCGAGACGTTCGGGTTTCATTCTGAGCGTTTTTTCTTTTTTAGATTCTTTAACTCTTTTTCAAGTTTGTATGCCTTAGCATAGGATCTGTGATTAATATACCAAATCGCAAGAAAAGTCACACCACCATAAAGAAAAAAATAAAATATTTCAAGTTTACGATTATTCCCAATAAAAAGGTCTTTAAAGAGTGCTGCTGCAAATCCACCGGCGATACCTAAAACCGAACCTGCTAGAAAAAGGCCAATATCTCTATTCTTATAATATTCGTTATCTATTTCTTTATTGAGCTGTCTTTCTGATTTTGCCATAAGACCTTTAGGTTTGGCGTTTTAGAGTTTCGAAAAACCAAAATCTTTTCCAACAGGATTAATACCATCTTGATGTGATAAGCCAACCCCAATATCTAATGAATTAATAAATCTGATATATTGATTATCTTCAGGAGTCTTTGAAGGTATCAGAAGTTTAAATTGATTTTCAAAAGTCAATTTCTTGTCTGCCACAAACTTTTGAACTTCAAAAAAGTCGTATTCAAATAATTGTACAACTCCTTTCCGAGCTTGGGTTCGAAAATTCTTGTTTTCAATACTTTTCACTTCAACTAAGAATGATTGATTATCATTGTATGCAAAAAGATCGACATGCCGATTAAACATGGTGTCGTAACCATTTTTCCGAAATACATCAATCATTTGCTGTAAAATCGTGAAGTGTACCGATTCTGCCCTCGCCAGAAGTTCATTGTTTCTAAAATAGGGCCGAGACTCATCTTTTACAATGCGCTCTCTAATATTTTCAAAGACCTTTAATGTGTCTGCGAAACGTAGTGTTTCGCTAGCGCTTTTTACTTCCTTAAGTTCCGTTGGTTTCTCCAATACGAAATCAACCTCGCGATCAGCTCTAAATTCATATAGTGGTTTATTCTCATTTAATATGGCCTCGGCTACCTCAAGCTGTACCGCTGAAAAGCTACCCATTTTGGGAAATTTGGGGTGTCGCGACAACGGAATAAAATCTTTCAGAAGAGCAGCGATAAGTTCAGGAACCTTGTCAAAATTCTTCGGTTCTGGTGCTTCCCACAAATTTCGGGGCGGCAAGTCACTAAACAAATAAATTTCAGAAAATGGAACCATTAACGGCCAAAGATTTTGTTGCTTTTGGATTTCCTCAATCCAGAGAAAATTATCCTTTATTGAAAAGTCAGGACCAACGACTCCCATTCCGATAATACCCGACTTAGAGCCTTTGAACAGCGATTCTTGGGTACTGTGTATGAAAAAAATATCGCCTGGTTGAATTTTCTGCCAGCGTTCCTTGTACTCTTCTTTCAAGCCCCACGTCATGTACTTAATTGCGGTCAACCAATTTTCCGGCGTACCTGTAAACCGGTAAAACTGTTTCGATCTTAGTGACGCAGAAAAATCGTTCACAGTTCCGTATATTTCGCGTTTTTCCCTTTTGCTTTTTTGACCGGATACTTCTTAGCGTTATGATCCATTTTCTTTTTGAACTCTGCCTTAATGTCAATTCCGAGGTCGTGGCTCAATAGTAATATCCAGTACAGCACATCGCTCAATTCCTCCCCTATCTTGTCCTTGTTCTCCGCCAAATATTTCTTGAGCTCATCGCCATTTTTCCACTGAAAATGTTCGAGTACTTCCGCTGCTTCCAATACTAATGATAATGCCAAATCCTTCGGTGCATGAAACTGCTCCCAGTCACGTTCGTGGCGAAACTTGAGAACTTGGTCGGTCAGCTCTTGTATGTCGGACATGTCTTAAGGTTACGTCATTTTTCACTAATAATCAAAATTGGCCATCTGCTAGCGTAGGCCCTATAGAGGGCAGCAAGCGTTCAGGTTTCATCAGTTAGGTTAGTTTTGTCAAAACAATTCAGAACCTTTACACTTTTATGAGGTTACCTTTTTTGGTTTGCAAAATCTTTTTTATCGGCGGACTTACTTTAATCTCATCCATTATCTTCTCGACCCTACCGATCTTCTCCTCTAAGGTCTTCATATTTGCAGCTTCGAGGTCAGGAATTTGCGACCATTTACCACTTTTCCAATTTTCAAAACAAAAATCAATCATCTTGTTCGCGATATATATCTGTTTATTCTGTGCGAAAGCATATGTTATCAACTGTTGATCGCCGAATTTATATAGTTCTTGAGCGCTTAGAAGTGCATTCGTAGCCCCAGACACTAGTTGATCAAGCGTAAATTCACCTATCTTCCTTTCACGTAGTTTCTTGATACTTACTTTGTTTAGTTCCATTTCAACTAGTAAGCCAAGACATAGATGTATAAACTTTTCCTTCCGGGTATTTTCCCTAGAACGGTCAGATAGCCACTGAGCAAGAAAAACGCCTAAAAAGGTCGCAAATAAAGTAACTAGGCCCGTAATAATTTCTGCTTTGTTCATAGCTAATACTAAATTCAACCCTGACAAGCACAACCCGGACCTTTATGGCAGGTATATGACCAACTAATACAACTATCCCCGCAAGCCTGGCCAGTAGTACAAACCTTACAGCAACCCGAACCTCCGCCGCCACCCCCACCCGATGTTTGTGTATTAGTAGGGGTCATTTCTTCGTCAAAATGCTCTGTCGACATGTTCCCTAGGTCATCTTTGGCAACAATTGTATAAATGTTTGTCCCAGTTTTTGTTGGAAGTGTGACCGATTGATTAATGTAACCATTTTTACCAGGAGTTAGTTCTTTTCCGTTTACAGTTACTTTCGAGATGTTGGCACTTACACTACCATAAATTGGAACAGGGTATGATTCACCATAGGTAGTAAATTGTCCGAAAGCTACGCAAGCCCATTCAACATTTGAATCACCGGCCACAAATGGCTGACCATCACTTACATTGCATGATGTGTATATTACTGGTGGGGTAGTATTATAAACTATCAAAGCCCCTTCTTTCACTTCACTCAGATCACCTTGATCGTCACTTAGATAAAACCCTAAATTATTTAGACCTGGTACGAGTGCCACCGAGAGACTTGATTTTCCACCAACAATGGAGGCTTCCGACACCATAACGTCATCCCTGTAAGCGACTAATTTCGTGGCGCCATCAGGAACTATGTCTGCACTAAATGACGCCTCATGATATGCCGTACGAGTAGAATAATCATTCGTCATTTGCACCGTCCCCACTGAAAAATTGATCTGTTTAGTAATTGTAAGATTCGAATTCAAAACACTAGCTGCATTAGAATTTTCAGCTAGTTGAGAATTAGAGGAAAATATTATTCCGGCAACAATAGATAAAGCAGCCAAAATACCCGCTACTTTTGCCCCAGACCACATTTTTTTCCAAGCACCAGATAACATGCCTTTACCCTACGCTTAATTGAGAGAAAATCAAAGCCCCGCGCAGCGGTTACTCCCTACTCCGAATGCTGCCCCTTCAAAAACTTATCAATCTCGGAACTCCGCATGTAGAGAAACGGTAAGACGGCAAACAGGACGACGCTAATCACTGGTGAGACAAATGACAGCAACATGGCGATGCCATAAAACAGTGTCCCAAGGAGAATCCGCTGCTGCGTTACTTTCGCGAGATGCGAGTCAACCGGATCAGCCGTTAACTTCCCCGGTCCAGCCGCGTAGCGCCAATGCCAGAGCAGCGCCATGCCCGTCAGAAACACATCGCCGCCGTAGATAAGAATGGCAAAAAATTCACGCGGGTAATCGGCAATCAGGCTCGTCGAGAACGGCACGAAGGCAATACCCATCAGGAAAAAGATGTTGATCCAGAGGAATGTCCGATCGGTGTGCTTGATCCAGAAGTATTGGTTGTGGTGGCCGATCCAGTAGACGGCGATGACCATGAAGCTAATGACGTAGGCCAGAACATGCGGTCCGAGGTCATGGAGAGCGGTCAGGAAATCTTTGTGCCCGAGACCACTATCAACGGCGACGTTCAGGACGAGCAATGTCATAGCGATAGCAAAGACGCCGTCCGCTAGGGTTTCGATGCGGGTTGTAGTTCGTTCCATTTCCTAAGTATAGCAGAAAAAATCCGGCTGACGCCACGCGTCAGCCGGGTGTGATCGTATCGCAGTCTTACGGCTTCTTGAGAATCTGGAACCCCTGGCGATTCCAGAACCGCTGCTCGTCATCCACCTGGCGATGCGGGTTGCGCTTGCAACGACGCGACAACCAGGCATGGAAACCGTACTTCCGTCTCATCCGAACCATGTCGACCTCTCCATCATGGATGGTGACTGTGACTCCTTCACGGAGCCGGGTGAGATACGTCCCTGCGCGGGACGATGCCTCAGGTATATCAGGAATTCGAAAAACGTCAAGCCCGATAACGATGCGGACAACAAAAAAGCGGCCGGCGGTGGCCGGCGCGGGTGGAAATGAAAAAGAATTTAAAAAAACCCACAAGGCCCCCCCCACCCCGAAAAGGGAAAAAAAAAAACAAAAAAA
>CAZFGG010000014.1:13790-23916 GCA_964518425.1 uncultured Gammaproteobacteria bacterium
TCAGGTATATCTGTAATTCTAAAAACGTAACGCCCTATAACGATGCGCACAACAAAAACGCGCCGGGCTTTGCCCGGCGCTTGTGAATAGCAATTCCTATTTCCAAACGGCCAGAAGGCCGCCGAAACCGAGATAGGTCAATAAATACCAGAAATCATTGATGAAGAGAATAACTGGCTTTCGTCCTTCAAATTGTGTGTTCAAGCTGTGCGTGACCGCGAAGCCGAACCACAGCACGAGTCCAGCCATCATCCCATCGCTGAAGGTCGTCAGGTTCAGGCTATGGACAATAACCATCAGGCCATAGGCGAACAAGAGCGTAGCCAAAGCTGCGCCACCCATGAGACGCGGCATGGATTTCTTTTGATCCTCGCTCATGGTCCGGTTATTCGGATCCATGCCGAGTCCCCGCGACCAGGCCTTAAAGAAAGGCGACATTGGCGAGTAGTACAGCCAGCTCAGTAAAAAGTTCCCGACCGCGACCGCCAGGAACGGCACCCACGAAATACTCCAATCGATCATATACGTTTATGTAAATAAATAATGCTCATAGTCTAGCAAATCTAGCTCGCTCGGACAACTTTTAGGCGCCTGTGCCTAAACCCTGCTCGACATCCGACTAGTCGTCCTTCTGACTAGAATCGTCGACCACCGACAAATGAAATTGGTGGTAGAAGCGGTGAATGACTGGTGCCCAAAAGGTGCCAATGATCGTGAAGAAGGCCACGCCGGAATAGGCGCTGTAGAAAATCTCCCAGACTTTGGCCGCGTGGGTGGTCATCGCAACAACCGGGCCTTCGGAGAACAAAATCATGGCCGCGGCGTGCAGACCGTCAATCCAGCTCAGTCTCGCGTAAAAGGCGTATCCCCAACCGCCAAGCACTAGCGATCCAGCCACAATCAACAGCGAGATACCCATGAATTTCAGGAATCGGCGCAGAAATTGCTGCTGGGTGGCCAGGCGTTCGTGTCGGGCTTCAAACATAAGGGTTGGGGCACATAGGCATGAGGGTAGTATAGCAGAAATGAAGAACCGGCTAACGCATAAGCGTTAGCCGGTAAGGAACACTACCCAAGCACACCAGAACCTGCCACAAATTTGAAACTACGAGTTTCGACGTCGATCAAGATTCCCTCACAACGACTAACCCGCCGTCCAACCTGCAGTAGAAATGGATTAGATATTCTCTGAGCAAAGAAGGCGGGCAACTGATCAGCCAAGTTTGGCTCAACCACAAGAATTATTGTGTCTTGTCCTTCCGCCTGTTCACAAATAAGGTCCATAGCATCACTGAGCTCGATAAATCTTGTTTGTTTTGGGTCGAGCGCCTCCGAACCTATGGCCTGTGATTTGCCAAGTCGCTTAGCCAGTAAATTAGCGGCTTCGCGTACATGTCTGGCAGTGGAGCTAAAGACTCGGAACGACCGGCCAGTCACCAAAAGCCTTAGTTCTTCGGCCGCTCGAGACATATGTCGCTTGCCTCTACTTGTGATTGTTCTGAGAGGTGGGTACCCTGAACCGAGAATGCCACTATATTCGCATGTCCGCAGCACTATCAGTTGACGCATGCTGAACTCCTCGAGTTAGTCCGACGAGGATCGGGGCTCATTCAGAACCCAAGAACAAAAGTGTTAAAGATCGTAAGGGCTGACGCTAGCAATAATTACAATAAAAGTCAAGCCCTTGAGGCAGATCCTCCTTCGCTCTTCATGACCAGCAGCTTTTCCCGGCGTGACAATCGTTTCATTGCCGCTTCGGCCCGGGTCGCGTTTGCCCGATTACGAAAACGCCTTGCGTAGACGAGTTTCACCGGTCGTCGTGACCGAGTATATTTCGCGCCGAGCCGCGAGGTGTTGTGTTCGGTCAGTCGCCGCTTCAGGTCAACCGTGATTCCAGTATAGAGCGTACCGTCGGCGCAGCGGAGGATATATAAGGAATACACGCTTGTTACTGTAGCCTTTTATGAAACGCGACCAGCCGCTCAACTTCTGTATAACCAAGTCGTTGATGTATGCGTTGGCTCTCTTTGTGATCGAGCCACGTGTCAGAACCCATCTCTTTCACACCACGGCCTTTGGCCCAGGCCTCGCCCGCTTCTACTAAAGCGGCGCCGATCCCCCGCTGCCGATACTTCGGCAGAACATACCAGCCTTCAATATATCCGACTGGGCTGGTCGTCGCGCCTTCAGCAACGTCGCGCAAACGAAGTTCAATGAACCCGACAATCTGGTTATCAACTTGAGCGAGTAGTGCTGTTTCGCGACGTCGACCAAGCATCCTCACCGGTTCGCGACGAAGTTGGAAGCTCGACTCTTTCGGCCAGAGCTTTGGCCGTAAATCAGCCCACGCCTTGAGGTGGCGTTTGGTCGCGCGGATGATATGGAAAGGAGGTTTCGACACAGATTATTTTTTCCGCTGCCGAAAGAGTAGAACAGAATTAAGAATCAAGAGCAGCGTCAGACCGATGTACGACATGATCATGGCGGGTGTCGCCCCTTGGCCACGTTCGTCAATCCCGTTGAAGGTCATCCACAAAATAAAAAGGACGTTACCGATAATGGCGAGTGTGCTGAGCAGGGAAATCATTTTTCGAGTATACCATAGTGAGGACATGAATTGCCGTTCGCCCAGAAAAAACATGGACATACTTTGGTCGTCGTGATATAGTCAGCCCACTATTGACAATGGTTTCTGATCGCCGCCCCGGGCAACAATTTCTGTCCGACATAGTGAACCGATACAAACATCGTCCTTTTTCTATTCCCTTGTTCTCATTGTCCGTGGCAATCCAATACACATTGCTTGTCATTGTTCTTCGCTCGTTCGCGCCGGTCACCTGGGAGCGGCAGCTGGCCGCCGGAGTAGGCGCGTTCATTCTCGTTTTCCTGGGTATACAACTGGTCAACTGCTTCTTCGAGTGGGGTTTTCATCGGTACATTCTCCATCGGCAGATCCATCCCTGGCTAAGCCGTTTCTCAAGCGGACACCGTCACCATCATCTCCTGACGCCGATTAAACTTGGGGTCAACGAAGCCGGCCCAGGCCGGATCATCCTCAACCGCTACCCGATCACCGAGGCCGGCCAACACGAAGACGCCGCCTTCCCGCCCTACGCCTTACTCGGTTTCTGGTTGTTCTTCAGCCCCCTGCTCATTGGACTGCAGTACCTGTTGCCACACTGGCCGATCATCCTCGGCGGGTCAGCCTCGATCGCTTGGTCCATGTTCTCCTACGAAGTCTTCCATGCCGTTGAGCACTATCCCTATGAGTGGTGGCAACGGGCCACGAATTCCGTGCGTTGGGGCTGGCTATGGCGGAGGATTTATGGATTCCATCACTTTCATCACGCCAACATTAACGCCAACGAAGCGATCTCTGGCTTCTTCGGGTTACCGGTCGCGGATTGGTTGTTCGGGACCTATAACCAACCGCCCGGATTACTCCTGCAGGGCCGGCTAGCGACTGCTCAACTATTTCAGATTAAACAACCAGCCAGGGTGGTCAATCGCCTGGACGTTTGGAGCCGCCGCCGCGAAGCCGGTATCAATACCGCTAAGACGTAATCAGCTGCCGACGTGTATTCACATGGCTTCGCCTAACGGCGACGATTTTTAGGTCAGCAGATCAAGCCTGACCCAAGAACCTGTTCTACGTATACTCCCCAGTTTTCCCGACTAGGTTTTCAACACTTGAGTGGGCGCTTCGTGTTGTACCTGTCCAGTCTTCCGATCCTTGACCTCAAACTTCTTGGCGGCCACGGTTTTCTCACTGACCACAATGCGGATCGGAATACCAATCAGATCACTATCAGCGAATTTTTGTCCGGCGGAAATATCAAGCCGATCATCATGGAGAACTTCTCGGCCATGTTTTTCCAGTTGCTCGATCAGATCTTTCGCGGCGCTCGAAATGACATCGTTACTTTTCGGATTGAGCTCAACGACATGAACATCAAACGGCGCAACCGAGGCCGGCCAGGCAATACCTTGGCTGTCGGCGAGAACTTCAACAATCGTCGCCATCACCCGCGGCACACCGATACCGTAGCTGCCCATGATCACTGGCTTTGAGTTTCCCGCTTCATCGGTGTACTTCAAACCAACGGATTCCGCGTACTTCGTCCCAAGTTTGAAAATATTTCCTACTTCAATTGAGCGGTGTTCTCTGAAATCGTCTTTCTTTTTCCCGAGTTTCGCTACCACGTCGTCGGTGAACACTTCTTTATTGATCCAGACGTCCTTATCGTTGGAAACGTAGACCGTATCTTCACCGCTCTCGCAGAGCGTTTGGAATTCATCTGAGAATTCGGTAAAAATTCCGCCGCTGGCAAAGGTCCGATGGGTGACGTCGCCGAGGCCGACGCGCTGGAAAATGTTGTCATAGGCCTTAGCCGTCGCTTCGTAGAATTCGTTGAGTTGCTCTTGGGTGGCTGTGAAGGAATACAAATCCTTCATCAAGAATTCCCGGGTCCGCAGCAAACCGCTCTTGGCCCGGAGTTCATTGCGGAATTTCGTTTGAAATTGGTAGACGTACCTCGGAAGATCGCGGTACGACGATACATGATCAGCGACGATGCTGGCCAGCGCCTCTTCGTGCGTTAGGGCTAAGCCGAGCTCGGCCTCGTTCTTCAGTTTCGTTTTAAACCACGCATCGACGACCTGGTCATCCCAACGTCCGCTGGCTTTCCAGACGGCCGGATCTTGCAGCGAGGCGAGTTCAACTTCCTGTCCACCAATAGCGTTCATCTCTTCACGGATAATCTGGACAATCTTGTGCAGGACGCGAAGACCAAGCGGTAAAAATGAATACACCCCAGCCATGTCCTTGTGAATGTAGCCAGCTCGGATCAAGAGCTGGGCGCTCCGCGAGATTTCGTCTTTCGGCGCTTCTTTCCGGGTCTTGGTGAAGAGTTGAGACTGACGCATAGGCTTGTAGTGTACGGCATTCGCGGTCGAAACTCAACTGTCAAGCATGCTACCCATGCCATCCGGGTACGTGGTATCGTTCTTGATAACTGCTATGTCTGATCGACAAGATCATCAGCAAGATATTATCCGGTACTATGATCAGAGTACCATCGACTACCAGTGGTTTTGGCACCTCGGCAGAAGCTTGGCATTACATTACGGCTACTGGGACGACACCACAAGGAATTTGCCCGAGTCATTACGGCGAATGAATGAAATAATAGCTGAGCGCGCCCACCTCACTCGCCATGATCGTGTTCTCGATGCTGGCTGCGGAGTTGGAGGCAGCTCGATTTTTCTTGCCAAAACGTATGGCTGCACAGTCACAGGTATATCCCTTGTTCCCGATCACATCCGATCCGCTCAACAGAACGCGCAGGTCGGTGGAGTAGCTGACCAAACTGAATTCCGGGTCATGGACTATTGTGCAACAGACTTTCCGGACGGATCATTCGATGTCGTTTGGGCGGTTGAGAGTGTTTGCCATGCTGAAAAGAAAGAGGATTTTATCCATGAAGCATTTCGCCTCCTCAAGTCAGGTGGACGATTGATCGTCGCCGATTTCTTCGCGACCGCTCAACCACAATCACCACGTGATCAGCGACTACTAGACAAGTGGTTGCATGGCTGGTCAATGGCTCCCCTGGCAACACCTGAGGAATTTTCTCAATCCCTCCATCAAGCCGGATTTGCCCAAATTCGCGTGACTGATGACACCCTTCCGGTTACTCCGTCATCACGGCGGCTCTTCTGGTACTCCTTGCCAGGTATCCCTCTGGGCATGATGGCTGAGTGGTTGGGCCTGCGGACGAAAATACAAACAAGGAACTTCCTGGCGGCCCGGTATCAATATCGAGCCCTCCAGAAAAAACTCTGGGGGTATCATATGTTCGTCGCTCACAAGACGTGATAACAAAACCCGTTACGAGAAGTAACGGGTGCAAGGGTTGGTGGCCGGAACTTAGGCCGCTTCAGCTTGAAGGCTGACCGTGACGTCAATTCCTTTCCGCAGGTCGAAGTGAGCCTCCCCGAGGTCATGCATGACGCGAGCCACAAGAGCCTCCAGGGTCTGATCTTCTCCCGCCGACCAGATGGCTCGCTCTAAACTCGCCGCTTCATCACGGGTCAGGTGATGCGCTACGCTGTGGTCACCATCGGTGATGATAATCGTGTCTTCATGACCGTTGCGGAGAACATCGTAGGAACCATCGATCAGTTTGGCCTGGATGACGCCGCGGAGTTGCTCGACACTCTCGACATGCGTTTCCTGTTGATCGGCATCTTCGGGCTGTCCTTCTCGAGACATCGACGTCACCTCCTTTCAGAATGAGAACATCAGATCAAATTCAGTATACTCTTCTTCATCCTAGTCGACGAGATTTTGGCTATCTCGCTCCGGATGGCCTAACAGGAGTTTGACGGCTCGTTCTAGGCGGCTAGCATACCGCGACCCTTTGACCAATAGAGCGTCACCGGCATGGAGGTCGCGTTGAATCGCGGCGGCCGCGGCTTCCGCCGTGTCGACGTTCATCATCCGATCCGGTGAGACACCAGCTGATTGCGCCGCGTGACCGATTCGTTCGGCCAATGGTCCAACGGTAATGAGCCGGTCAATGTTCTTGCCGGCTAGGGCCTGACCGACGGCGTCGTGCCAACGCGCCGCCGCCGCTCCCAGTTCCGACATTTGACCGAGAATGATGTACTTCCGACCAGGAACATCGAGCTCAGCTAAGGTGTCAATCGCCGCCAGAACTGCGGCTGGTGAAGCATTGTAACTGTCGTCAATGATGAGTGACCCATCAATTCCTTCGAATAATCGCATCCGCCCCGCCGGGGGTTGGTAAGCGCTGAGCCGTTGACTG
Organism: uncultured Gammaproteobacteria bacterium; assembly: GCA_964518425.1. GTDB lineage: Bacteria > Patescibacteriota > Patescibacteriia > SBBC01 > CAIJZX01 > CAYLHT01. The sequence goes on from CAZFGG010000014.1 coordinate 20,621, forward strand.
ACCGAGACGGGATCATCACCAACAATCGTGCCGACCGCGATAGCCGCTAAGATAGGATAGACCTGGTGTCGGCCGATGACGCCCGGCAGGGCGACCGGGATCGTGCTCCCCTGGACCGCAACTTTAATTACTTGACCGTCGGGTAAGCCACGGTCATTTTTTGTCACCGTCACGCTCTCAGCTCGGACCGTCGCCTCGGGTTGCCAGCCGTACGAGACGATGCGTTGGTGGCTCTGGGGAATAAGGCTGGCCGCTTCGGGATCATCGATATTCACCACGCCGGTCGCGGTTGGGGCTAAGCGACGAATAACCAACGACTCTTCATTGATGACGCCCCGTTCGTCGCCGAAAAATTCCAAATGCTCAGGCGCGAGCGAGGTCAGAATCCCGATGGCTGGCTGAACCAACGACAGCAGGGGTTCGAGGTCACCAGGATGATCTGCGCCGAGTTCTAAGACGAGCGTCTGCGGATAGTTCTGTCGACGACCGAAAAGTCCTTCGACCACGACGGCCAACCAATCAAGAACCGATGACGGCGCGCCGCCACCACGGATAATCGTCACGGGCACCCCGACTTCGGCGTTGAAGTTTCCTTCAGTTTTTCGAACAGTCCGGCCATTGGCGAGACCAGCCGCGACGGCCTCTTTGGTGGCCGTTTTTCCCACCGATCCAGCGACGACGACCACGAGCGGCTGGTGTTGCCGGAGAATACGGCTGGCCAATCGCCGGAGGATGAGACGGATAAACGGTTTCACGGTTTTGTGGCCGCTAAAGTTCTGGTTGGCGGAATGTCATAATAAGGTAATAAATATTTAGCCATCGCTCCGAACAGCGGCGCGGCGCTCGACTCGGCGAACTGGACATCGCGCGGCTTGACGAGCTGGACGACCATCACAAACTTCGGGTCCTCAACCGGGGCAAACCCGGCAAAGGTTCCGATGGTTACGCCGGGTAAATACTGTCCTGTCTTCGGATCAGGAATTTGGGCCGTTCCAGTTTTCCCTGCCACGAAGTATCCCGGCACGCCAGCCCGTTTGCCGTGACCATTTTCAACCACCCGAACGAGCATGGCGGCAATCGTGGCTGAGGTTTGGGCGGAAATAACCTGGCGGACTTCATGCGGCTGGGTGACCACTTCACTTCCGTCCGGCTTCTTGATTCGATCAACGACATATGGCTGCATCAATTTTCCGCCGTTCGCCAGGGCTCCATACGCAGCCGCCAACTGAAGTGGAGTGACGGTCAGCCCCTGACCGAAAGCGCCCGTGTCGGCGTAAATATCCTTACCCGTCTTGAGACCACTCATATTCCCGGCGGCTTCTTCCAGATCAACGTGGGTAGGTTGGCCAAATCCAAAAGCTTGAACATACTTCGTGAACGTCTTCGGTCCGATTTGTTGCATAGCGTAGATGGCCCCGGTGTTGAGCGACTCTTCGAGTACTTGCGTCATCGTTTGCACACCATGAGCTTTACCATCCGAGTTCTTAATCGTAAAGCTCGCTACCTTAACAAACCCCGTATCGGTATACGTTGTGTCCGGGGTCACCTTGCCCTGGTCGAGGGCCGCGGCCATCGTAAAGGCTTTGAAGACCGAACCTGGTTCGTACGGTACTTGGGTTGACGGATTAAGAAACGTTTTCACGTCCGTCACCTTGTTGTACTCATTTGGGTTGAAGTCCGGGGCGCCGCACATCGCCACGATCGCCCCGGTGGTTGGGTTCATGATCACCAGGCTGCCGCTGTCGGCTCCGTGCTTTTGGACTGCCTCATCGAGCTGCCGGCAGGCTTCGTATTGGATCGACCGGTTGATGGTCAGGACGAGATCTGAGCCATCCGTGGCTGGTTGCCAGAACTGCGCGGCCGTCGCAATAATTTGGCCGCTAGCGTCTTTCTGGGCCTTGATAAATCCTTGCTGCCCAGTTAAGAGACTGTTGAAGTGTCCTTCTAAACCGTACTGCCCGCGTTTTGACGTGCCGTCGGAACCGAGAAAACCTAAGAGGTGACTTCCAATATTCTGCTCGGGGTAATACCGGACGGGTTCATCTTCAAAAAATAACCCAGGGATCTTCAGGTTGGCGATGGCCGTTTGCTGGTCGTCGGTCAAGTTATGCTGGAGCGGTTCGTAGAGATCGTTCGACTTTGAGAGTCGCTGAAGAACCTGCTCAGGGGGGGTCGACAGAAAGGGGGTCAATTGTTGACTGACCGCTTGCGGTTGTTGAATTTGCTTGGGCACGGCGTAGAGTAAGTGTAAGGTTCGATTCGCCGCTAAGGGGTAGGTCCCTGTAGCCGTTTGGTCGTCACGAACAAATATTTCACCACGGGTGGGCTGGAGTTGCTGGCTGAGCTGATGCTGATCAGCGGCGAGCGCTACGTAAAAACCATGCTGGAGTACTTGGAGCGTGAACAACCGTAAGACAATCAAGGCCGCAAAAGCAGCCAAGACCATTTGAAGCGTCGCCACCCGGTCCCCCCACCAACCGTTCCGACGAGTCCGACGGGAGGTGACCATACGCGATGTCAATTTACTTTAAGGCCACCGGCCCGCTGGTCGAGGTCACATACTCAACATGGTCAACGGGCTGCAAGCCCAAGCTGACCGTCGATCGATCGACGGCTGATAATGCTCGCAGGTCAGCTGCCCGGAGGTCGAGTTTCTGATTATCCATTTGTAATTGATCGAGCTGTCGTTGGAGGCCCTTAATGGCAAAGCCCTCGGCCGCCGTATTGTTCGTCATCATGACGTAACCGAAACCCGAAGCAAAAGCGGCCACCGTCAGGAGAATGGCGAATTTTTGGGTGGAGATTTTTAACCGGTGCCACCAGTGGGCGGAATGACTGAGCGGATCATCAGTGTGAGAAATGCGGCGCATATTTTTTTGTGTCTGCTGTTGATGAGTTTGGTTAGATTTTTTCTGCGACCCGGAGCTTGGCGCTTCGCGATCGAGGGTTGTTGAGTTGTTCTCTTCGACTTGGCACGATGACGTGCTTGGTTAGGAGCGTCAGTCGTCCCGCGGCGGCTTCGTTTTTCATCCAGCGTTTGACCAGACGATCTTCGATGGAGTGGAACGTGATCACGGCCAGGCGACCATTGGACCTGAGCAGCGATACTGCTTGAGGTAAGGCGTCGGTCAATACGCCGAGCTCATCGTTGACCGCCATCCGCAAGGCTTGGAACACTTGGGTGGCTGGATGTGTTCGACCGTGGCGGGGTTTAACTTTGGTTACCGCCTCGGCCAGTTGGAGCGTCGAGCTCAGCGGCCGCTGTCTCACCAGGTGTTCAGCGATCCGCTCGGCTC
>CAZFGG010000015.1:0-22464 GCA_964518425.1 uncultured Gammaproteobacteria bacterium
AAGCACATTCAAATTCCTTTTACTTTTGCATACATTTTCGTCTAAAACTTACACCCACGCCTTCGCCCGATCCTCAGCGAGTTTCCACGCCTCCGAGAGGCCACCCTGGTATTGCTCATTCAACACGACAATGACATCGAAGGACGCCCCCGGTGCCGCGGCCTGAACATGCGTCAGCAGAGGCTCGGTGACGACCGATCGCATCATGTTGATCCGGAGCTCGTCATGGCGGGACGATTCATCCTCTTTGATCTTCCTCTCGGTCCCGAGAATGGACTCTCGATGCTTCTCTTTAGCCTCGGGAGACACCTGTCCTGGTATGGGTTGATCGGGGGAACCGGGAGGTGGCGAGCCTGGCCGCCGAGGATCTTCAGGAGGCGGGTCGAGAAGGGACATGATCGGCCTTTGTTAGAGTCATAGGGGAAGTCCGCCGTCGTGCACTACTGGGGGAACGCGGACGTTTTCGATCCTATTGGGACTTGCAACGGGAAGCCACACAAATTCTATCGACGACTCGGGACCCGTGACTCTTCGCGAACGTCGGTCTTGAGCTGCCCATCGAGCACTGGCATGACCATCTCGGAGACGCTACCGTCGCCGACGCGATCTGCGATCGGCTGCTCCGCAATGCTCACTGCATCGCCCTGCTGGGACCCTCGTGGAGAAAGGAGAACGCCCAGCCCGACGCCTGAACCCCAGCGTGGCTACGCGCCGTTTAGGATCACCGATCCAGGTGTTCACGATGGAGCGATCCGAGTGTTCACGATGGCCGCAATGCGCGCCCTTTGCCAGTTCGGCACGCTCTGGTTTGTGAACCGTTGCCGCACAACTGTCTTCGGCCAGGTGTATCGCCGCCCTCTCCCACTCTCACCACATGATGCGAGGCTAGTCCTTTATTCCACACACGCTATTCAGCTAACGCTTTGACACATTATACATAATGTAGTAGCCTCATATAGAGGTAGGGGCACATCTTCCACAGGGGGTACCCGATGGCGCACGTTTCTAATCTCTAACAGTATTCGGCATGTGTTTCCCTCACGATGGACGTCCCGACTCATCCCGGGCCTAACGGCTCATTTCACGACGCGCGCCCCTCAACTCCTGACTGGCGACCAGATTCTCGACGCTGAATGCCTCATCGCCCAGATGGAAGGTCGGCGCATTCTCACTGCTGAGCAGCAGTCGCTGCTGCACGCATTGATTGACGCCTGGTCATACCTTGGTCCTGAGGATCGAGGCTTCGTCCTTCTCATTCTCGCGGGCTGCCGGCCTACGTAGCTATGCAGAGCCCCTCACCTGAGGGGCTCCTTTTTCATGCTCCGTCTACCACTCCCGGGACTTGCTGCCTTTCTCCCTCCTCGCGCTTGCTCGCCCACGGCCGCCATCCTTGATTGGCCTGCGGTCTGGCACCAATCGCGGATACGCCTCTCCACCTCCGTCTCCTCAGCTATCCGCCGCAGCCAAATGTCCAACAGAGCGCTCCGATCCGTCGGTGTAAGTTTTAGACGAAAATAGATACATTTTTCTAACAAATCTGCATGGTCGGAAAATCAAAAAAGCCCTGACCTTAGGGCTTTTTTGATAGTAAGCACATTCAAATTCCTTTTACTTTTGCATACATTTTCGTCTAAAACTTACACTTACAGGCGCCAGCAAGAATCTTAATCAACATAAGTATGTGGAAAAGTCCATGACATAATTGCGGAGATATGGGAAGTTGAGTTCCGCAAGAAAAAGGTAAAATACTACTATCTCGATGCTTCAGGGGCTATTTCCTGTATATGGAATTACAAATGTATTGACTTATCCACATAGCATACAGGACTCGAACCAGAATTATGGTCTTGACGAAAAAAATAGTCTATTCTAGAATTATTTCCTTATCAAGAAAAATATTTTTTTATGAGCCAGTCTCGAATTATCGAATTCAAAGATCTGCCCATAGCATCTCTTTCTGAAGATGAAAATCAACCTCGTCTCAAGTTGAATGTGTCTGGGGATAAGGACCGCCTTATGCTATCAATTCAGGAATTGGGAATTCAACAACCAATTGCTGTCGTGAAGATAGGAACTGATAGATATCAGATTATAGACGGACATCGCCGATTTTTGTGTGCAAAAGAACTTAATATGGAGAAAGTTCCCTGTCGTATTTACCGAGAGCTTAAACCTGGAGAACTAGAACGTGTCCGTTTTGAGCTGCAAAATAATCGTCGCTTATGGAAGCCTATTGAGCGTTCGAGCGCGTTAAGTAGTTTCAAAAAATCGGCTGGCATATCTTCAAACAAAGAAGCTGCCCAGAAGCTCTTCATTTCAGAAACCCTCATTAGCAATTCGCTTAAGCTCGACGCCTTGAAAACAGAATACAAGGAACTCATGGACAAATATGAGCTTGGTCCAAGCTACAGAGTTGAATTTGTAAAATTACAACCGAAATTACGTCAGATAGAAGAATTTACCGTCAACGATATAATTAATAATCTCTTTAAGCGAGTTTTTCATCAAGTAATTCATACCTCGAAGGATTTTCGTACTATCGGACGTATTTTTCTTCGGGCTACGGCCAACCACGATCAAATCTATACTTTTTTGAAGGACGAAGATATGCTCGTGAAAGAACTTGAAGAAAGCACAATTCAGTCTGGCTTTTCCTTATGGTTAGAACAATCTATTGAAAAAATAAAAGCAAATCAAAAAGCCGGAACTAAGTTTTCTGAAAAAGAATCAAAGTTGCTCTATGAGTTACAGAAAGCCTTAGAAAAATCTCTACATCAGCACTTACGAAAAGAGATTGAAAAGCACCCTCTTAATTTCGTCGATAAGAACCGAAGTAAGTAACATATGTTACGTCTCGAAGAGCAAGAACAATTATCACGACTGCTGAAGACGGACACTCCCCTAGCACAGGTTGCTCGTCAGCTTGAAATAAGCCTTGGTACTGTTTACAACTATAAAAAATTATGGAGTAAGAGTCAGATCGTCGAAAAAAATAAGGAATCTATCCCATCAAAAGTACTCCCCTTCAAAGACGCTATTCGTGCCTATCTCAAAAAAGGGCAAAGAAATGCAAAAAGTTTATTTCTCCAACTGCAGCAAGTGGGCTATCAAGGTAGTTACGCATCGCTCAATACGTATGTCCAGACCACGCTGGCGGGCGTCAAGCAAGATCGATATAAGCGAAGTGTCCGGGTAGAAACCGGGCCAGGCGAGCAAGCCCAAGTTGATTGGGCGTCCTTCGGCAGAATTCAACTGCATGGGCGCGAAGAAAAGCTCTATGCTTTTATCTACGTCCTCTCGTATAGCCGCGCCATGTATGTTGAATTCGTCGTCAAACAGAACCAGCAGGTACTACAAGAGTGCCACATTCATGCTTTCGAAAAACTTGGTATACCAAAAGCTATTCGGTACGACAACATGAAAACGGTTGTACTGGGCCGCACAAAAGGATTGGATGGAGAGAAACATATACATTGGAATCCAACCTTTCAAGACTTTGCAAACTTTTACGGGTTTCAGCCCGAAGCGTGCCCACCTTACTGGCCCCGTTCAAAAGGAAAGGTTGAATCAGGAGTTAAATATCTGGAGAATAGTTTTGCCGAGAACAATGTGTTTAAGAAAAAGTTTCCCTCCCTTGAGCCAATGAACGACGCCGTGCAAGAATGGCTTGACCATGTCGCTAATCGACGCAAACATGCGACAACAAAACAACAACCGCAGAAGCTTTGGGAAAAGGAAAGAGATTCACTCACCTTTCCTACAGGCCCAGCTTATAATCCCCTGCCCCTTCTTCGTAGGCGTAGTACAAAGGACGGGTTAGTCCAGTATAAGTCAGTCTTTTATTCGGTGCCGATGGAGTATGCACAAAAAAAGTTGTTGCTCAGGGAAAATACGAACCGTGGAATGCCAATCTTGGAAATTTACGGCGGCCATCAGGAACCTGTGGCCCAACATATGATCAGTTACCGACGTGGTGAGTGGATACTCGACCCTCGTCATACGGTTTCGCAATCCGAGAATAAAAAAAGGAAACAGCTGACGAGTAAAAAAATTCATAGTCACCTCATGACTATCAGAGATAAGAGTTATTATAAAGTCACATCGCATATCTTTAATCACATACCACTATGAGCAGAAAAAGAGCGCCTGTCTATGCTGTTCCTCAACAGGGCACACAAGAAGAGAAAATTAATCATATGCTTACCTTGCTGGAGATGAACAGCTTAGTCACCTCATTCCACTATGTGGCTGAAAGAGTTAACAAAGATCGGGGGACATTTCATGATGGCGTTGAAATGATCTTGGAAAAAGAGATCCATTACCGAGAAGAACACCGTATATCCCGCTGGACGCAGCAAGCAAACTTTTTGCTGCCTGGCGCAACTTTGGACAATTTTGACTTTCCTTTTCAGCCAACTCTCGATCGTCGTATAATCAACGATTTGGCATCCTGTCGATTTATCGAGCAAGGAGCAAATGTCATTTTCCTTGGACCAACCGGAGTCGGCAAAACCCACCTGGCGATTGGATTGGGTCGAGAAGCAATTGAAAAAGGGTATGACGTACGATGTATTCGGCTGGAGAATTTCAAGAAAAGTTATGAGACGGAAACGGAGAACCTCATCTCACCGCATCTCTACAAAATTCTAGTGCGTTGTCGATTACTGATTCTCGATGAAATGGGAATTTCTGGTCTTAACCCCAATTCCCAGCAAATGTTATATGCATTGCTATATCAACGTCACCACCGTAATCTTTCAACCATATTTACATCCAACGTACCAACAGATAGATGGAGCCTTCTGTTTGAAGACGAACAACAGGCGAATATCGCTCTCGATCGAATCTTAGAAAAAGTTAATGTGATTACTATCGACGGCCCCTCCTATCGTATGAAGGATAAGAATACGAAAACAACAAGGGGAACTGCGAAGAATCTATCTGCTCAATAACTTTCTATCGAAGCCATGAAATCCGAAAAATTATTTCCAATGACACCGGAGGAGTTTGATAAGATCATGACAAACCCCTACTACTGTCTTCCTCGGGTTCATGAAATATTTTTTCACCAGCATGAACCTATGATTACCGAAGAAGAATTTGTGAAGGCTGGGCTCATCATGATTGAAGAAGTTGGAGCAAAGAGATATATTGAACTCCTTCTTGAGAATTTGAAAGGAAATGATCCTTATCCAGGAATAACCGAACTAGACGTTCCGGATGGATATATGCTAAGAAAAAATACGGGCGAAGACGGTTACATCTCCGAAGAAGATAACAATAAAATGCGAGAGTATATTGCAAATTTATCCGATGATCCCAGCTGGAAAGAAAAGGTCTGGACTCTTAACGGCCAAGAATTGTTACAACTGCTAAAAGATCATGGCTTTTCACGAGAAGATGAGGACGATAGCAAAGACGGGAAAGGAAAACTATCGTAAATACTTCATCTTATTCCGATTATGCTCCTCCAAGGTTTTTGCATAGACCGTGTGCCCATCTGACGCGGTGAGATAGTACCAGTAGTCGTTCGCCTTTGGCGTAATCGCGGCGCGTAGAGCCGACAACCCAGGATTACCAATTGGTCCAGCTGGCAAACCGCGATGGGTGTAGGTGTTATATGGCGAATCGACCTGAAGGTCGGCCGACGTGACCGAGCCAGTTTTACGGTCGAGCGCGTAGAGGATCGTGGTATCAGCATTTAACCCCATCCCGGCCTCCAACCGCCGCCAGAAAATATCCGCCGCCAAAGCCCGGTCAACGTCGGTTTGTAATTCAGCCTCAAGAATTGAACCCATCGTCACTTCCTGAAAAATTGTTCGTCCCTGGGCAGTCGTCGCTTGACGCATAGCCGGCGTGTATTTGAGGTCAAAGTTGTCGAGAAATTTCCGGAGGACCGCTGACGCTGAGCTATGCTTAAAGAAATAATACGTGTCCGGAAAGAGAAAACCCTCAAGGTCAACGCTCGCTGGTTTGCTTGCCAAAAACCCATAGGCCTTATCCGTCACTACCAGCCGACTATCTTTCGTTCCGGCGGCCGCTAAAAAATCGGCGGCCGAAATAACGCCGGCCTTTTCCAGTTGCGCCGCGATGTCCGTGTTTCGCGATCCTTCGAGAATTTTTACTTTCACTTGCCGATCGTCAGTTGGCAAGCTCGTCAGCAATCGTAAGATCTCCCGACCGGTCATGCCACGGTTGAAGGTAAATGTACCGGTATGAATATCCGATCTGACGCCGGTCAAGAGAACGTAGAGCGTCCAGGCCTGCGGGGAACGGATGAGTTTCTGCTGAGCCAGGGCGGAAGAAATATCGCGAACGCCTGCGCCTTTGGCAATGGTCACCATGACATCGGCTGAGTTCGATCCGGTTGATTGATTGACCGTTCCAAAAATCCACCAGCTCCCCAGGCCAGCCAGGGTCGCGATGGCCGCGAGACTAATCCACACGAAGCGCATTAGAGATATTGTGTTAATCCTTGTTGCTCAAGCTGAGTCACCAGGTGCTTGACGTCCTGGGCCCGATGACGTGGACAAACCAGGATAGCGTCTTTCGTTTCGATGATAATCATGTCGTGGACTCCCGCCGTCGCAATGAGTTTCCCGCTGTAACTAAAGATGAGATTTCCCGAGGCATCATGAGTAATATGCCGGCCGTGCAGTAAATTTTCGCCGGGGTGGTTTGACAACATATCGTAGACCGCTCCCCAACTGCCAATATCTGACCAGGTAAAATCAGCTGGGATGACGAGCATCGACCGATCTTTTTCCATAATCCCATAGTCAATAGAAATTTTTTGCATTTTTGGAAAAAGTCTCTTGATCGTCGACCTTTCGTGTCGGGTGCCTAATGACGCCTGAATCTTCATCAAGATCTTATACGACGGGTTGAGATGGCGACGGAACTTTTCGAGCATAGCGTCTACTCGAAAAACGAACATGGCTGGATTCCAGAGGTACTGCCAGCTCTGCACATACCGATCGGCCGTCCGTTGATCAGGTTTCTCAACAAAGCGATCGACCAAAAAAACGTCGCGCCCACGGACCGTATCGACCTGTCGTTTCATTTTGATATACCCCAAGCCGGTATCAGCGAAGCGCGGCTTGATTCCGAGTAGAGCTGTTTGCTGCGGGTATTTATTAACCACCTGCTCGGCCGTCTTGAGTGCGGCCACATAATCATCAGTTTGTTTAATGTAGGCATCGGAATTGGCCGTGGCCATGATTCCTTTCGGCTGGAGGTGGTGGAGGGTAACGGCGACTAATCCGATTGCGGCCGCTGTTTCGCGCCGAGCAGTTTCAAGAATATATTTCGAGCGCGGTAAACTTGGTAACTGTTGATGCAGAGCCGGATACTGCTCGAGACTCGTGGAGATATAGATGTCCTTCGTTGACCATCCTCGGCGCAAACGTTGAAAGGTTTTTTGCAGCATCGACTGCGAATCTCCGAACGGTTGGCCTTGTTTCGGACTATGTTGTCGGGAGACCGGCCAGAGGCGCGTACCACTACCGCCAGCCATGATCACAATTTTCATGAAGAAGAAATCAACGGGATAAAGACACATCCTGCTCTGCCGAATAGTATAGCGTGTTTGGCTTCAGCTTGTCACGGGAAACGAAATATAGCCCCTTGAGAAGTTGCTCCGGCTTGATTTTTCCCTAAAACTGTGCTATACTGCTTAGGTTAGTGGTGGAACGCGCTTTTGCGAGCGCGTTATTTGTTTGGCAAAAACGCCTGAGACAACAAACAAAACATCACATGACTTTCATCTCTTCAGGGCAGGACGTAGATATTCTTCCGACCAACGACCAACTCCGTCTTGTCTCGCGTGCTCCACGCACTCTCAACTTTTCTTCCCCATCGACGTCGCGTCGTCGGACGTGGGTCGGATTAACCATGATCATCACGAGTTTGCTGTTCGCCCCTCAGGCGACGCAAGCGGCCAGCTATACTGGTGCTGAAATCATCCAGGCCACCAATGCTGTTCGCCAAGCGAACGGTTTATCGAGTCTGACAACCAACCAAGAACTCCAGCACGCCGCCGAAGCAAAAGGAGCAGACATGTTTGCCCATCAGTATTTTGATCATTTCTCGCCTTCTGGTCAGGCGCCCTGGGTATGGATCAAACAAAGCGGGTACGCCTATACTGAGGCTGGCGAAAACCTGGCCATTGATTTTGTTGATGGTGCCGACGTCGTTCCAGCCTGGATGAAGTCGACGAGCCATCGAGAAAACCTGCTCAATCCAAAATTCCAGGATATTGGCGTGGCCGTCCTCGATGGCACGATGAACGGTTCAACAACCACGATCGTCGTCCAGTTTTTTGGCAGCCAAAAGGCAACCGTGGCACCTTCGACCACCACGACCACCGCTCCGACCAAACCCGTTGCTCAAGCAACTGCGCCAAAGCCTATCAAAAAGTCAGTGGTCACTGCCCCGGCGCCGAAAGCCGCCCCAGTGGTCAGTTCTGCCACCCCTCCGGTCGAAGTCCTGGTTCCCCAACCTGCCCTAGTTCAAGTCTCACAACCTGAAGTATTGGGGGCTACCGAGGGCACTGTTCAGCCCGACCAGCTGGCCGTAAACCTGCCACAAATGCCCGTTCAGAGCGCCTCACCTACCCTCCAACCCCAAAATCAAGAATTGGCTGATCTTCCCCTCCTCTTATTGGCAACATTTGCCGGGTATATGGCCTTGTTCGCCCTAGCTGGTGTCATCAGTTATCTGTATAAAACGACCTACGTGCGGCCAAACGTGGTCTCTGACCAAATGGTCCATCTCGTCTAAGATAAGGCCTGTTTTCCACAGACAAAACCCGCTCTCGACAGCGGGTTTTGTCGACCGGCATAATAAAGTGCTACACTACGTCCGTTAGTTCTGGAGGGGGCTACCCCTTGACAAAATCCTAAGAATTGTGTAAGGTCCGAGTCGACCTGCATCTTAGGTTATCGTTCATTCCGGAGGGAATCGCTCATTGCCCAGTCAATACTGCCCTTTCTACCGCCTCGCAAAAAGTTAAAAGTCAACAAAAGGTTATATATTTTTCGCCACTCGCCTCGAAACCCCCTGTTTTGCGGCGGATCAGATATCGGTGAAAAATTGTGGCTTCCTGTTGGCTTTTTTGCTACCAAGCAGAGCCATCACTCATTCAACATTTATTTACTCGATAGATCGAAGCATATGTCTATCATGATCAGTTTCGTCCAGAAGAAGTCGGTCAAAGAACGGGTGTGGAAAACCCTCAACGTCATCGTTGGGATTTCTACCCTCCTCAACGTCAGCCTGTTGGGAGCCTTCGCTGCTCCACGCGTCGCTCAGGCTTCGACGACCAGTCTTTCAACCCAAATCTTGTCCTGGGACATTCTTGGCGTGGACAGCAATAACCCCGTCACTGACGGCCCACACAAGTTTTTGATCCAGGCTCGGGTGTCGAACACCGGCGCTGCTTCGGCGACCGCGGTTCAGTCGACCTTTGCTTGGGGTAGCGGTACGTCGTACTTGAGCCTCGTCTCAGCTCCGACCTTCCCGCTCAACACGATTGCCGCTGGTGCTTCGAAAGACGTGTTCTACGTCGTCCAAGTGACGCCGCCGGCTTCACCGAACTCGCCGAGCAATGATGTCTTCGGTAAAACCCGACCGTTCACGATTACGGCCAGTTCGCCTGACGCGTCAAATGCTTCAGCCGGACAGACGCTGACCATTGAGAACATCATTTCGCAAAGTCGCAACCACATCTTGTCTTCGACGGTTACTCCGCCGAATCCTTTGGTTGGACAACCATTCACGGTTCACGTTGAGTATGAAACGTCCAGCACCTACCTCGACATCACGCCGCAGATGACCTACAACCCGGCCGCGGCGACGCTCGACTCAGTGGTCACGAACTACGTCACTGATGGCGTCACTGAATCGGATATCTATACCCAGGATCACGGGAACACGGTGCACTCCGATTTTCACTTCCGCGCTCAATCAGCCGGATCGCTGAACTTCTTCTACACGGTTGTCGATCACTCCGGAAATAGCTATCACTATAACGATGACTTTAGTAACGCCATTGTTGTTCCGGTCCAACCGCGCCAGGCCCTGACCAAGAGCGTTGATAAAGCCACGGCCAATCCCGGTGATGCGCTGACCTACACCCTGAACTACGCGAACCTCGGGAACATTGACCTGACGAATGTCATCGTGACCGAGACCTACGATAGCCATTTCAACTTTACCTCAGCCCTTCCAGCACCGACGAGCAGCAATAACATCTGGGCCATCGGCAATCTCGCCGTCGGCGCCAGTGGCACGATTACCATTCACGGAACATTGTCGAATGCATTCCCCGTTGGAACGACCACTGTCCACAACGTGGCGGTCATGACGTCGGATCAAACTGATCCCGTTCAAGCGACCGCAAATACCACGGTGACCGTCGCGCCGAACGGTTCACTTAAGCTCACGAAAATTGTTGACAGTGGTACTGCGTCGCCGGATAGCTTTAATTTCACCATTGCTCCTGATCCGAATGGTGTTGGCACGGTTCATACGACCGGCGGGGTCTACGTCTTTGGCAATTTACCGGCCGGATCGTACACCATTACTGAACAGGCCCTCGCTAATTATCACCAAGTATCATCGACGTGCGCCAATGTGGCCGTCACCCAGGATAACCAATCAACCTGTGTCGTTCATAACGCCCGCGACACCGGTGGTTTGACCCTGACAAAAGTGGTCGACAGCGGCACCGCCTCAGCCAGTGACTTCAGCTTCACCATTTCACCTGACCCGACCGGCGTCGGAACGATTCACACCAGTGCTGGTTCAACCGGAACCTACACCTTCGCGAATTTACCGACCGGTCAGTACACCGTCACCGAGCAAGCTCTGTCCAATTACCACCAGGTATCGTCCACCTGTTCGAATGTGACTGTGGTCACCGGTCAAACGGCGACCTGCACAGTTCACAATGCTCGTGATATGGGCAATCTGAAAGTGATCAAGCATGTTGTCGGCGGTTCCGCAGTGGCCGGCGATTGGCAATTGCATGCCAAACAAGGCACCAACGATATCGCCAACAGCCCGCAAGCCGGTTCCGAAACCGGTACGGTCTACTCTGTTCCGACTGGCCAGTACACGGTCAGCGAAACGGGCGGTCCGGTTGGCTACACTGCTTCGTTCTCAGCCAGCTGTCCGAACGGCGTCATCAGCGTGACGACTGGACAAACGGCGACTTGCACAATCACGAATACCCGTGATCAAGGTCATGTTGACTTCCTCAAAGTCGTTGACAATGAACCGAACGCCGACCTCAGTCAGTTCACCTTCCACGCGAATGGCGGGGCCTACCATAGTGGTGATAGCGCTAATTTCGACACCGCTTCCTACCTCGTGACCGAAGATGCGGTCAGCGGTTACAGCTTCGTCGGTGCCTCTGGTATCTGTAGCTACAACCCAGCCAACGGTCAGATCACGATGAACGTTTCGACCAATGGCGGCACCTGCACCATCACCAATCATCGCGATACGGGCACGCTGGTCATCCAAAAAGATGTCATCAATCCTGATGGCGGTCCGGTCAATGATGCCCACAGCTTCACCGTCAGCGTCTCCGGCCAATCCAATGGCACAATCGCTGAAGGCAGCGACGCGACCTACAGCAATCTCCCGACGGGAACCTACTCCGTTACGGAATTAGCTGACGGTAGCTACACCTTCGTGTCCTACAGCCTTGACAATAATGCCAACGCGGCTGATGGCGCGCAGGTCACGGTCAGCAAGAACGCCACGACCACGCTTCTCGTCACGAATAAGCAGAAGAAAGTTCAGATTATCGTCCACAAGAACGTCGTCGGCATTGATGGTCAAACCGATATCAGCGATAGCCATGGCTTCACGGCCAACGTCAACGCCGCTAGCGGCGCCATTGCTGAAGGCACGAACTTCACGACCTCGGTCAACCCGGGGAATGTGACTGTCTCGGAAAACCCAGATGCAGATTACGCCCTAGTCAGCATCACCCCATCGAACTTCAGCGTTAGCAGCGGCGATCAGCCGGTCAACGTCTGGGTCGTGAACAAACAACTTCCGGCCCATATCACGGTCTACAAAGATGTTCGGGCCTGGGACGGTTCTGATACCTCTGACGGTCATACCTTCATGACCACGCTCGATGGCGTCACCAAGAACTTCGGCGAAAACGCGCCGGCGTCCTTCGCTGTCGCCCCTGGCACCTACAGCGCCAGCGAGGTACCCGACGCTAACTACACGCTCAAGTCGATCACCCCTGATAGTGTCACGGTCGGGAGCAATGGCAATGCCCGGATTGATATCGTCAACTGGCAGAACAAGGTCTTCGATTGGACGGTCAGCAAGTCCGGTCCGGCCACGGTTCAAGCCGGCGGTCAGATGACCTACGACATCACCTGGCAAGTCAACCAGGGAAGTAATTCCCAATTGGCCAATATCACGGTGACGGATCCCCTGCCGACACACACCAGCTTCGCTGCCTGCAGTGATAGCTGCGATCATGCCACCAGCACGATCAGCTGGACGATTCCTGGACCGTTCATCCCTGGCCAGACTGGTGTTGTTCATCTGACGGTCAACGTGGACAACCACCTTGACCCAATGGAGATCACCAATACGGCCACCGTCTGTGGTGATGAGCAGCCGTACTTCCCAACGTTGTCTTTGTCAGCCTTGTCGCTGATCGACATCAACCCGAACCACGTCTGTAAAGATGGTTCCGTAACGACCCAGGTTCTCTCGAGCTACGAACTGGGCGTCAGCAAAACGGACAACCAGACCACAACGACTCCCGGAAGCACGTACAGCTATACGGTCGACTGGAACGTCGACGGTAATGCCGCCACGACCAGCGCCTTGACGGTCAGCGATACCTTACCAGCCCACACCAGCTTCGTGAGCGCTAGCAATGGCGGAAATGAAGCGGCTGGCATCGTGACGTGGAACCTTGGTTCGCAAGCCGTCCCAAGCAATGGCAGCCTGACGGTAACCGTAAAAGTTGATGATCTCGTGCGCAATGGCACCGATCTCCACAACACCGTTCAGATCTGCGACCAATCACAACAGTGCGCTGATGGCGATGATCATACGACCGTCGTGTCCGACTATGACATCCAAGTCATCAAGACTGGTTCGCCTGACCCGGTTCAAGCCGGCGATGATGTGACCTATGCCTTGAACTGGACGATCTCCGGCAATACGCCGATTGATGGTGCCACGTTGACGGACACCCTGCCGGCTGGTCTAAACTTCGTTGCGTGTAGTGATAGCTGTGACCACAGCGGTACTCCGATCAGTTGGGATCTCGGCAGTTTCCCGTCGGGGAGCGGCAGTGGCAGTGTGACCATCACGGCTCACGTCTCCACTCCGTTAGCTAATGGTACGACCTACGTCAATAATACTGAAGTCTGTGCGACCAGCCAAAGTGTTGGTGACCATACTCCAGTCAATCACTGTGACACCGATCAATTCACAACCCACGTCCAATCCGACTTCGGCGTAACGATCGACAAATCCGATAGCCCTGATCCAGTCGAGGCTGGTAGTCAATTGACCTACACCTTGGCTTGGACCGTGACGGGAAATGCGCCAGTTGATGCTCTCGTCATCACTGATGCCGTTCCAGCGAACACCACGTTCTCCTCGGCTTCCAATAGCGGCGTGAACAATAGCGGTACTGTCACATGGAATTTGGGAGCTCATGTCCCTGGTGATAGTGGTTCAGTGACCCTCGTTGTCACGGTGGCCTCACCGCTCATCAATGGCACGCAGTTATCAAACTCTGCCCAGGTCTGCGGTCAAAGCAATTCCCTGGTTCGTGAAGAATCCGTTGTTGAGCACTGCTCAACCGATACGGAAACGACAACGGTCCACAGTGACTTCGGAGTGTCAGTCATCAAGTCCGCCCCAGCCACAATTACGGCTGGCGCCCAACTGACCTATACCCTCAACTGGTCGGTCAGCGGCAATACACCGATCGCCAACGTCGTCATCACCGACCCCTTGCCAGCAAATACGACCTTCGTCTCAGCTTCCAATGGTGGCACGAATAGCGCCGGGACCGTTACCTGGAATCTCGGTGCTCATCTGCCAGGCGACACCGGTTCGGTCACGCTCGTCGTCACGGTGACTTCCCCAGTAGCCAACGGAACCGTCCTGACCAATACTGCCACTGTCTGTGGTACGGCCGACAATCAAAACGAGTCGACCACCCAGCACTGCGCCCCCGGCACAACGACGACCACCATCCAGTCGGCCCCCAGCCTGTCCATCACTAAGACCAATAACGTCGTCGGCTTCACTAACCCCGGCAAAACCGTGACCTACACGGTGACAGTAACGAACGCAGCTAGCGCAACCGATACTGCCCACGCCGTTGTCCTGACCGATGTTCTCCCGGCCGGCTTCATCTACACCGTTGGTGGCGGTTCAACCAAGAACTTCACCCTTGGTGAGTTGATCCCTGGTCAATCAGTTGTAACGACCTACAGTGCTGACATCAGCGCCAGTCAGACCGCCGGAACCTACACCAACACCGCCTCGGCCCAAGGCTCGAATACGAGTAAGGTCAGCGCGACGTCCAATGTGGACGTCCGTGTCCCGCAAGTCCTCGGAATTGTTGCTAACCCGGCCTTGACCATTACCAAGACGGCCAAACCAACCACGTCAAATCCTGGTAAGGTCGTGACCTACACGGTGACCATCAGCAATACTGGTAACGCCGACGCTGAGAATGTTGTCCTGACTGACACGCTGCCCGCTGGATTCACCTTCATCGACACCGGCAAGAGTACGCGCACCTGGAGCCTCGGCACCTTAGCCGCGAACCACCAACGCGTTATTGACTACGTCGTCAAGATCGGTGCAAACGTCAAAGCTGGAACGTACACGAACGTGGCCGTGGTGACCGCGACTGGTCTCGAACCACAGAAAGCGTCAGCTCCGGTCAAAGTGATTGTTCCGAAAGTCCTCGGTTTGGCAACGACTGGTGTCTCACTCCGCGACTACCTCACATTCGCGGCCGGTCTCGCCCTCATCACACTCGGCTTCGCCTGGTTCACCCGATCCAGCCGTCGGAATGAATACGGTCGAGCCTAGTCTGAGCAACCCAGGTACACCCAGCCCCTCCAAGAGAGGGGCTGGGTGGTGGCGTTTGATTCCACTAGCTATGATACTCGTGGGTGGGCTCATTATTACCTACCCGCTCTGGCCTGGCCTGAAGTTTGCCGTTACCCGGCCGCGACCGATGTTGCCATATCAAACAAAGCTCTCGAGTACAAAGGGATCATTCGTGGCGCTGTCGAGTTTACCGGTTATTGCTGACCAGCCCGTTCCGAAAGACAACCGCCTGGTCATTCCGAGCATCGGAGTCAATATGCCGATTTTTGAAGGACCGACCCAGAAAACACTTGATCGTGGAGGCATTTGGCACATTCCAAACACGTCCGATCCAATCAAGGGCGGAAACATGGTGTTGTCTGGCCATCGCTGGCAATATCTCCCCCCCAGCTCGACCACCCTCTACTTGCTCGATAAAGTGAAGCTCGGCGAGCCAATCATCGTCTACTGGCACGGTCAGGAGTATGATTACTCGGTCTCCGATCGAGAAATCGTTAACCCCAACCGAACCGACATTCAAAATGATACACTGCAGCCGCGTTTAACAATTTTCACCTGCACTCCCCTCTTTTCAACCAAGCAACGTCTCGTCCTTCTCGGACAACTCATTACTTAACTACCTGTTTATGCGATTGTTTCGATATGCTGGGCTCGTGATAGTAACTGCCGGTCTGATGCTCGCGATAGCTCGGCCAAGTCTAGCAGCCACGACAAAAATCACTATTGATCCGACCGCCGCCTCAGTCCCCTCTGGGCATACGGTCAGCTTCGTCGTTAAAGCGGTCGATGCCAACGGCTCCTCGACCGACGTTACTGGTCAAACCGTTTTTTCAACGAATGACCCAAAAGGAACATTGACTGGCGCGACGTACATGGCCGGCCAAGCTGGTAGCTGGACCATCCAGGCCGCCTATCAAAGCTTTGTAACGACAGCCGCCGTGACAGTCACGCCGGGATCAATCGCTGAGATTGAAATCAATCCAAACTCCGATCCGGAAATAATTTTCACCGGAACCTCAAAGAAATTCACTGCCCGAGCCTTTGACGCTCGGAGTAACGAAATTCCCGGCGTGAACTTTGTCTGGTCCGTGGCCGGATCGAACGGCACGGTCAGCTCAAGCGGCGTCTTTGCGGCCACGACGGTCGGTACGGGGAAAATTCAAGCCCAGGCTAACGGTGTAACCGGACAAGTGTCCGTCGATGTCGAACCAGCCCCCGTCGCCACGACGAATACCTCCACGACGAACGCCAATACGAATACTCACCTCACGACGAATACCAATAGCAGCGTCAATCAGAATACGAATGCGGCCGCCGTCAACAGTAACGCCAATACGAATTCTGTCAGTAACACGAACACGACCGCCGCTCCCGTCACGACCACAACACCGTGCACCTCACTCAAGCCGTGGGTCTGGACACTGATCCTCATTATCTTCTTGATTGCTGTAGCGGTTCTCTATGGATTTGTTCCCGTCACGAAAATCTGGCCCGTGATCATCGCCCTCGTCGGAGCCGGAGTCCTGGCCTACGTCCAACGGAAATACGATTGCTCACTGCAAACCTGGTGGGCTTGGGTCGTTACCCTTGGGACGATCGCACTCACGGCTTTGGCCATCCGGTCAAAACCCATGATGACGAAAACCTCCGCTTAAACGGCAGACTAAAAACCGCCCAGCTGGGCGGTTTTTTGTTTGAGCTCTATCGTGCCAGCCAAACAACAATGAATACCACCAGTCCCAGCGCCACTCGATAGGCCGCAAAGATTCCGTAGGAATGGCGACTGATGTAACGAAGGAGCACCTTAATCGCTAGAGCGCCGACGATAGCCGCCGTCAAGGCGCCCACAAAAAAAGCTATTTTCTGATCGCCAGTCAAGACGACGTGCCGTAGCTCGAAGAGCTTCTTGCCAGCCGCACCGGCGATGATTGGCACCGACATGAGAAATGAAAACTTGGCCGCCGCTTCTCTGGTCAATCTGAACAACCGACCCACCAGAATCGAGGCGCCCGACCGGGAAATGCCCGGCACGACGGCGGCGGCTTGACCGAGACCAATAACCAGAGACTGCTTCCAGGTAAGAGCGCCAAGTGATCGATCGGCTTTAGCAGTTCGATCAGCCCACCAGAGAGCAACACCGCCGATGATCAGCGTTATCCCGACCAAAACTGGCTGACGGAATGCTGAGTCAGCCGCCTGTTCGAGCAATGCCCCAATGATTGCCCCGGGAACCGAAGCGATAATCAGAAGCCAGGCTAAGCGCTGGTTTTCATCACTCCAATTCCAATGTCCGAAGCTGTGCAGCCACGCTTTCAGGATGCGCCAGAGGTCTTTCCAGAAGTAGACCACCACTGCCAATAATGTTCCGATGTGAAGCGCCACGTCAAAACTGAGGTCATCACCAACGGAAAAATGTGTTATGCTATGAAGGAGCAAAAGATGGCCAGAGCTTGATACCGGCAGAAATTCCGTTAGTCCCTGGACCGCTCCGAAGAGTATCGCTTCACCAAGTATCATAGTTCTCAATGATTATTCCTAAATTGGTCCTGATCCCCCTGATCGCCGGACTCCTCACACAGCTGCTGAAGTTTACCATACAGGCGGTCCGCGGTGAACTGCGCTGGTCAACGCTCCAAGAGTACGGGGGCATGCCGTCAACCCATACTGCCTTCGTCGTTTCCTTGGCTACGGTCATTTACCTACACGATGGCTGGACCTCCCCGTCCTTCGCGATTGCCGTTATTTTCGCTTTACTCATTATCCGCGATGCTATTGGCCTCCGTCAGTTTATTGGCCAGCACGGTCGCATGCTCAACATGCTCATCAAAGAGCTGCCGGAACGTGAGGAACGAAAATTTCCCAGTCACTTGGCCGAACGCTTGGGACATACCCCTTGGCAGTCCTTCGTTGGTGGGATCGTTGGGTTACTCGTCGCCCTGGCCTTGTATAGCTGGATTCCGACGACCTGGGGTTAGCGCTGGCAATCGGGACAGAAGTGGGTGCCTCGGGAGACAAACGTGATTTTTTTGATCGTCCCGCCGCAACGTTTGCATCGCTGTCCGGCTCGGCCATAGACCTTTAAAAAAGGTAGCATGCCGCCTGGTCGGCCATTGGCTGTCCGATAGGCATCGGCCGTCGTTCCTTTGCGTGAAATGGCCAGCGTCATGACCGCACGCAAACCGTGATACAGTGCTTTCTTCTCGGCCAGGGTCAAGGAACTCACCCGTCGCATCGGTCGGACCTTCGCGGCAAAGGCCGCCTCGTCCGCATAGATATTCCCCACTCCCGCGATAACCGTTTGATCAAGGAGCATCGGCTTGAGGCGTTGGCGCTTATGGGTCTCCAGAATTTTTAGGAAATCAGCCAGTCGAAACCTATCTTCCAGTGGTTCAGGACCATATCCCTGGTCTTCCAGCCAGGCGTTGAGCTTGAGGCTCGGTAAGAGTTTGACAAACCCAAATTGGCGCTGATCATTGAAGTACAGTGTTCCGCCAGTCATCCGAAAGACCGCGTGGCTGTAAGCATTCGGCAAGTCGGTCAGTCCACCGGGGATGGGATGACCACCAACGCGTAGCCGACCACGAACGGGCTGCCAAATGAGCTGACCGGACATCTTGAGATGAATAATCATGGTCCACCCATTAGACAAATGGAATAAGACCAATTTCGCGCGACGGTGAATTGAGGTGATGGTTGCGCCGGTCATCTCGCGCCGAAATTTCGCTAGCGGCAGCTTGACCATTTTTGGTAAATCAACCTTTACTTGCTGGATCCGACGGCCAGGCAGGACAGCCTGAAGTTCACGTCGAATGGTTTCGACTTCTGGCAGCTCGGGCATCCTAGTTCACGAACGCGCTCGAATCAATTTCTTCCCACTGCCCGTTCACTTTACGGAGGGCTGAGAGCTCATGCACTTCTTCGTCAGCGCTGTATTCGTAGCTGACACTGGCCGCCGTACCGACGCGGCGACCGCCGTGCGCCTTCTTGCCCATGATCCGCGGTCGGGTCACAAACTCTAAACGAATATCGCCCGTCGGCCCAGTAAACTCAATGTAGTCAACCGTTCCCGGTTCACCGTCCAGCGGCTGCTGACCACGGTCAAGGACCGGAAAACGGTCAACAATGCTAGTGATCGTATCAAGCCAACGGTCGCGGGTCATGGTTTTGTAGAATGATCTAATAAACGGTGCATCATTTTCTGCCAGTCGAGTTTAAAGAAGAGGTAAATCAACGCCGCGATCGCCGCGAAGGTACCGAACTGGCTAACGATAGCCGTGGCTGGAGCAGCCGCTGTCGCGTCAAGACTCTGGGTGAAGAAGTAGCTGAATGAGGTCACCAGGAGTCCAGACAGCACCTTGCCGAACAATGTCGGCAGGATAACCTTCCACCAGGGATACCGCAAGATACCAAGCGGGATGAAGATCACGTCATCCGGTAAGGGCGTCACGGCAAAGATAAAGAGTAGCCATTGGATCATTCCTGGGCGCTGCGTCACGATCTTCTCTAAGGCATCGTACGTTTCTGGTTTTTGTCGTTTGACGAAACGGGCACCAGTTAAACCAATGAGATACCCGGACATTTGTCCAATCGTTGCGCCCAAGCCCATCAACAATCCCAAATAAATTGGATTGAGACCTTGGGTTGCTAAAAAGGCGATAATGATCGTGTAGGGAAAAACAATGACAATGGTGACGCTCCCAATGAGGGCCGAGAAAAACGCTCCCCAGTAACCATAGTGCAGGGCTAGATGAGTCCAGACATTAGTCAATCGACCGTACCACGTCGCAACGATCGGTACCGTCGCCACGCCGAGGCCCAGGATAAATAGGACAACGAGGGTGGTAATGACGGCAGCTTCGGCTCGGCCGAATCGGAATGGTTTAAAGTGGATCATGGTTTTCGGAAAGGATTGGCCTTGGGTTCGTAATATTTCTGGCCGCTGAGCGTTGTCGGCAGGTACTGCTGCTCCCCTTCTGCACCGGGGAAATCATGAGAGTATTTGTATCCTTTGTGGTATCCAAGTTCTTTCATCAACTGCGTCGGGGCGTTCCGAAGATTGAGGGGCACCGGCTCATTGAGCGACGCTTTGACATCCTCCACGGCCGCGCCATATGCGACGTAGGTTTCGTTTGACTTCGGGCAAGTCGCCATATACACGGTCACATGTGAGAGATTGATCACGCATTCCGGCAAACCGACGAGATCGCAAGCCTGCATGCAAGCGACCGCCAACGGTAAGGCATGGACATCAGCCATCGACACATCTTCCGACGCGAAAATGACCATCCGCCGGGCAATGAACAGCGGGTCCTCCCCTGCTTCGAGCATGCGCCCCAGCCAGTATAAAGCCGCGTCAGGATTTGACCCGCGCATAGATTTGATATAGGCGGAAATAATATTGTAATGTTCCTCACCTTTTTTGTCATAGAGCAAATGTGGTTTTTGGAACGCGTCAGCCACTATTTTCAAGGTCAACGTTTTTACTCCTTTGGCTGATGATGTCGCCTTGACTGCCAGCTCAAGGGTATTGAGGGCCGTTCGAGCATCGCCATTCGAGGCAGTGGAAAGAAGTTCAAGGGCTTTTGGTTCGATCGTGATCTTTTCTTGAGCATAGCCCCGTTCATCATCGAGCGCGCGTTGAACAATCGCCACCATGTCGTCCGGTCGTAACCGTTCGAGCACTAAGACCTTGGCTCGGGATAGGAGCGGACTAATGACTTCGAAACTCGGATTCTCGGTTGTCGCGCCGATGAGCGTGACAACGCCATTTTCAACAAATGGTAAGAGCGCATCTTGCTGCGCTTTATTCCAGCGATGAATTTCATCGACGAACAAGATCGTCCGTTGCCGCTTGAATTTCAATTTGTCGTTGGCCGTTTTGACGGCCGTGACAAGATCGTCTTTTGAACTGAATACCCCTGACAGGCCAACAAAATCTGACTTTGTCTGGCTAGCAATAATTCGGGCCAGGGTCGTTTTTCCGCTACCCGGCGGCCCCCACAGGATCATGGAAAACAGCTCGTCGTTTTCGACGGCCCGTCGCAAGATTGTGCCCGGTCCAATGATCGCGGTTTGACCAACAAATTCATCAAGCGTTCGGGGTCGTAAGCGATCAGCTAAAGGAGCCGAACGCTGTAATTCCGCTTCTTTGGCTTGGTCGAATAAATCCGCCATATCTTCTATTTTAGCACATTTTTCGACCCTGGACGTGCAAGAGAACTCGGGGCATGATACAGGTAGCCACGATCGCGAGAGGGGGGTGAACAATATGCCGTTCGTCGGCGCAGATCACATCGAACGCTGGTTCAAGCAACACCCGGATAGGCACCGGACCGGCCAGCAGGGCCACCAGATCATCTGTCCGGTTAAACAGAAGTTCGGTTTTCCGGCTGACGAGCTCAAGTTGCGTCCAAGCCACATCACCCGTTGTCCTTTCTGCCAAGCCCACCTTGGCCACGTCGAACCGATCCTGGACAAGGATCATCAAGGAGAATGGCAGTGGCCCACCGCCGCCTAATCCCCGCCGGGCTGACAATGATTGTTAGCCCGGTTCCCTCTGTTCGAAAACCTTATGTTTGCGACGGCGGCTCTTTTGCTGATCCGCGAGCTAAGACTTCGTCGAGTAACTCCTGCTCATCATCACTCAAATCAGCTATCACGGCCCGAACTTGGCCAAAGTGTATGGCCTGGTCATCTTTTGCGGCCAGGGCAATGGCCATAGCACGGTGATGACCTTCGAGTAAAATAATTCTTCCGTCAGGTCGGCGAAGAGCTATAAATTGTGTTTCCGCCGGGAAGGCTTGGCGAAGACTTTTGATCGCGCTATGGTCAGAAAAATGTTTTGCTTGCTCGGGCATGGCGGCCATCTCGGCAAAGGTATGAACATTGGGGGCCGGTAAGCGCGACTGCCAACCAGTGTATGGACCAACGAGCCAGTTTGGAATCTCGGTCATCGGATCGTCAACAGAAAAAACTGACCATGACCGCTTAGGCAATCCAAGTTGTTCAGCCGTAAACATCCGCCAGGATTCCCAATCCGGCCAGCCTTTGACCTCAGTCGCGACTTTTGTCCACGCCAGGTTGGCGCCTTCACGAGATTTCCATGTGGCGAATATTTCCGGCCAGGTCGTGGTTCCGATTTTGGTCATTGAGATAAATACTATTTGTCGTTCTTCGGGGTCCCCGCAAAGGATTTGCTTTGCGGGGAAAAGGGGCATGCGTCGCAAGGGCGGAGCGGAACACTTTAGTGTTTCGCGGAGTCCGAACGACGCGATGACCCGTGGTCGGGGATCCGGGACTCGAACCCGGAGTCTCACGCACCCGAAGCGTGCGCCT
>CAZFGG010000016.1:0-17505 GCA_964518425.1 uncultured Gammaproteobacteria bacterium
CAAACCTCATGGCGAATAGCTCTTGACACCAAAAATAAAAGGTGTAGGCTAGACCCAGATCAATCGGCGGCTTGGACGCTCGCAGTGGAAAACTTGCGGGCAACCGGCACGTACAGCCTAGCGGCCACGTGCCAAGAGTCGCCGACTTTTGTATGGACAAAATCACCGGCGCAACGGTGTACTTGATGTACCTTGGTCGCAGAAAGAGGGATTTGCGACGAAGGTAGATCGAAGTGGCTATGGAAAGGAACGTAGTATGGACCTCAATAAGGTCACGCTGATTGGGAACATGGTTCGCGATCCGGAATCACGGTCGATCCGGAGCGGCCAGCACGTCACCCGTTTCAGCGTCGCCACGAATTACGCGTGGCAGGATGCCAAGACGAAGACGAAGAAGGAAGCCGTCGACTTCCACGACGTCATCGCCTGGGGCAAACTGGGTGACATCATCACCCAGTACGTCAAGAAAGGCAGCAAGATCTACGTCGAAGGACGCTTGCGGAACCGCCAGTACACGACCAAGGACGGCCAGAAGCGGACGGCCAAGGAAATCGTGGCGGATAACATAATCATGCTCGGCCACAAGACCGCTAAGGCCGGCAGCGATAAAGTGAGTTCGAAGTTGGTCAAGGAAGATGTTGACGTCGACGACGTCGAATAGCCGGTAGTGTACTGACCACCCCGCCCGTTCATTTGACTGGGCACCCCTCCTCAGCAGAGGAGGGGACGCGGGTGGTCGGCTCCCTCCTCTCCGTCGTTCCTGCCCATCGTGGCCGATGGTCCATTCTTTCACCAAGTAATGGGGCGCCATCAAAATTTGTCTATACGGTCGCGACTGGGTAGGGCGGTGGGGAGAAGGGAGCGTAGCATTCTCCTTCGAGGCAAAGCCGAGAAGTTCTCGCTTACACTCGAACGAAAAAATCATTCTTCTTCGAGCTATAGCGAGAAGTACCAAACCTAAAGGTTATGTATATTCCCTGGACCTGGTATGTGTATGTTCTTGAATGTGAAGACGGGTGGTATTACACCGGGCTGACGTGGAATGTAGCTTTTCGAATTGAGCAGCATCTCTCAGGCCAGGGCGGGGCTTTTACGGCCCGTCATGGTGTGAAGCGATTGTGTTGGGTTGAAACCTGCTCCGATTTTTCTGGGGCTCGATGGAGAGAGCATCAGATCAAAGATTATAGTCGACAAAAGAAAGAAGCATTGTGGCGAGGGCAAGAACACATCGTCGAAGAATACAACAAAAGCATTGTGGCCATGAAAAAGTATTTGTTGTTGGAAAATCAACGGCAGCGACTTAGTAAATAATCACGAAGTTCTCGCAAAGCCTCGAACTAGAAACTCTATTCTTCTTCGAGCAGCAGCGAGAAGTTTTAGGCTGTGTACAAATCCACTTGACCCTTTCTGTAGAGGGTCCATACTGAACACAGAACCAGTGGCTTGGTTCTGAAGTTCTCCACAAGAGATGCTTCAGCGTCGAGCCACTTGTTTTCTTTTTCACTTCTGGTGAGTCGAGTGGCGTCGATCGCCAGCTTTGCGTTGTCAAAACATGACAACGAGGTTCTATCGTTCCTTACAACTAGAAGGAGGTGACACCTCAAGCAGAGTACCGATTACATCATTCGTGCTCACCTGAAGCACCAAACCACGGGAGCCAATCATGGCAACCCCGCGAAGGAGAAGGTCATGTTCCAGAAGTTCAGGCTGTACGCGATCGCCACCCTGGCGATGCTGTGCCTGTCCACGCTGTTCATCCATCCCTCGTTTGCTCAGGTCGGTTCTACCGACCTGACTATGTTGTCTACCCTCAACCCGGTCATCCTGACAACCACGGCATCGGCCGATCAGACCGACCAGCCGGTGGTCAAGACGAGCTGGGGCAACCTGAAGCGGTTGTACTATGACCGCGGCCAGGTCTCGACGAGTCCGGCACCGGCAGCGATCATCAAGCAGCCGGGTGTGGGGCCGATGTGGCTAGCCTACACTGGCCCTGACTGGAGCAACAACGTCAAGAGTGAGGCATTTTACACTCTGGATATCTACAGAGGCGGAAGCTCGCTCTGTGTCTATCAGGGCATGGCGATGAGCGACTGGGTCCAAAGGTTCGGGTACACGTACCCTCGGAGTGACGGCTCGGCACTCGATATCGTGTCCAGATACATCGGCGCAGGTAACGTCGGCAATATCGATGGAACCTGGAATGGGTGTCCCGCCCTCGGCGGTTACTGCAAGTTCTTCGTTGACCTGGTGCTCTATCGGTCCTCATACGGGATCGGCAGCGGTTGGCACTTGGTGTTGCCGCCCGGGACCGATCCGAGCAACTTCACTCCGTACATGCCAGGGCATGACGTCCACGAGGCTCAGGCCGGCTGGGTTCTACAGCGAGGTGGGTCGACTCCGCATACGGCGCTCGTGGCGGCGAATCTTGGCTCGGGCCTCGATCTCATCGACTCGAACAACGTGGCCTACAATGGGTCCTTCGTGATTGCCCGCCACTACTTCACCTGGGCCCAGCTGAGCGCATACACAGCGTTCCACCCGACCTACATGAGGCAGGTCGTGAACGGAAGTCTCCAGTAGCCTCAAGGCACCTTCTCAACCATGGGGGAACCGAGTATCCTTACTCGTAGTACCCCTTCTTTTTCATTTTATCTCCACTGATTTTTCTATTATTTATGCAGAACAAAAAAATTTCCTTATTGATCGGCCTTTTTGTGTTAGTTGGAATTGGAGTCGGTAGCTATTTTTTCATTCGGTCAACCCACAAAGTTCAGTCTCCAAATACAAACCTCAGCAACGCGAATAAGTCCATCCCGAATACCCTGAAAGCTGGAGAGGCGAGTTTAGAAAAGATCACAATAAATAAACATTCATTCGTGGTCGCCTCTTCTGTTCACCCATTTCTGCGACCCGGCGCAACTGCAACTGCGTCAACAATAGATTCGCTGAATGGTGTGGTTGACCCGCATGAGGGCCTGGTGCGCTTTAATAGTCGAGTATTGGGGAACAAATATATCGTCTATCTTCAGCAGAGTGGGACCACTGTGGAGTTGAATGGCATCGACATCGTAGCCAGAAAAAAGCTTCCCGCCGTCACCCTGGCTAGATTGAACTCTGCTACGTCAGCCGATGGAGTCTACACAAGTGATAATGTGATGGATTTTACGATCAATCAGTCCGCCTCGACCATAACTTTCACGCTCCGTAAGAACGTCATCTTTGATTCGCCGGAACCAGAAGGCCAGCCGCAAGCGAACTCGACTTCTGAACTATGGACGATGACGTATCCCGATGGCCAACTACATCAAATAGCTACATTTCCATCGGTCCAGGTGACATCAGCAACTAAGGATACATCCGCCGCATATGATCTGCCCCTTCGAGCATTCGATTTCCAAGGCAAATATCTTCTCGAATATCACTTTCACGTTTCTGCCTATGATCAAACCACGAAGCAACTCAAAGTCTTAAAGGATGTAGGTTCGAATGGATTTCAACGGTTCTCGGTTGCGCCGACGATGGATTATGCGGTTGCTCTTGTCTATCTCGATCGCCCAACAGTTTCGCAAACATCGTTTGATTCACATGGCTATATCATCGATCGAACGTTGTCACTGAAGGAGTTTCCAGTTTCACAAAGTGATACTATCCAAAAAATTGTCTGGAGTCCTGATGGTTCAACCGCAATGATGAAGTACAATCTCAAGAACGCACTCGTCCTAGATGTTCCTTCTTTTCAAGCGAAAGAAGTCGCGACACCCTCAGGCCCGACCTTATTTACTACAAATATTTACGATCTTCTGTCAAATGATACGGCCTTGCTAGGCGTAGAAGATGCTAGCGCTACGCTGGACGAAGTCCCCACATACGATCCGAATGGTCTGACGGAAATGGTGCTCTGGAACTTGAACACTTCGATGCTGACTAAAGTCGGAAACTATCGGACGCCGAATTATCTTGGGCAATTGTAGAAATAGTAGTGCTCGCCGTCCCTATAGTTTGCCGTCTTAGGGATTAGCCCAAATCACAGAAACTTGCATTTCCCCTGACTTTCTGCTATAGTCATGGCGTATTTTAATACTTTTGCCGTGACTATTTTTCAAGCGGCCAAGACAAATAATAACCATAAATCAACCTCACTACCCGTCCCGGGCGATGGGCTTTTGTCAGTATGATTCACGCCTACCTGCTTTCATTTCTGGCGCTTCTTCTGTTGGGCTTGTCGCTGTGGCTCCTCACCAGGTACCAAGCTTCGGCTGGAATACGCTATTACGCCGGCTTTCTTTTTGGACTGGCCGTCCTGGCGGCGGTGTCGGGACTTATCTACGTTGTTCCAGCCGCAGTTCTCTTAGTAGTAACTCGGATCGGGTATATTGCCGGCGCCTGGACATTCTCGATGCTTCTATTGTTTTCATGGTATTTTCCGACGCCGAGCGCGTCAACTCCACGTCAGGCAAACATGTTCTGGGTAGTGCCGCTAGCATTTTTCATTCCGCTGGCGCTGTGGAGTCCTGATTTTATTTCTGGAGTGGCGTTATGGGGTTCAGGATCAGTCGAAAGCCACGGCCATCTCTTTTTCCTGCTCCCAATCTTCATCGGTTTCTGCGTCGTCTGGGCATTCAAGAATCTTGTTCAAAAGATTACCGGTGACCGAAAGGCACGGACCGATTTAGTGACGTTTTCCTGGGTGCTCATCGTGACAACTGTCCTGGGTGTCGTGTTTGACATCATTCTTCCCGCCACCGGCCGGCCGCGAATACCGATTGGGATTTACTCGAGCGCGGTGTTGTTTGGATTATCAACGTATATTATTGCGAGGAAATGATTATCGGCTATATTCTTCTTTTGATTGCACTGGCCGAATTTTTCCTTGGCTTGTATTTGATTTTTCGATACCAACGCAGTCAGGCGACGATGTGGTATGGGCTATTCGCGATAGCTATCTCGGTCTACGTTGGAGCCAACGGCCTAGGGTATGTGAACACCGTCGTGACCGGTCAATGGGCGGAACATATCGCCTGGGTCGGCGGGATGGCCACGGCCATGTTCTTCTTGCCATTCAGTTACACTTTTCCATTACCTCGTCGTTCCGCTCGTGAACTTGTTCCTCTGGCTATTTGGCCACTGGCGATTATTATTCCTGGTCTCCTCTTCACAAACCTCTTCGTTCAACAACAGTCAATCGTCCGGTTTGGCCAGGGTTACAAAACGGCTACTGGTCCATATTTTTGGTTCATGATCTTAATCTTTTTGGTTTACTGGATTTGGGCCATTACGAACCTTATCATTCGTCTCCGAAAGAGCGACGGTACGCATCGACAGTACTTACAACTTATCCTTATTGG
Organism: uncultured Gammaproteobacteria bacterium; assembly: GCA_964518425.1. GTDB lineage: Bacteria > Patescibacteriota > Patescibacteriia > SBBC01 > CAIJZX01 > CAYLHT01. Next base: position 5,349 of record CAZFGG010000016.1, read on the forward strand.
GATATTCTTATCCCTGCTCGTTTCCGCCATCTTTGATATCTATATGCCGCTGACGCACGTGACGCGGTACGGCTATATTGGATCCTTGTTTTCGACAATCTGGCTCGGCTTCACGAGCTATATTATTTTGAAGAAATGACGGAAAAATATATTCTACTCACCTTAACATATCTCGTTGGAGCAGGGGAGTTAGTGCTGGCTATTTTCTTCTGGGTAACGCATTCGAAGAGTGAGATAAGGAAGGTGATGGCGCTGTTGGCGTTTAGCACAGGGATGTGGGTGATAACTAGTGCCATGATCGCTTATAAATCGGGTGGTAATATCTCGCTACTCATCAATGGTTTTGTTTATACTTTTGGGATCTTATTGTTAACGACATTAATTTATCTAACGCTCATTTTCCCATTCCCCTTAAGACGCCTGGATTGGCTCCATAAAGTTCTTCTGTATATTCCTGCTATAATTTTTTCTGTTATTGGCTTCACAACTCGTGCAATAGAGGTTGACTATGTTGCCAATCAAAAAAATGCTGGCGTAGTAGTTGCCGGACCGCTACTACCAATATATAACAACTTTCTTCTCTTTCTTTATGTTCTCAGTATTGTATTATTGATTGCGCAAGTGCGCCGTAACGATGGTATCAATAGGCAAAACGTCAAATTGGTCCTTTGGGGCGTAGTAATTGGTGGAATTCCTGCTGTTATTATCGACTTGGTTATTTCAACCTATTTTCCAAACAACGTTCCTAATTTTCTTTATGGCGTATTAAGTTCGGTAATTTGGTTTGGGACAACGACTTACATCGTATTAAAGAAATAGATGTCCTCAGTCTTTATGGATGCTTTGATTCGGACTCCATTTTTGGGCTCCATTAAATTATCTTTGGCAGAAAGAAGTATATATAAAAACTTTGCCTTTTACACGACCTCTGACCCTGAAGAATTAGATGAGTTATACAAAATAAGATACAAAGTTTACTGCGAAGAATATGCGTACTTAGATACAAAAAATTATCCAGATAGGCGTGAAAAGGATATTTTTGACAGTAAATCAATCCACCTTGTTGTAAGGCATAGATCGGGCGAACTTGCAGCAACAGCAAGGTTGATACAAGGATCAGAAATGGGTTTACCAATACAAAACCATTTTCAAATTGAATACGATGTCCCTAAAGAAACAGAAAGTAATATTGCTGAAGTTTCTCGCTTAATAGTTGCGCGAAGTTATCGTAGACGCCACCTATTATTAGTTTTGATTAAAGGTATTTATTTATTAGTCAAACAGAAAGGAATAACAGAGGTTTTTTGTGTTCTTGACGATAGACTAATCCCAAACCTTACCGAACTGGGGATTCCGATAAAAAGGATTGGTAAATCAAGGATTTATCAGGGTCTAACTGCACCATACATAATCCAGGTCAATGAACTGGAAGAGAAGCTATACGAGCACAATAAGTTCCTTTTTAAATTCCTTTCCCAGGGTGTTATGCGAAAACAGGGTAAAGATTTTAAATATTCTCCACATTAGTAAATGAATGCCTGGTCAATAAAACTTCTAACATATTTAGCGAGCATAATTGCCGCAGTTTTTGGCTTTTTATTTGGAGAAGTAGTATTTATTATGTCCCTTCACTATTTAAAATTGTTAACGACAATAATAATTTTTTCAGTTACCTTCTCTGTACTTTCAATATTACTTGTCAAAACATATAAAGAGGAAAAAGGATTTTTTGCGTTCAAATCAATTCAAAACTGGATCGATAAACAAGAAGCAAAAGCAAAAAAATACTATAGCGTTTTACATACGAGCAAGATTATTACAGTAATAATAACTAATATTTTTGCAGGTGTACTAGTCTCAACAATATTGATTTTAGTGTTTGGGATAGAAAAAAAGCAAGCATACCTAATAGCAATAGTTAATAACGTAGTTTTTTTTACTTTGTGGGCCCTTTTTTATAGTGGACTTCTAAAACAGTTTATACATTCTTTCTAATGGGCCTCACTTACCAGAATGTTTGGAATAAAATAGCAGATGATTACCATGTTGTTTCTAAGCTTTCTAAGCCACACGATGATAAGTTCGAAATTGTGGCTAATACCATTATTTCAGAAAACGCTAAAGATGTACTCGACCTTGGAGCGGGAAGCGGTTTACTAGAACAAAAATTAGTTCAGAAAGGTTTTAATGGCCGTGTAGAAGCATTGGACCTCTCTGAAGAAATGATAAGAATTGCAAAAAGTGAACTAGCTGAAAGTCCAGGCATTAGATTCCAGAAGGCTGATCTTAATTATCCTTTTCCATATAAGAAGAATTCTTTTGATATTGTAGTTGCTATTAACTTACTTTTTCTAATTGATAATCAATCGGACTTCATCAGACAGGTATGCCTTATTCTTAAACCTAAAGGAAAATTTATTTTGATTAATCCTAAGCCGAGGGGTAGTATTAAAGCATTCGTAAAAAGTAATCTAAAGCAAAATAACAGAACTAACTACAAATTAGTTCTCAGGCTAATTAAGAAAATTAAACCGATAATAAGAGTAATACTATATGCTAACTGGCTTGATAGGCAAGAAAAGAAAAGAAAAATTAATTATTTTCAATTTAATGAGATTACGGAAGTGTTAAAAAAAAATGATTTATTTTTGCTTAAAGCAATGTCAATACAGGCAGACCAAAATTGGCTTTTTGTTGCTTTGAAAAAGTGAAAAAGTTACAAAAAAATATGCCTAGTTATAATCAATTATTTGATAGGAATTTAGGTGTTTTTACCCATGATGAAACCAAGGTTCTTAGAAATTTAACAATCGCCGTGGTGGGAGTTGGTGGTCTAGGTGGAGCAATAGCCTTTTTGTTGGCAAGGCTAGGAGTAAAAAAAATGCATATAGCTGATCCAGAGGATTTTGAACCATCAAATATTAACAGGCAATATGGAGCTTATATTGATACACTCGGCAAAAATAAAGCTGAGGCAGTAAGAAAAGAAATTTTAAGGATCAACCCAAAACTACATGTTAATACCTGGCCCGAAAAAATATCTGTTCGGAATATAGATGATTTCCTAACTGGCGTTGATGTGATTTTTGATTGTTTGGAGTTTTTTGAGCTAAAGACTCAATTGTTAGTTCACCAAAACGCAAAAAAAAGAAAAGTTTGGATTTTTACTTCTCAAGGAGCAATCGATATAGTCTCATTTACTGCCTTTAATCCAAATGGTAAAACGTTAGTCAATTTAGTGGGTCGCGATAATGATTTTGATATTCGGAAAGCAATAGAAATATTTTTCCCCATTCTTCCTTCCCAAGCAACTCCAAAAAAACTTTCTCAAATCTTTAATGGGGAGAGATTACATATTCCTTCTCATGCAACAATGCATCCAGTCGCTTCTGGATTGTTGGTCGAAGAAATGATTAACGTAATAGTTAGAAAAAATAAACCAATTTTTGAAGCCCCGAACTGTTTAATTCTAGATATGACGAAAATTACTCTAAAAAATATTTATAGAGATCGACTGTGAATCTAAGGCTTGTATCAATTCTATTGATTATTTTTTTAAATTTCATTTTAGGGTTTTTTGTGCTATTAAAAAACAGAAACAAAAAACAGAACTTGTGGTTTTTTATAATGAGCACTTTTGTCAGTGCTTGGTTACTATTTAACTACTACGTCGATTTCTCTCAAAATGTTCGCCAAGCCCTTTTATTAACAAAGATCACAAACTTTTTTGGAATACTGGCTGTATACAGCCTACTTAGATTCAGCTTCATCTTTCCAAAAAAGAACTCGCAAGGGCGGATTGCGCTTTATTACTCTATTGTTACTTCTATACTAATTTTATTGCTTTTCACAAACCAGATTATCAGCTCTGTAGGTACAAAGCAAAATAGCTTCAACCCAATTCTAGGAACATTTGGTTATTTCCAAATAGCATATTTATTCTTGACTATTTTCTATGCTATTTATAACCAAATATCAATATTAAGGAGAAGTATTGGAATTCAAAGAAGTCAGATTACCTACTTGCTCTGGGGTTTAGGAATAACTGTTTTTCTTTCGTTAGGGACCAGCGTGGTAATCCCGCTAATATTCAAAAATGCTGCAACTGCAAAATTGGCTCCTTTTACTACTGTTTTTTTTCTAAGTTTTACAACTTACGCCATCATCCGCCACCGCCTCCTCGACATCCGTCTTGTCATCACCCGCTCCCTGATCTACGGTATTTTGCTTACAGTGGTTTCTCTTGCCTTTATCTTCATTACAATTATTTCCGCCCAGTTCTTCGGCGGTAGTGCCACGAGCCGAAATGCTATTTCAGTCGCTGTCGCCGTTTTGATCGTTTTCGGACTGGACCCATTCAAAAGCCTTTTGTCTCGTGTTACCGACCGAATTTTTTTCAAAGCTAAGGTTGATTATCAGCAAGTTTTACGTGAAGTATCCGAAACGCTCAGTTTTGAACTTGATCTTCGCAAGCTCATTACCTCAGTTCGCGAAACGCTCGTTCGAGAACTGAAAGTAAAATACTCGGCGACGCTCCTGCGTAAAACCGGCGGATTTGGAACGGAAAAGTTTGAGGCTCTACCTGACCTCTTGGCCGTCAACCCGAACCTGAGTATCCGCAACGACAGCGCCCTTATTCAGTTCCTCCGTGAACACCGCCACCCGTCACTTCTTGAATCACTCGAGCGGAAAATCGACGATACGCCGGAAGACAAACGGGGACCGCTGATCGCTTCGCGCAGTGAGTTCGAACGGATGGGCGGCGCTCTAGCCGCGCCGATTTATGCGCAGGGACATCTCATCGCCGTGCTGGTCCTCGGCCCAAAGCTCTCTGGCGATACGTTTAGCAACGACGACTTACGTCTGCTCGAAGTATTAGCGCCGTCCATTGGCTCGGCCATCCAAAAAGCCAACCTGTTCGAAGAGGTCCGGCAGTTCGGTGAGAGCTTGAAAGTCAAAATCGAAGAAGCGACCGCGCAGTTGCAGGAACGGAACGTCTCGCTCGAAACGTTGCAGAATATCACCAAGAACATTACCCAAACGCTCGACTTCAACAAAGTCGTCCAAGACATCGCCGATTCAGTCTCCACGAAACTTGGGTATCTTGGCGCGATTCTTGTCTTCTTCGATGACGATGGACGAACAGTCCGAGCCCGAGCGATTACCCAGACACCATTAACCAAACGGGCGCTTGATGTCTTACCTATCAAGTTCAATAAATATTCGACCGATATTTACGATCCGAAGTCCACGAGTCTCGGTCATAAAGTTCTTCGCACCGGCGAACTTGCCACGACCGAAGACTTCGCGGACGTCGTTAGTCCGCCCTTGCCACGCCTGTTAGCCCAGACGATCCAAAAACTCATCGGTATCAAGTCGATGTTCCTTATCCCGATTATCTCCGAAGGCAAGACGATCGGCGTGATTGAAATTGGCACAAAAAAAGCGGTGAAGGACATTGACCAAACCGAGGTCGCGACCATGCAAGCCATGGCCGATGAACTTGGGATCGTTGCTCGGAACATCCAACTCTTCCAGCAACTCCGGGTGACGAATGACCAGCTCGGATTTGCCAACGAACACTTGAAAGAACTCGACCAAGCGAAGTCTGAATTCGTCTCGATCGCTTCCCACCAGTTACGAACGCCGATGACCGGCATTATGGGCTATTTATCCATGATGACTCAAGGTGACTTCGGCAAACTTGCGCCGGAGCACCAAAAAATACTCTCCGAACTTTTGAGTGAATCACAGCGCATGATCCGATTGATCAACCAATTCCTCAACGTCTCGAAGATTGAAGCTGGAAAGTTTAGCTACACAAAGAAGCCTAGCCAAATTGAAGATACGATCGATACAATTGTCCGGGAGTTAACGAAGAACGCGACTGACAAAGGACTCAAGCTGATCTGGAAGCGGCCAACCACGCCCCTGCCGAAAGCCACGGTCGATCCGGACAAAATGGCGGACGTCGTTCTGAACTTGATTGACAACGCGATCAAGTATACGACCGAAGGTTCGATTACCGTCACGGCCGAAGAAGAAGATAGTTATATCCACGTACGAATTAAAGACACGGGCGTCGGTATTCAGTCCGGTGACGCCAGCCAGTTGTTTAATAAATTCGTTCGCGGGAGTGGCATCGCTAAAATCCAGCCCGGCGGTTCGGGATTGGGACTATTCATCGCTAAGTCGGTTATCGATTCACACGGCGGCAAGATTTGGGTCGAGTCGGAAGGCGAAGGGAAGGGGAGCACCTTCCAGTTCATGGTGCCGATCAACCCGCCACCAGAGGCCGAGCCACATCCACTCAACGCGGCCGCTCACGTGGTCAAGCCGCGCGGCACCGTCGAAAATTTCTTGGGGACAAAATAGTTTGCGACTGCCCGACAGAAGCACTATACTCTCTCCATGGCCACTAAAGTCCTGATCATCGAAGACGAGCCAATGCTCTCGTCGCTCTACCGGATGGTCTTAGAGCACGCGGCGTATGTTGTTGAATCCGCCGCCGATGCCCAGTCGGGCGAGGAAAAAGTTCTGACGAGCCGTCCGCATGTCATTGTCCTTGATTTGCTCATTCCGAAGGATCCCCTGAGCGATACACATGGTGAAAATCTTCACGAACCAATGGGTTTTGAAATTTTACGTTTAGTCAAAGGTACCGCCTCGCTGCGCGATATTCGGGTGATTGTCCTGTCTAATCTTGATTCCGACGAACACGTCGCGACCGCCAAGAAACTCGGAGCTGATCAGTATTGGGTCAAGGCCAATCTCGATCCGCATGATTTAAAGAAGCACGTTGATGATGTGTTACACGCGACGACGTAGTTCTCGCAAAGCCTCGAACTAGAATAAGTATTCTTCTTCGAGGCAAGACCGAAAAGTTCTCGCTTACGCTCGAATGAGAAAGGATATTCTTCTTCGAGCCGAAGGCGAGAAGGTGTTCATGACTTTGTGCTATACTTTTTTCTATGGACCACCCCCGTCACCAACGAAAACATATCGTCATTCTCGGCGGCGGATTTGCCGGTCTCGCGGCGGCTCAGGAGTTGGAACGACGACGGCAATCGAACGATGACTACAACGTCACACTCATCGACAAGAACTGTTTCCATACCTATCACGCTCTTCTCTATGAAGTGGCCACGGCGGCGATGGACATCAAAGAGGACCAGTTAGAAGCTTTGGAACAGGGCGTCTGCATCCGTATCAAGGCGCTGAATAATATCCTGCTCAGGCACAAGATCAATGTTATCCAAGGCAGTGTCACAAACATTGACCTCAAAGCTCAACGCGTTGACCTCGAGAATGATTCTCCGGTCATGTACGATGAGCTGATCATTGCGCTCGGTAGCGAGGGCAATGATTTTGGTATTCCCGGACTGGCGGCCAATAGTGTCACCCTGAAAGAGTTGCCGGATGCCTTAAGTATCCATCTCAAGATTGATCAACTCCTTCACCGTGTTGTTCGCGACAAGCAAGCGGTCACCATTCTCATCGGCGGCGGGGGAGTGTCCGGTGTGGAAGTTGCTGGCGAACTTCGACACTACGCCCAGACGCTGGCGCGACGACATGGCTTTCCGCCGCACCTCATTCGCGTCGAGATTGTCGAAGCCGGACCGAAAGTGCTGATGGGTTTAGATCCGTGGGTGCAGCAAACCGCGGCCAATCGACTCCGTCAACTCGGTGTCGGTTTCCATCTCGGCCAGCCTATTGTCAGTGTTGATCCGCATTACGTTCAACTGAAAGATGGCCAGCGGCTCGATTACAACCTACTCGTCTGGTGCGGCGGAATCCAAGCCCACCACCTCTTGCGCCAACTGGGCGTGCAGACCGCAGGTAAAAGCCAAATTTGCGTCACTCCTCAGCTCTTTATTCCAGGCTTTCCTAATACCTACGTTGTTGGTGACGCCATTTTTATGCTTGATCCAACAACGAATCGACCAGTCCCGCAGATTGCCCCGTTGGCGGTTGAACAGGGTCGTTTGGCGGCCCGGAATGCGTGGGCGCACGTGACGAGTCACCAGCTCCACAGCTACGTTCCGGTCCACCATGGCTATGTTATTCCGGTTGGCGGGCCGTGGGCAATCAGTACCTATGGCGGCCAGCGACTGAAGGGATGGCCAGCTTGGCTCGTGCGAAAGTGGGTTGACCTCCAATATTTTTCTTCCCTGCTCCGGCCGCTCGATGCGTGGAAAGTCTTCACCATGGGCGGTAATGTGTATTTGAAAAATCAGTAAACTTGCCTCGGCAGGCCGTTCGTGGTGTGGTATACTATGGCTATGCGACTCCGTGATATTCGGACAGCTCGTGTTCGCGGTCGGCGAGTACTCGTTCGCGTCGACTACAATGTTGACATCGGACCGGCTGGTCGTCTTCGTGATACCACCCGCCTGACGGCGACTGGGCCGACGATTCAGTGGTTGCTCACTCACGGCGCGGCGGTCATTCTTGTCAGTCACCGCGGCCGGCCGCAGGGGCGTCAGTTGAAATTCGGTCTCCGCCCGCTTCTTCGTCCGCTGTCCCGATTAATCGGCCGGCCGGTGGCCTTTGTTGGTTGGCCACTCTTCAGTCATGAAACAACTGCGGCCTTGACGAAGCTCCAACCAGGCCAGGCCGTGCTCTTGGAAAACATTCGTTTTGAGGCGGGTGAAGAGGAAAATAGTGCTCGGGTGGCAAAACGGTTAGCCAGTTTTTGTGACCTGGTCGTCAACGACGCATTTGCTGACTCCCATCGAGCCCACGCCTCGATTGTCGGCTTAGCCAAGCTCCGGCCAACGTACGCCGGCTTACTCCTCCAGCGGGAAGTGCAGACTTTATCGAAATTATTACGCCATCCGCGACGGCCCTACGTTGCTATTTTGGGCGGGGCAAAAATTTCCACCAAGTTGGGCTTGATCCGTCGACTCCTGAAGCAAGCCGATAAGGTTTTGCTCGGCGGCGCGCTGGCGAATACGATTCTCCAAGCCGAAGGCTTAGCCATCGGCGCCTCGATGACCGAACCGTCGATGCTCCAGGCGGCCATGGGTATTTCGGCGGCCAATAATAAACTCGAAATTCCGTGTGACGTGGTCGTAGCGACAAAGCGAACAGCTACCGCGCCGCGACATGTTCGAGCCGTTGGCAATGTTGGTCCGCGCGAGATTATTCTCGACATTGGCCCTGACACGATGGATGTCTATGCACGGATTTTACGGGTGGCTAAAACGGTAGTCTGGAATGGACCGATGGGTATGTATGAGCTACGCCCATTTGGCCGAGGCACGCGGGCCATCGCGACGGCTATCGCGGCCAGCCGAGCAACGAGCGTCGCGGGAGGCGGCGAAACGATCGATGCTATCCGTCAAACTGATACGGCCGCTCAGTTCACATTCTTATCGACGGGCGGTGGAGCGATGCTCGAGTTCTTGGAGGGAAAGACCTTACCCGGTATTACCGCCGTTCAACAACGTTCATAAAGCCTATGCATATTACTACTGTCAGCAGCCGGTCTATTCTCGATTCCCGTGGCAATCCGACGCTGGAAACGACTGTTGAACTGAAAACCGGAGTGGTCGGCGTGGCGGCTGTGCCATCGGGCGCTTCAACCGGGAGCCATGAAGCCGTTGAACTTCGCGACCGCGACCTGGATCACTATCAGGGACAGGGTGTTGAACAGGCGGTGGCGAACGTCACCGGACCTATCGCCAAGGCTCTGAAAGGCATGGACGTCCGACAGCAACGAGAGATTGATCAGGTGATGATTGAGCTTGATGGGACCGTCAATAAATCAAAACTGGGAGCGAACGCCATCCTGAGCGTATCGCTGGCGGCCATGCGAGCCAATGCCGCTCTCAATCGACAAGCGGTCTACCACACGATCCAGCAAACCTTTGATTTCCCTGACCTTGATGCTGATCGATTACCGCGGCCGATGATGAATATTCTCAATGGCGGCAAGCACGCTGACAATGGCTTGGCCATTCAAGAATTTATGGTTGTGCCGAACGGATCGACGATGGTTGAACGCGTTGAACGTGGCGTAAACGTCTACCACACCCTGGCCAAGATTTTACGGGAGCAGAAATTGTCCACCTTGCTTGGTGATGAAGGTGGCTACGCGCCAACCCTGCCCTCAGATGAACGAGCGCTGGAACTTCTCGTTGACGCAGTTCGGCAATCATCCTTGGAGCTGAAGACTGACATTGACTTGGCCATTGATTTGGCCGCTTCAACGTTCTATGACTCCGCTAGTCAACGCTACCACCTCGGTTCCCAAGCAGCCGGGCTGACGAGCGTGGGCATGACGGGGTTGTTAGAAGAATGGCTGAAAAAATTTCCCTTGCTGTCTCTTGAGGATCCCTTGGCCGAGGACGATTGGTCAGGATGGGCTGAGCTGACCAAAAAATTGAAATCGAAAACGATGATTGTCGGCGACGACCTCTTCGTGACGAGTAAAGGACGGCTCGAACGAGGCCGGGCCGAAGGCGCGGCGACCGCAATTCTGATCAAACTGAATCAAATCGGAACGCTCAGCGAGACCATCGATACCATTCTGGCCGCTCAAGAAGCGAAATATGACGTTATTATTTCCCACCGTTCTGGAGAGACGCTCGACAGCTTCATCGCCGATTTGGCCGTGGCCGTCGGGGCGCCGTTCATCAAAGCGGGCGCGCCGGCCCGCGGTGAACGGGTGGCCAAGTACAACCGCTTGCTGCAGATTGAACGCGAATTGACGGCATGAGCATTCTTGGGCCAGTCGTGCTGGCAATTCTCGATGGGTGGGGGATTGCCCCGCCTTCACGCGGTAACGCCGTGACGCTGGCCAAAACGCCGACCCTGCACCGCTGGCAAGATCACTATCCCCACACCCAACTTCAAGCAGCCGGCCCAGCCGTCGGATTAGCGGCGGGCCAAGACGGTAACTCCGAAGCTGGCCACATGAATCTCGGCGCCGGTCGCGTCGTCCCGCAAGATGACAGCCGTATTTCCCTCAGTATTAATGATGGCACTTTTTTTCGTAACCCGGCCTTCCTGGCCGCGATCCACCACGTCAAGAAACATGGATCAACATTGCACCTGATGGGTATGCTCGGGAATACCGAAAGCGCCCATGCCAATCCGGATCATCTTCTGGCCCTCCTCATTTTGGCCCACAATCATCGCCTGCGGAATGTTCAGCTCCATCTCTTTACTGACGGGCGTGATTCTCCCAGGTTTTTCGCCCGCGAGATTATGACGAAATTCATGCCACATTTTGGCGAAGCGCGAGTGGCGTCGATTATGGGCCGATTTTATGGCATGGACCGGAATAAAACATGGCTGCGAACGGAAGCAGCCTATAACACCATCGTCAACGCGGCTGGTCTTCACCATGTTGATGATCCGCTCGAAGCTATCGCCCAAGCCTATAATCGCGGCGAAAGCGATGAGTTTATCACGCCCACGACCGTCGGCAATTATCAGGGTGTTCAGGATCACGACGCCATCATTTACTTTAACCTCCGGTCAGATCGGGCGCGACAACTGACCAAGGCTTTTGTCCAGCCGGACTTTGAAGAACGGAACGCAGCCACGCACGTTTTCACCCGATCCCGTGTCGTCCATGACCTGACCTTCGTGGCCATGACCGACTTCGGTCCCGATCTCGATAATATTCTGACTGCTTTTCCGGCAGTTGAGCTCCAGCAGACCCTGCCCATGGTTCTCCACGATGTTCGCCAACTGTACATCGCCGAGAGCGAGAAGTACGCCCACGTGACCTATTTTTTCAACGGTGGCTATGCCGACCCAGTCGGCGGAGAGCACCGCGAGATGATTTACTCGCCGAATGTCCGGACCTATGACCAGGCGCCGGCCATGAGTAGTAACGCGATCACCCAGCGGGTTGTCGGAGCAATTGCTCATCATGAGTTTGATTTTATCGTCTTGAACTTCGCCAATACGGACATGGTTGCCCATACGGGAGTCCTGGCGGCGGGCGTGGCGGCCATGGAAGCGACCGATGCCTGTTTAGCTCAACTTGAACAAGCAATAGTAGCCGCGGATGGTCTTCTGGCTGTAACCGGTGATCACGGTAATCTTGAGGAGATGATTAATTTGTCGCCGGATGAGGTTGACACTGAGCACTCGGCGATCCCAGTTCCGCTCTACCTGGTCGGAAAGAATCTTCAGCCAA
>CAZFGG010000017.1:0-17432 GCA_964518425.1 uncultured Gammaproteobacteria bacterium
GAACCCCGATTACCGGCTTGAAAAGCCGATGTCCTAACCGTTAGACGATGAGGCCAAAGAGATCGAAAACAGCGAGAGCATACGCCCAACGAAGGCAAATGTCAATGAAAAGACTTGAAACTCGACCCGATTTGTGTTATCGTCAGCCCATGCCAAAGAGCCAAAGCGAAAAATCGAAAAAGACTCTTCCGACCAACGATGATTTCTTTGATCGGTTAGCCGAGGCCAGTGAATCGCCCGGCGATGGCTCAACGTGGATTGACACCGACTACTCAGGACAGCTAGCCGTTGACGTCTACCAAACCAATAGTGATATTGTCATCCGCGCGGCCATTGCCGGCGTCAGCGCCGACAACATTGATATTACGGTCAACAATGACATGGTCACGATCAAGGGCATCCGTCAGCTTGATGATACGGTCCCAGCCCAAGACTACCTCTACCAGGAATGTTACTGGGGGGGTTTTTCACGAACCATTATTTTACCAGTCGAAGTTGATGCTAACCGTGTCTCGGCCAAACTGAAGAACGGTATACTCAATGTGACTTTGCCAAAAATCGAAACACCCGCAGCTCCGCCAATTACCGTCGTGGAGGACGATGATGACCGTTGAGGTCGTCGCGGTCCATCCAACGACCGTTGTCATCCGCGTTGCTGACCGTCAACTAGAACTTCCCCTTGCCGCCTTCCCCCAAGCGCCCAAAACCGGGCAACGCTGGACAATCTCGCTCGAGCACCAGCCATCCGAAGCCGAGCGTCGCGACCAGCTCAACAACTACCTCGTCCGAGACTAAGTTGCCCGTTGCTCGACCAGCCTGGATAGCTTGGCTGGCTGTCGTTGGCGGCGTGGTTTTTTTAGCAGGCACCGGCGTGACCGGCTACGCCTACGCCAGCCAGGAGCGAACGATGGTCAGGGGGGTAACCTTGGTTGGGCAAAAGATCGGTGGACAAACATCGCTACAAGCGCTCAACCACGTTCAGCGTCAATGGGGGGTCTTCACCCACGGCGCTTTTCATTTCCATCTTGGCGGCGAGGATGTGGCGATCAACTCCGCTGGCGCCTCGGCTACCGAAACAGAGGTGGTGTTTGATGTAGCCACACTGAACATCCCGACAGCCGTTAATCAAGCCTTTGATTTTGGACACACTGGCCCTTGGTGGACGAAAGCGCGTCAGCGATTGAGCGGATTTCTTGGCCGTCGCCACGAATTTGGACGTCTAGTCTTGAATACAAGCGCGCTCAGCGACGGCCTGAAACAACAACTGAGCGATCACGATACCGCGCCGATCAACGCCGGATTGAAGATGAATGGTAACAATGTCCAGAGCGTGACCGCGAGTATCAACGGGCAAACCGTTGACTACGCCGGGGCCGTCAAAGAGGCCGTTCGTCGCGCTCGCCGGCTTGATCCGACGCCAGTTTCTTTGCACGCCTTAACCTTGGCCCCGGCCATCCCGTCAACTCCGACCCTGCTGACGTTAGCTCAAACCCAGGCCCCACTTCTCCTGGCTAAGGCTCCGCTGACCCTGCAATCGGGAGACAAGTCGTGGACCATCACCAGCCAACAGCTAGCACCGCTCATTGGCTTCAGCCGCAATCAAGCTGGACAGGTGCGCGTTGGATTTGATGTCGAAAAAACAACGGCCTATCTCAAAAAGATTGCTAAGGATATTGAGGTCAGTCCGAAAAACGCGAAGCTCACCTTAGTCAACGGAAAAATCCAAGAATTCCAAACGAGTGTCATTGGAAAAACTCTGGATATCAACACTAGCTTGGCCACGCTCGAAAGAAGTGTTGTTGACCAGGGCCAAGCGACGATTGCGCTCGTGGTCGGCGATATTCAACCCGCTACCAGCAGTCTAGCTAACAATGATCTTGGCATTACCGAATTAGTCGCTGAAGCAACAACGAACTTCCGCGGCAGCCCGACGAACCGCCGATTTAATCTCTCATATGGCGCGCAAATCCTCAATGGCCTCCTTATCGCGCCGGGTGAAAATTTTTCCTTGGTCAAAGCCCTCGGCCCGATCGACGCAAAACATGGATGGAAACCGGAACTTGTCATCAAAGGCTCAGACATCACGCCAGAATTTGGTGGCGGCTTATGCCAAGTTGGCACGACCATGTTCCGCGTCGCGTTGAATGCCGGGGTGCCAATCGTTGAACGGACGAACCATAGTTTACGGATTCGCTACTATGAGCCACCGGTTGGTTTAGATGCCACCATTTATGAGCCGAAACCAGACTTCCGGTTTACCAATGACTACGAACACTATCTTTTATTGCAGACCGAGGTGAGCGGTGACAACATTACTTTCCGATTCTACGGCACGAAAGACGGCCGCACCTCAGATGTCCCAACACCGAAAGTATTCAACCAAACCGCCATCCCGCCGACGAAGAATATTGAGGTTGATGATCTCAAGCCAGGCCAAAAAGAATGCCAAACCCCGGGTCATCCGGGGGCTGACGCTATCGCGACATATACCGTGACCAAAGCAGATGGCACAAAAGTTGTCCAAACATTCAAAAGCCACTACAAAGCTCTCCCGGTGATTTGTCGGGTTGGGAAAAAGGCGACCCCACCTGTTACGGCATCATAAAAAAGCAGGCCCCGAATCTTGCGAGACGGGGCACTGATGTTGAGCGAGGTGCGATCTTCAGATCACCAGCTCCATCTGCCCGGGCCAGTGTATGAGGTGTGGACACTGACCAGGCTGGGTGGCAGATTCTTCCGGAGGCGGAAGATGGTGATGAGAGTAAGCTTGAGAAGGTACGGCACGGTTCTCCTTCATGGCGGGACAACTACATGAGCGGCCGGAAGATCTTCTTGCCGAAGATGATGACCAGGGCAGCGATGATGACCAGAACCAGGAACTGGATGGTGCCTGGGGCGTGGTCATAAGCCCGAACAACGGGGCGGCCACAGACGACGGCGATGATGATGCCCAGAGCGATCAACAGATTTGCCACGGGCTGCGTCTTAGCCTTGATCAGGTCCTGGCGCAGCTCACGATTGATCCGTCGCAGCATCGGCCGATACATTACAACCTCCTTGTTGTGAGTCTGGCGTCCTTCGTGGATAGCTCGCCGCAGGGCCCAAACAAATCCGACGAGGAGAACTCCGAAGAGAACAGCCAGCCCCGTCAGTAGTGGCGCCTCGGGGTACCAGCTCAGAGTGGTATTAACCGCGACGCAGCCGCCGAGAAAGACGAAGAAAAACCTTCGATTCGGCAAGCGTCCTGCTCGTTGGCCGCCGGGTTCGATCCTGACCGCCACGGGATGACGTGACACAGGATTCTCCTTTGGAAGGTGCTTTAAGTTACCCAAGCATGCTTGGGCGACTATTCGCTCGACTGTTTCTATCGAGGTATCTGTGGGCAAGAAGATTGCCTACTGGTATGGTCCAGGTCGAAACCCGCTCCAACCAGAGAGTAATCTCCATGCTTGTCGTGCCCACAGGTACTTCGGCACAAACACGGCGCTGAGAGCTAGAATGAGCGTGACCAGACAGGCTATCATAGCCATCGGATTTTGTCAAGACCTAGCCAAAAAACCCTTGTAAATTTGGCTAAAAAATGCTATTCTCGGTCTACTTATGAACGCTACGGACGCTACTGACGAAGCCCGCGTTCTGGCTAGTCACAGCCAGGGGGAAGACGCTGACCTCGACCAAAGTCTCCGGCCGCAACGACTGGCGGAGTATGTTGGTCAAGCGCAAATCAAAGAGAACTTACAAGTTTTCCTTGACGCCGCCAAAAAGCGTCAACAACCGCTCGAGCACGTCTTATTACACGGAGCCCCTGGATTAGGTAAGACGACGCTGGCCCATATCGTGGCCAAGGAAATGGGCGTCGGCATCCGGATCACGTCCGGACCGGCCATTGAACGGCCTGGCGATCTCGCGGCGATTTTGTCGAATATCGAAAATGGTGGATTATTGTTCATCGACGAAATTCACCGGCTCCATCGGACAATTGAAGAAGTGCTCTACCCGGCGATGGAGGACTACCAACTCGATATCGTCATTGGCAAAGGACCATCGGCCCGAACCGTCCGTCTCGACCTGCCCCACTTTACCCTCGTCGGCGCGACGACTCGGCTCAGTCTTATCTCCTCACCCTTACGTGATCGGTTTGGCGTCTCCTACCGCCTCGACTTCTACACCGATGAGGAGTTGGAAAATATTCTGCACCGCTCGGCGAAAATTCTTAAAGCGAACCTCGATCCGGCAGCGGCTAAAGAGATCGCTTCTCGTTCCCGTCGAACGCCGCGCGTCGCCAACCGCCTGCTCAAACGCGTGCGTGATTTCGCAGAAGTCCGGGGCGACGTAAAAATAACGACGGCTCTTGCCAAAGAAGCCTTAGCCAAACTTGATATCGACCCGCTTGGACTCGACGTTGTTGACCGAAAAATTCTGAAGTATATCATCGAAAAATTTCATGGCGGTCCGGTTGGCTTGAGTACCATTGCGGCAGCCGTCGTTGAAGAGACTGACACGGTCGAAGATATTTACGAACCCTTCTTGTTGCAGCTTGGTTTCTTAGCCCGGACTCCACGGGGCCGCACGGCGACGTCTGCTGCTTACGAACATCTCGGTTACCCGGTGCCTAAAAAACTCAACCAGCAATTGGATCTATGATCCCGTTAGAGTTACCCATCCACATTACTTATGTCCTTCGAAGCAAGAAAAATGGTCGATGGTACACCGGCTACACCACCGATCTACGGAAACGCTTGAGTGAACATAATGAATTGAAAAGCACATACACAAAGTATCGCGGCCCCCATGAATGTATCTATTATGAAGCTTGCCGAAATGAACGAGACGCAAAATCACGAGAAAAATATCTGAAAACCGGCATGGGAAAAAGATATCTTAACAATCGCCTCAAGCGTTTCCTAACTCTAACGGGATGATCAGCATCGGAGGACATATCCTTCTTTACGTCTATCTCTTGTTCGTCGGCCTCCTCGTTCTTTTCTCGTTGTCGCACCTCTACCATGCCATCCGTTATGGCCGCCGTGATCCGCTGATGATCACGACGACGGGAGTATTTGTCGCCGGGGTAGTCATTATTATCGTAGTTTCTCTTTCGTTGCTGAGTCAGGTGAATTGGTCGACGACCTACGACATGTCATTACCAGCCCTTCATACCAACTTACCAGACGTCAATGGTTTCCACCTCTAACGCGGAGGAATCAAAACTGTTTCCGGGCCAAGAGCCCGATGAAAAAATTATCCTGTCTTTGCACCGGCACTGGTTCGTCTTTTTATCGAAAATACTCCTCTGGCTTGGTTTAGCGCTAGGCCCGGCGATTGTCTGGATTGTGGCCACGGGTGTTGCCGGTTGGCAACTTCAGCAGAACTCTTTAGGTTTTGGCCTGCTGGTCGCAGCGGCGTCCTTGTATTACCTGTTCATCTGGATGATGTTGTTTGGCTTTTGGCTCGATTACTACCTTGATTACTTCCTGGTAACCGATCGCCGCGTCGTGGACATTGAGCAATCGGGCTTATTCAATCGCTCGATCGCCGAACTGCGGCTCTACCGTATCCAGGACGTAACGAGTGAGGCGAAAGGTTTCTGGTCGACCATTCTGCGCTTCGGTAACGTCTATATCCAGACGGCGGCCGAGAAAGAGCGCTTCGTTTTTGAACAAGTGGCCCACCCGGAGCTCGTGGTCAAGCAACTCCTTGAACTCACCGACAAAATCGACGATCAGGTCGAGCATCCTGAGGAAACACAAAACACACCACCACCGGCCCGACCGGTCCAGTTACGCTAACGCACCAATTCGTTTTGACCGCCGAGAGTCAGCGCAGCGTGCGCAATAGCTAGTCGGTGCGGCGAGGATAGATCAGTAAAAACTTTTCCAGTCAGATTGAGGCTGAGACGATTGAGCCAGCGTTCGCACCGGACGGGCCAGGCGTCGCCAGCACGCTGTACCTCGGCCGAAAAATTCAGCGCATCTTGAACAATCGCCGCAAAGTTTGGGTCCGTGGGCAGCGGGACTTGAAGGTCTTGTTGAAAAAAACCATCTTGGAGCAATTGCTCCAATAACGCCGTTGATGGGTCCGGTATGGCGTGCGGAACGGTAATGGTCGTCGCGAACGAAATAGTCATAATTTTCGGCGGTGCAAAACTTGGTGTCGCGCTGAGCCCACACACCGCCTCCAGAGGTTAGGCTAGCATAGATTTATTATTTTGTCAATCAGCGAGATTGACAAAAGGATTGGTTGAGCGGCTGGCTTGGGCCGCGAGGTCACCGGTTTCATTTTGTTTTTCGCGTTGACCGAAGGCGGTGATCGTGGTAAAGTCATGTCGATTTTTCTATGTCCCTCGCTCGCCAAGTCGGTCGGAATACCATGATGCAATTCGCCGGCAAGATTGTCGGGACGGCGTTTGGTTTTTTGACGAGCATCCTTATTCTCCATTATCTTCACCCGAGCGGAAATGGATCGTATAGTACAGCCATGGCCTACCTAGGATTTTTTTCCGTTACTGCTGATCTGGGGCTGTATCTCATTTTAGTTCGTGATCTCAATAAACCCGGCGCCGATCACGAGCACATCGTTGGTAACTTATTGACCTTACGCTGGGTATCGGCGGCAATCATTCTCAGTGTTGGCGCCCTGCTTGTTTTTCTTTTGCCCCTGAGTCCCGCCGAAAAAACAGCCGTCCTTATTGGGACTGGCTCGTTTATCGCTGTCGCCGCGACACAGCTCCTGGTCGGCGTTTTCCAAACCCGACTGGCCATGGGCGTGGTGACAGCCGCCGAACTTCTTGGCCGCCTCGTCTTACTCGGACTGACGTGGTGGGTTGTTCGGTCCGGGGCCGGACTCAATGGGGTGATGATATCTGTTGTCACCGGCAGCCTCGTGAATTTCATCATCGTCTGGTGGTCGGTCCGGCGCTATGTCCGCGTCCGCCTACAGGTCGATTGGGCGTATTGGCGATCAACGCTACGACAAACACTGCCTATTTCCGCCTCCATTGTTCTGAACCTCATTTATTTCCGGGCCGACACGATCATTCTCCGGGCGTTCAAGGGTACCTATGACGTCGGTTTATATGGCGCGGCCTACAAAATCCTGGAGATTCTCAACACATTCCCCATTATGTTCGTTGGACTCCTCCTGCCGATTCTCGGCGGCGCATTCGCCGCCCAAGATGATCAGACATTCAAGAAAATTTTCCAGCGGGGATTTGAATTCTTGCTGATGGCGGCTATTCCACTCCTCGTTGGAGGTTGGCTCCTGGCCCAACCCATGTTAGTTTTTATCGGCGGCCACGAATATGCTCCGGCCGCGCCCGTTTTCCGATTGTTGCTGATTGCGGTTAGCGCCCTCTATCTGGGAAGTTTGTCGGGCCACGTTATTACGATCATCAATCGCCAGCGACAAATGCTTTGGTCGTATTTATCAGTGGCGCTTCTGGGGCTGGTCCTGTACCTCGTCCTTATTCCCAGGTTCTCGCTCTATGGAGCAGCCATCGGGACGATCGTGACCGAGGCGACAACAGCGCTCGTCGGATACATCCTGATTCTCCGGGTCATGCATTTCCGCTTAACCCTGAAGATTGTTTTTCGCTTCGTTTTAGCGGCCGGGCTGATGGCCATCGTGATCCTGCTCATGCGTCAGTGGAGCTGGTGGATGGCGGCCGTGGTTGGGGCGATCACGTATGGCGCGGGGCTCGTCCTCTTTCGAGCGATCAGTTGGTCAACGATTCGCGAAATTGTTTCTTCTCGTTCGAGCGACGCCGTTGGCTTGTCAACTGAAGAGCCGGCTCCGTAACATATGTCCTTGTCCGTTAGCGTCGTCATTCCGACCATCAATCGACCCCAAGCCATCGTCGACATTGTTCGGGATTTTCTCCAACAAGACTATGCTCATCTGGAGGTTATCGTGGTTGATCAAACAACGACCATCAACAATGACTTGACTGCATTAGCTCAGCAAGATAATCGTCTGCGTGTGCTGAGAACAGATGTTCCCGGTACCTGCCATGCTCGTAACATGGGTGTTGCCGCAGCCCAGGGCGAAATTATTCTTTTTACCGATGACGATTGTCGGCTGCCTGATCGAAATTTGGTGGTGGCCCACGCGAAGAATTATGACGATCCGAAAGTCGGCGGCGTAGGCGGGCGGGTGATTGACGCGAATCTTCAGCTGAACAAAGAACAATCGGGTCGGGTCTGCTGGGTTACCTCAACTGGCCGGATTTATGCCAACGCGACGAACATGACCCGGCAAGACATCAACGCCCCCCGTGGTGGAAACATGTCCTTCCGCCGAAAAATTATTCTTGACGTTGGCGGATTTGACGAGCACTTTCGCGGCAATGCTATGCGCGAAGAAACAGATTTTTCCTTGCGCGTCGTCAAAGCGGAGTGGCGAATCGTCTATGATCCGGACGCCGTGGCCAATCACCTGGGCCTACCCGGTGGCTCACGCAGCCGGGACCGATTGACCTGGTACGAAGATTTCTTTTTCAACGAAAGCTACTTTTTTCTGAAACACTTTCGGCGCATCTACCTCGCATGGTTACTCGGACGGAAACTTCGAGCGATTGTCGCTTGCGCCGTGTATTATGGTCACCTGCGCTGGCGAGCTATCCGCGCGCCCTGGCGATCGTTCGGCCAAGCCTGGCGCTTGACCCATTCATCTCGACCAGCATGATTTCTCTTAACATTCCAAAACGCCACCACACGTCCGCGATAGTCGTTTTGGCGGCTATCGGCATGGCCGTGGTTGGGTGGGCGATTGGCACGCACACGCTTCTTAGTGGCCTCGTCCTGGCAGCCGTCCTTATTGGGCTCGTCGTTGTGATAAAACCGGAACTGGCCTTCATCGCCAGCATCGCGACAATTATTATCGGTCAAGTCGTTCGGATCCCCATTAGCGGCGGAGATGCCAGCATCATTCCTAACGATATCATTCTCCCAGTCCTGATTATCGCTTGGACTTGGAAAAAATTAATGTCTGGGCACTGGAAACTTCCGCGCCATAGCCTGACCGTCCCGATTACCCTGGTTATCATGACCATGGTGTTATCATTGCTGTTCAATCAATCTGATTACGACAATCACCAGCTGCTCTCGGGTAGCCTGTACTTTGCTCGGTGGTTGGAATACTTGGCCCTGCTCTGGATCTCTTTCGACCTCGTCCGAACACGCCGCCGCGCCTGGACCTACGTTATGTTGTTCGCGTGGACCGGCGTCATCATCGCCGCCCTCGGCTTTCTTCAGTTGAAACTGTTTCCAGATTTTTCCTTTATGGTCCCCCAGGGTTGGGACCCACACATCGGTCGGCTGCTGTCGACATGGTATGACCCAAACTTTTTAGCCGGGTACTTTTCTCTCCTGGCGTCCATCACGCTCGCCATCGCCTTATTTTCCGGCTGGCGAAAAGGACGTTGGTGGTGGGCCGCAACGATCGTCATGGTTCTGGCCACCGTGCTGACCTTCTCACGAAGCGGATACGTCGGCCTGGCCATTGGCTTCGGCGTGATCGGCCTTTTCCGTTCCCGGGCACTCCTCTATCTCGGAATCCTAGCTTTTGCCGCCACCATACTCTTTGTCCCGCGAGTTCAGGAACGGGTCATTGGCATTCGCACGATTGATGAGACGGCCCAGCTACGCTTGGTGTCCTATCGCAACGCAGCCACGGTCATCGCGGACCATCCTTGGTTTGGAGTTGGGTACAACCTATATAAATATGTCCAGGTTCGGTACGGATTTTTGAAAGATACCCAGGAACACTCTGCGAGCGGTACTGATTCAAGTTTATTGACGATCTGGGTGACGACGGGGTTTGTTGGTTTGATAGCTTACCTGTGGTTGTTGATCGCCATGCTCCGCGAAGCCTGGCGCACATGGAGAGACCGTTCACTACCGGCGGAGTGGCAAGGTTTCGGTTTAGGTTTGTTCGCCGGACTCCTTGGGCTCTACGCCCACAGTCAATTTGTCAACGGACTCCACTATCCTCACATCATGGAAGCGATGTGGGTACTCGTTGCGATCGCTATTATGGTTCGCCAACCAGAACCACAATGATTCTCTCCCTGGGCATTGCCACTGTTGTTGGACTGATCGCCCTCTGGCGACCACGATATGGCGTGGCTGCATTGATTCTCCTCTGGCCGAGCTACCTGATCCGCACCAATATGCACGGAATTCCGACCACCGCGCTGGAGCTGTCGATCTACGCCGTGACCGTGGCGGCCGCGATTGACTACGTCCGGGTGCGACCAGGCTGGACGTGGTTGCAGTTACCAAGACCTTGGCTACTCCTCTTTGCCGCCTGGTCGCTGGCCTGGCTAACCGCAACACTTTTCGCTAGCGACCATCAAGCGGCCCTGGGAGGATTGAAGGCCTGGTGGTTTGATGCGACCCTGTTTGGTGGAATCCTGTTGTACACCGTTCGGACCGCCGACCAAAGGATGTTGATAATCAAAGCTACACTGATGAGCGGCTTCATTGTGTCTCTGGCCGGGATCGTGCAGCTCATCGCTTTTCGGTCAACACTGCAGGATGGCCGGCTCAGTTCCTTTTTTCATCCGGTCGCGAATTACGCGGCCATGTTCCTTGGGCCGATATTCATTTTCGGGATGGGGTTGATACTGTGGCGAGTGCTCCGCGGATGGTTCTGGTGGAGGGTTGTTGCAACCATCGGGTTGGCCCTTCTGTTGACAGTTTCGTTTGCCGGATACTTGGCCACGGCCGTCGGCGCATTCTTATTGTGGTGGTCGTTGCCTCAAGGACAAATAAAACGGTGGTTAGGGTGGGGCGCGTTGATGATCATAGTCCTCGCCGGCATCAAAAAACCCCTGACTCGATAATTCAGTCAACCCTTCCGAACAACGTACCGATCTTAAGGTTTGGTCCGAACACAAATTTGGGTCACCTCGTGGGCGCTGATCAAGCAGCACCCCGTCGTCGGCATTGGTCCGAACACCTTCGAACCGAACTACCGCGCTGAAGTGCCGAAACACTACTGGCCGCCGCTGGAATGGTTAGTTGCGCAGCCACATAATCTGTACCTGGCGCTGTGGTTGGAGATCGGATTGCTTGGGCTCGCAGCATTTGTTGGCTTTATGGTCTATTGGACCCGCCTGGTTTGGCGGCTAGCCCGACAAGCTGGCCCGGCTGAACGGGCCATCATGCTCAGCGCCCTCGCGGCTGTTCTGGCCATCCTCGTCCATGGTTTGTTTGACACGCCGTACTTCAAGAATGACTTGGCTCTCGAGCTGACGCTACTCATCATCTTACCCTGGTTGAGTCGCGCCGAAACACACGAGGCATAAAACAAACAGCTCCGTTACTCACGGAACTGTTTGGTCGTACGAAGGGGCCGAACTAACGGCGGCGCTTCTTACCACCCTTCTTCGCGACCTTGCGGCGCTTGGTAGTCTTCTTCGCTTTCTTCGCAGCTTTTCTCTTTTTTGCCATGTTCGACACCTCCCCTCTTCGTTGTCGTCTCGACTTCGTGTCTACGAAGTTCCGTGACGCTCATGATCTGATGAAAATGTGAAACGAATGTTATCCACAATCACTAACGCGATGATTGTACCATTTTTTTTAGTCAAACGCAATCTCATCTCCTCGCCGATTGAAAGATAAAAAAACGATCGGCAGTTTGCCGATCGTTACACATTCTTACGAAGGAGCTATTGGTACTTCACCCGTGTCGCGCCATCGCTCAAGCACTTGACGCCAGTTTTCTGGGAAGCTCATGCCGAATCGAAGGCCCATCCCTTCAAGCAATCTATTGATATCCAGTAAAGACTTACGACCAAAGTTTTTGTACCACAGCATCGTATGTTGACTCTTCTGAACAAGATCGCCGATGAGCTTGATCTCGTGCGCACGCAAACAGTTGGAAGAACGAACAGAAAGCTCAAGCTCATCGGTTGGCTTCAGTAATACCAAGGGGTCGACCTGGACATCCTCAGAGCCGAAGATATACCGACTGACTGGTGTTCGCTGTCCCGCTCGCTCAGCCGATGCCTCCTCATCGAGCTGCCTAATTAAGGAGCCTGCAGCAGGCTGAATATATCGATGCAACTTTCCAGATCGAGTTGGGTGACGAAGTCTTCGTAACGCCGCCGCCTGAATTTGTCGGACACGCTCTGGGCTACGCTGAATCTCTTGACCAATTCCACGGAGTGTTTTTGGTGGGCCATCGAGTCCATATCCTGACCGAATGACCAGACGCTCGTCATTGGAAAGATCGGTCAGTGCCAAATCGATTAGCTCACATACGCGACCCGACCATTCAGGCATAACTTGACTGTGGTATGAGTCTGCAGCCATGATGAGCAAGCTTTGAATCGCGCCCTCTCGTGATTCTGGTGACAGCAAGGTTCGGCTGGCGACTCCCTCAAGATAGGTTTCCCAGAGGTGGTCTGCATCACTCTTACCGTACGTGGTGCCAAGTGGGTTGATTCGACCAAAAACAGCTTCGAGCAATCTTACGTAGCCCTCCTTACCAGTTGGAACCTTAGGCCAACACAATTGCTGGAGAGCATGAACACCGTGGTCGAGCGCCTGTGGAATAAGCGCTATGCCGAAGCGTTCCTCAAGTGCACGAAGGAGTGTCTGATCGTGGGACCATCCTTTTAATACTTCTCTGGCATAGAGGTCAAACCCCCTCTTAAAATCAATTCTGCTGGCATTTTGCGTCGTCTTTGGCAGCAGTCTCCGGTCGCTGTTGATCGTTGCCTCTGAAACGCCAACGACTTTAGCAACGACAGCGCTTGGAAAGCCATACCTAACGAGGCGGCCAACTTGTTCCAAGCGATCCTTACGACGGGAACTATCCTTTCGCATACGTACCCCCTATAGACAAGTTGACAAAGAACGGAAATTGTATATTCACGCTCCTTTTAACATGGTAGGGTGCTTTTGTCAACTCAAATAATCCTAAAAATTGTTTCCTCTGAGGAATTGCAATAACACTTGATAAGGTCTTTTTTTTCTGTTACCCTAAGCACACTCTACGGGCGATTAGCTCAGGTGGTTAGAGCGCGTCACTGATAATGACGAGGTCCCAGGTTCGAGTCCTGGATCGCCCACCAAAAAAATCACCAATCCTTGTTGGGATTGGTGAGGTTAAGGTTAACGAAGGAGCACGACCGTCGTAGTGATTCGATGTGACTCAGTGAGCAGAGTGACCCAATAGACTCCCCGGGCCAGAGATTCCCCGCGGTCATTCTGACCGTGCCAGGTCCATGACCAGGAACCGACAGGCAAATGTCCGTTGAAAACGTTCGCGACTACTCGGCCGCTGATATCGTGGACTGAAACATGTGCCGCACAGTCCTCGGTTACGGCCAGATGAATGTTTGTTTCCGTTGTCATAGGGTTCGGCCACAAGCGCAAGCGGGCAGTCAACGGCGGCCCGAACTTGTCGACACCAACTGACCCCGGGCCGGCGAAGCAGTACAGCCGCCCATTCGTGCTCGCGACGAACAAATTCCCAAGCCCGTCGATGGCGCTACTTGTTGCCGCCGCATCGAGTTGCCAGTTCCACAGCTGACTACCGTTCGTGGACCAGGCCCACAGTCGTCCATTGTCATCACCGACATAGATGTTGCCCTGATGGTCAATGACCGGTGAAGGATTGAGGATCGGACCAGTCGGATACAACGCAGTCTGACCGCAGTTGGTCGGATCACGAAGACTGAGTCCGTTCTTGGTGCCGATGACCACGATATTACTACTGGTCAGTGCTGGAGAGCTGAAGTAGTGACCGATGTCCGGCGGAGAACAACTGGTGCAGGTGATGTCGCTACTGAAGAATACGCCGTCACCGTACGATGAAGCTTGATCGCCGACGCTTCCGCCGACTATTTTCCCGGTTGACGTTTGCGACAGCGTGCTTCGGATTCCGCGACCCCGGAAGAAACCAAGGTCGTCATGACACTGTTCCTGTCCATTTGCGCCGAGAACCCAGATGCGGCCGGAAGAATTATAGGGGAAGATATTCTCGGTAGATCCAGCGGCAACCTGACCCCCTAAGGCTACGACCGGCGCGGACCGATCGAGTTGCCACAGATGGGACGACTGCCAGACGTAGGCCAGGGCTTGAAGGTCAAGCTTCCAGACAAACCCGACGCCCGAGTATGTGCCGGACACGAAGACGTAGTTGCCAACGATGGTTGGTCCGCTGTTAGCAAAACCGAGGAACATGTGCCACAGCACATGCCCGTCAGCCGGATCGAGAACATAGCTCGTATCGTTTTCAACGGGTACGAAGATTCGACCATTATTCGCGACGCCGAGTGGAGCACTGATAACTCCCGGCACAACTTTTTTCCAAAGCCGAGCACCATGAGAGCTGAAAGCATACACTTCACCCTGAAGCGTTCCGATGAGCACTGCCCCATTATTGCCGATGACCGGGGCTGCATTAGGTCCAATGGTTTCGTCATCGAGCATTCGTGTCCAGAGCGTTTCCGCTTGGGCCGGACCGGCGAATGAACTTCGGCCAGTGTGGAGCTGGTCATGTTGGAACATCGGCCATGGCGAGACTTGCGCGACGGCCAAGCGTGAAAATCCAATCAGGCACGGCAGCACGGCAATGAGCAGCCTTCTCCAAAGACGCAGCATATTTCCTCCTGAAAGATGTCAATGACCAAACAGCTCAACTGTTGCGTTGGCTCTACAGTACCTATGACGCCAATACCGTACCAACCTTACGCGTTGCGGTCAACAAACCAGCCCCGATTGACGGGGCTGGTGACGATACGAGGAGTTAATATGGGTAATACGTGTTCGTATTCTGGTTGGTGCTCGTATTCGTATTCTCGTTGCTATTCGCGTTGGTCGTCTGGGTTGTACTGACTGCGATCTGGAAATTTACGGGGATGCCGACCGTGTTGATTTCGGCCCCAGCCGTGTCTTTTTCGTAGACCTCAATCCGACCGTTCACGCTATGCGTCAGCGCGAGCGTCAGATGAATAACGTAGACACCATTTCGAACGGTCACCGGCTCAGTGAAGAGCGTTGCGTTTTGATTGCCAATGACGCGCACATAGACGGTTTTGACCTGGGACTTTCCGGAGACGGTTACTGGAGACTCGACCTCGGCATTGGCCGCGGGCTCATCAATCGTTAATGATCCCGAGGTGGTCGTGGAGTTTGTGTTCTTTGAGGTGTTCGTATTCGTCGAACCAGAAGTATTCGTATTGACACTGGTTGAGGCGTTAATATTTTCGCCGGCCGTGACATTCGTATTCTCAATCTCGACAGAAGTATTCGCTGCTTCTTCAGTATTCGTCGTGACGCTAGCTTTCTTCGCACAGGCTGCGCCTAAAAGCACTAAAGCCACCGCGCTGGTGTAGAGAAGATAAGATTTCCGCATAGACGTTGGTTAAGAAATCAGTCCGTACCTTACTATGACGCCACAGGTTGGGAAAAATGACAAACGCCAGATAATCGATTCGGTGATGAGAGGCCGTTGGTTCAAAATTGACACTGGCTGGTAATTTCCGTGCACGTCGCGCCGTGTTCGGTAACAGGATAGTCAACACAAACCGGCTTATCCTTTCTGATGGCATAAGGATCCCCGCCGCTACACAGCGTGATGAGGGAGCCGCTGTGGCTATACATATAGTATGGTTGTCCGGTAGCCATTTGGTGGGGGTCGACGATGAAATAGGCCTGACCGTTGAGGGTACAATCAAACAGCTTACCTTCGCCGATCAAAAGTTCACCATTTCTAGCTGATGCGGCCATCTTCGAACAAACCTTTTGCACGCTCGACGCAGATGACGTATTCGATGTATTTGTTGGTGTAGATACCCCCTGTTTGCTGCACGCGGCGCCTAACAGAAATATAGCAACAACAGTTATCGCCGAAAGGGTTATAGAAAATCTGCTCATGGTCTCTGAAGTATATACTGACGCGAGTAGTATTCGCAACAACACAAAAAAAGACGACACACGGGGTGTCGTCTGAAGGAATTCATCATTTCTCTCCATGCGCGAAAGAACAGGTCTTGCTATCACACTTCTGGCGGTCGATGTATCTTGCACACTCCCTGAGTAAATCTTCCTTCTTGCCGGTCATGCGACCCGCTGGTTTCTGTTCGGGCAGAATCCGCCCGTAAAGCTCTTCATCGGCGTGATGACAGCGGGCATTGCCCCGCCTATCTCGGTGAGTACGAATCAGCTGACGAACCCGCATCAACTCTTGCCGCACCTCACCCTCTGACATCGCTCGGATGTCTCGTTCGAGTTTCATGAATGCTCCAGGACTGAGGAATGGTTGTAACCGCGGAAGGCAAAGGAAGGATCGTTCGGTATCTAGGCTCCTTCTATCCGCCTGATAATTTCCAGACTCGAGAGTATGGCTGTGGGCAGCGAAAGGGCCTCCAACCAGCCCACTGTTAGGCCAGAAGCCGTCAGGAGGACAGTGTATGAAGCTATGCATAAACAGACCAGAAAGAAATCCTGAACTTTTCGGGGCACGGGAGTCATTTGAAAGCTCCAAGGTAGAAGGAACATCAAAACTATGGTGACAGGTTTATCACTTCATCAAGGTGATGTCAAACACAAAACCGCCTCACCAGCTAACCCTCTTGACTTTTTCTCAATTTCTGCTAGGATTGGCAATCGCTCGTTCCACGCTAAACTGGTCCTCGGACAGTGGAGGTGAATAATGCGCAAAATGGCTCGAATGCTTTCGAGGGCCGTGATCGTATTCGGCAAGGTCGCTGAAGTTGCGGGTGTAGTACTCATCTTGACCAGCCTCTGCTTTATCGGCCCCCCATGGCCGGGATCAGGGTACTTACTTGCGATCGGCCTGATCATTTGTGGGTTCTCGATCGGCGTGGCGCTTATTTGGTGCGGTGTCACGATGTGCGACCAGGATGGGTTGCCGTTCTGGCTCGGACTGTACGAAGAACACGGATGGCGAATCAGTATCCCTTCCATCTTCCGGGCAACCCGTATCGTCCACCGCCACGGCATCACCGGCGTCGACCAGGTTGACGTGGCGAACGCCATCGTCCGCTTCATCAAGCGGCCGGACTATCGGGCGGTGAATACCTATGAGCAGATCGCTTGGGAGGCATATTGCGCCCACACAAAGTTGAACGAGCGCCACGCGTAATTGCGTGGTTTTTTTATACAAAAACCGCCTCGTGGCGGCGTGTTAACACCCAAAACGTGGTAAGAACCTGCCAATATTTGTAACTAGTTTTTGCATCGTTTCACGATGCCTAGTTCAATCCTGTTCACGATACGCACCGAGCTGAGCTCGGCGGATCATGAGTCGTGAGATTAAACGCGACCATCTAGGTCTTGTGCATCTCATCCGTACACCGGTTTGTTGATGCGACCACCGGTCCTTGCGAACCGGAATGGTACTCCCTAGAAAGGAGGTGATCCATGCACAGCTTCCGCTACGCATGCCTTGTTACG
>CAZFGG010000018.1:0-13991 GCA_964518425.1 uncultured Gammaproteobacteria bacterium
AAAACCCCAGACGACGATTAGTGAACGCGGCCGCGCTATCCGAGCGTGTCCTCGGTGTAAGTTTTAGACGAAAATGTATGCAAAAGTAAAAGGAATTTGAATGTGCTTACTATCAAAAAAGCCCTAAGGTCAGGGCTTTTTTGATTTTCCGACCATGCAGATTTGTTAGAAAAATGTATCTATTTTCGTCTAAAACTTACAGTGGGAATTTTCTTTTTTTATAATGAGAATATATTACCCTTGCCTAATATTAAGGGTTTTTAGGTTATCTATCGTAACCTTTTTATAAAATTCTTAAAAAAATGAAAAAAACGATAATCTTGACAGCCAGCAGTCCAGCCCCTATACTCCTACCGATTCCACAGACCATCGGTTGCTCAACAAAGGGCCATAATGCCGAGCTCAGCTCGGCGCCGATCGAGGAGTTAGAACGCCGCTTCGCGGCGGGCCTGACTGTCAGTGGAAGCTGACGGTAATTTATTTATCCATTCCCATGGCAAAATCACGCCAATCAAAGACCGATACCCTTGCCAGCCTGAGCGATAAACTGTCGCGAATGAAGGCGGTCGCGTTTACACACTACCAGGGCTTGAGTGTCAAAGATGTGACGGATTTGCGGAAGCAACTCCGAGCCGACAATGTTGATTTTCTCGTCACCAAGAAAACGCTCTTGCGAAAAGCCTTGGGTGACGCTGGCCTCGATGGCGGATTAGTAGATCACTTGCCGGGTGATGTCGCGATGGCCTTCGGGTATGACGACGAGATCCTTCCGGCCAAATTGCTTCAGAAGTATCGAAAAGACCATCCATCCGTTGAACTTCTGGCCGGCCTGGTCAAAGGGGAAGTCCTCAATGCCCACCAAATTGTGGCCTTAGCGAAGCTCCCGGGTCGTGAAGAACTTATTGCTCAAACAATTTGGACCATCAAAGCGCCGTTGACTGGCATGGTCACGGTCCTGGCTGGCAACCTTCGCGGCTTGATCCAGGTCGTCAAGGCGTTGAGCGAACGTCAACCCGTAACTGCATAACTTCTACGTATTTCTTAAGAACTAACGAATATCTCTCATATGTCAGACGAACAAAAGAAGATCGAGGTGCCCGCGAAGTTCCAAGCCCTGGTCGAACAGATTGAAAAATTGTCGGTTCTCGACTTGTCCGAATTGGTCAAGGTCTTGGAAGACAAATTCGGCGTCAGCTCGGCTGCCCCGATGATGATGGCAGCTGCCCCGGCCGGCGCGGCTGGTGCCGAAGCGGCTGAGGAAAAATCCTCATTCAACGTTGAACTAACCGCGGCCGGCAGTAACAAAATCGCCGTGATCAAAGTCGTTCGCGAGGTCACAGGCAAGGGCCTGAAAGAAGCGAAGGACATGGTTGATGGTGCGCCGAAAGTGGTCAAAGAAGGGGCCACGAAAGAAGAGGCTGAAGCGCTCAAGAAACAGCTCGAAGAAGCCGGGGCATCTGTTGCCTTAAAGTAAATATCTGCTCAAACCCCGCCGCTGACCTCCCTGTCCCGACGAAGATCGGGACCCCCTCCTCATCAAGGAGGGGAAAGCGGCGGGGTTTTTAATGCAGGAGCTGGATTGAGAAAATAGTTGAACCGTTGAGAAGGTAGGCCGTCTTTGTTTTTTCGTTCGCGATGATATCGCGGACGTCTGTCCAGAGCGGAGATTCATATTGATCAACCAGATGACCTTGTTTATCCATGACCACCAAACGATGGTGCGTCGGATCAAGGAGGTAGAGATGTTGGCTATTGAGATCGGTCCAAAGCCGCGTCACATCGGTCAAGGCTGGAGTGACTGTACTCAGATGAAAATCAGTGACGGTCCCAGCGACATATTGTTCAACTTGGCCATTCGGTTGCAAGACATAGATTGATCCATCAACGACGGCTGCCCGCGCCGCGCTCAATTGAGCTGCTGTTTTCAACCACTGGACGGCCGTCCCAAGACTCAAGCCACCGCGGGTGAATCGCACAATGTGATTATGATTTGTGTCGAGTACGTAGAGCCGACCTTGGAATGATGAAATAAATTGCATGCGTGGATGGAGCTCAGAGAAGTTCGCGTCCAACGGTTTCCATTGTAATTTCTTGGCGTCGAACTCAATGAAGGTTTGACGATCAGTAGCAAAGGTCATGGCCGATACCCCGCTGACCGCCCCAGTGGTTATTCGTCCAGTATCCAAGGTATTCGTATTCTGCGTTGGGACAGGGGCTGATCCGGGTGGAATGAGCATGACCGAGTTGCTGGCTGGATCGACGGCCATGATTGTTGTCCCAGCCAGATACAGTTGCCGCGGTTGGGTCGAAGGAAAAGCGTGGTGAAGATCGACGAGGACCGTTGGATGCGTGATGATGGTGATATGATCTGCGCGCTGGTGGAGTGACTGGAGTTGGGCCAAGAACTGGTCATGAACGGAACGTTGAGCTTTCGTCCGGGTCGGCAACTCCTTGACCAAAGCGTCCGCTTTTTGGATGTCTTGGCGCGCCACGTCATCACCGCCATACAAAAGGGCAGCTTGGGCATGGCTGATCAGTTGCCGCACCTGCTGCGGGATGGTGGCAACTGGAAGAGGTGTTGCATGGTAGCTTCGTTGAGCCAAGGCCGTCGTGAGGCTGATGATCACCAAAAGGAGAAGTCCCAGTAAAATTTGTTGCTGCGGCCGAAGACGGCGAAACCAGACGATGCTTTGATCTAACCAACGGCGGCGCGATGGAGCAACATTGGCAGTCGAGGGGGGGGCCGTCGGACGATGCGGTATCCGAACCCTCTTGATCGTGACGATCAGTTGGTGCATTGCTAGCCTGATCAGCTGCCCGGCTTTTGTCCACCAAGCGGGCTTCATTCGAGTTGTTCGAGAACTTGATGGAAGCATGGTCCCCGCTGGAAGTTTTCGGCGTAACGGGCGTCGAAACATCGTGACGCGCACAAAATGGCCGAAGGCTTGACCCAAACGCTGTCCGAGGTCGGTCATCGCCGGCCAGATGGAGGGCGTTAATATTTTTTCGGTGCTGCGCTGGCGTGCCAACATGGTATCCATGGATGCTTGCGGTGCGGTCCGTCCATGAACGGGCAAGGCCGAGGGACGGTAGCTCGGGCGGATCGTGTCGGGAGCGGACTCAAACTCGGCCACTAAGGCTCCCATCGCATAGGTCGGTTCAGCTCCCAGGACTGTCGCTTCGAGGGTCCGGACAACCTCGTGGGGGTGACCATCAAGGACGGTGCGGCGAAGTTTTTCCAGAGAAAAGTAGTCAAGTAATGATGGTGTGCAGAAGACCATTCGATCGCCTGGCTCGGCCTGTCCGCCAATAGTTTGGTTAAAGAGTCGGAGCGGATTCGGTGTGACGGCATCTTCATCGGTTAAGATAGGAACAAGCCGTTCATGCCGAATGCGAAAGGCCTCCATTCGTCCGACATTCGACAGCAGCAGATACTGCTGTTTGATAGCGATGACCAGAAAGTTGGCCGTCGCCACCCATTGGCTAGCGCCTTCGGAAATAACTTCATGCAGTCGCTCGTTCGTTTTCCGAAGGGCCTGCTCGAAGGCCTGGGCCATGCTCAGTTCAGGTGATTGGTAGTATTGCGCACGTAATTCTTCTTGAACCAGGTTGATGATTTCATGATTCAAACGAGCAACGTGACCGATTGTTGTGATCACGGCCAGTTTACCCAACGAGGCTTCTTCGCTGGGGCTCGGATGAGCAATCCAAACATTCACCGTCGATGACGAGCGGACGGGGTCGTAGTGAAGAAGAGAATCAAGATGGGGCCGGAGGGCCATACGAGGCGACAAAAAGGTTAATCTAGTATACACTAGGTAGGCTGTCTATGCGATCCATGCTTGACCAACTCTTCGGTTCACGAACCCGAGCCAAGGTTCTCCGTTTACTCCTGACGAATCCGGCCAAGGCCTACTTCGTTCGGGAAATCAGCCGCAAGGTCCGGGAACATGTAAACTCTGTCCGACGTGAGTTACAATTCTTGACGACAGTTGGGATCGTCCTGGCGAATGGTGAGGGCCAGAAACGTTTTTATCGGGCCAACGCCGACCACGGATTATTCAGAGAATTGAAAGCGCTCATTTTTAAGGCCCAGGTCATGGAGGAACGGGAGATCCTGTCTGCGATTGAAGACAGCGGACGAATCCATCTCTTACTCCTCACCGGATTTTTTGTCGGCCAGGACGTTGCCCAAACAGATATTCTTATTGTTGGTTCGGTCAATCGAAAAAAAATCGAGCGCATGATGAAAACATTCCAAGAGCACTTCGATCGGGAAATCCACTTCACCTTAATGTCGAAGCAAGAATTTGATTACCGTTCAAACATTACCGATCGGTTCCTCTACTCGATTTTGTCTGGTCCGTCAATTACGGTCATCGATAAACGTAAGTAAGTGGTCCTCGTTCTCCAAACCAACATCCCAGGACGGTGTGACGTTTGGATCGTTAACCGCCAGCGAAGTATTGGTCATGCCCAGCGTCGTTTTCGTTGGCACGGTTCAGAACGACTGGTCCCGATGATTGACTCTGTTCTGCGGAAGTCCCATCTCGCGATCAGCAGTCTCAAACGCATTGTTGTTGTCCGTGGTCCGGGCCCCTTCACGGCCGTCCGATCGGGAATTATCGCCGCGAATACTCTTGGCTGGACGTTGAATATCCCAGTTCGTGGTCTCGTTGCCGATCGGGTTATTCAACCAGCCGACATCCAACGACTACTAACGCGTCGAACCACAAAAAAATTTCGGCTAGTCAAGCCAGCCTACGGTCGTGAACCGAACATTACGCTTTCGGCTGAGAAGATTTAGGCCGCCGCTAATTGCCGTCGCGGCTCAACCGAACGCGGGTCAATTCCTTGAGCGAACTGCTGAAGGATAATTCCTGATACGCCAAACAATTCTTTGAGGGTGTGGTACGGTAGACGACGGAAAGCTTCAAATGTCTGGATACCATGGCGTTCTAAAAACTTTGTCGTCCGGTGTCCAAGGCCGGGGAGCAAGCGGATCGGCAATTCAGCCAAGAACTGTTCGGTGTTCTCTGGCGTGACGATGGTGGAGTGAGGAACGGCACGGTATAAGGCCGCGGCACGGGCGGTAGTTTTTTGTTGGGCCGCGCCGAAGCGAATATGTGATCCATAGGTCGCCCGAAGTGCTTGGTAGAGGTCGCGAATTCTCGATTTTGTCATCCAAGGTTCTAAAAGAAAATAGGCACTATGAGCTGAATCAATTTCCCAACGTTCGACGCCTTGGAGTTTGGCAAAGAAATCGTTCTGGCCGTAGAGTGTTGATTGGAGTGGAAGTTGGAGATAGGCGATCATAGGATATGGGCTAGTATGGTGTGCATGTTTCGTGTTCGAGCGGAGTGAGAACTTCTCGCCTCTGGCTCGAAGAAGAATACTTATGGGTGTGGAATTCATCATACGCACCGAAGAAAAACCGAAGTGAAAGGGTAAAAGAATTTCTTGTTCGAACGCAGTGAGAACTACTTATTAGGCTTCTCGCTTAGCTCGAAGTAGTATCCTTAATACTGACGGATAACCCCGAGAACTTTGCCCTGGATAACAACGCTCTTCACGTCGATCGGAGAATATTTACGATTGGCTGGTTGAAGACGAATGAAGTTTCGCTTCTTGAACATTTTCTTGAGCGTCGCCGTGCCATCATCAAGTAAGGCAACAACGGTATCCCCATCGCGGGCGAAGTCGGTCTTTTCAACGACAACATAATCGCCATCGGCAATGAAACTTTCAATCATGGAATCGCCCTTCACTTTTAAGACGTAGGCGTTCTTACCGCGAACAATTTCCTCGGGTACGGCTAGCGTCTTATCAGAGTTCTCAATGGCTTCGATTGGACTCCCAGCGGCAATCGCGCCGACAACCGGGAGTGTGATACTACGAGCGATGGTTGAGGCGAATGACCGGACACGATTGGTCAGGCTTAAACCTCGTTCCTCACCTTCACTTCGTTCCAAATAGCCGCGCTCTTCCAAAAACTGGACGTGCTCATGAACAGTTGACAAAGCCGAGACGCCAAGATGTTTAGCAATTTCCGTCAGCGTCGGCGCATACCCATGTTGACCGATGTAGTCCTTGACGTACTGCAGCACGCGTTGTTTCGTTTTTGGCAGGATAGGGGCCATAGTTTTTTGGTGAGGTTGAGAATTGAAATTGTTTGCTGCCTGGGTAGATCGCTGGTAAGGGGGATCGGGGAGCTACCTCATCCCGTCCCTCCTCGCCGCGACTATGCTTATTGGTCAGCCCACGCTGGCAGGCATATCCACAGCATAGACCGAAGAAATACCGAAGTCAAGGGGGCCGTGTGGATAACTTCGGTTTTTGTTCGGGCGGCAAAGCAAGGTTGACATTGTATTCACATTCAAGTAAAAACATCATGTTGTACATTGACATTCGCCTTGGCAGAATGTTTCGGGAAAAACCCGAAAAGAGCTGACCTCGGTATCTTCCACCAGCGGGAGTTCATGTTGTCCTGACGTTCTCGAAGGACAACGACAACAAGCCCGCAGGCATTTGGGAGCGAATCATGGTAAAAGATTGCACACTGTGTGAAGAGTGCACAAAGCTGTCGAAGCCAATGACATGGAAAGAGAACGGAGAAGGGATTTTTATTGCGATGAGTTTGCTGGGTATCGGTATGATTGTCGCCGCTGCCGTCGGGCCGATCGCGCAGAGAACACACTTTTCTTTTGGTGGAGTAGTGCTCAACGTCATTACGACAGCTGCTGCGATCGCTGCCCTGCTCGGTCTCATGGGGTTGATCAGTTTGTTAATTCAATTCCTACAGCTGAACAGACTTGGCCATCGCGAACGAGTTATTAGCACGCCCGAGGGCCTCCACTGTCATCGCGTACCAACCCACGATTCTTTCGGTGATCAGCATTCGATCGCTTACAATGTCGGCGGTAAACAGTGGGGGATTATCTGCACGAGTCAAGGGCAGATCAATCCGGACTGGAAAGTCAGTCATGCCTGGGCGGGATCGAATGATGTCCAAATCAAGGACAAAGAAGGGCGGACACTTGGACCAAAGTTGCCGATCGAGCAATTGTTCTACGTTGTCAACACCTTCAGCTCGGTTGAGGAGACGCTCAAGGCTGGTCCGGCTTTGGACATAGTGCGCCGTGATCTCGAGGAAGCACGCGGTTACTATGATAGCAGTGAAGGTTTCATCGATTTCTTAGCTACTGAGCTCGAGAGCTATATCACCCTTCTTGAATCGATGAAAGGGACGGCCAATTCCCGGATCGGCGGAGCGATGGAAGCGTTCCTCCGTCATCGCGAAGAAAGCCTGTTCGGAGCCTCAATATTGCGCCGGACGAAAGCCAAGGCAGATGCCGATCAGCACCTGGAAAAGTTTCTCGCCACGCTCCCCGAGGGATTGCAAGAGAGAATCCAGAAGCTGCGGAAACCGAAAGAGGAGTCGACCGCCGTTCAGTCGTAAGTTTGTCCCGGCGTGGTTCTCACCGCGCCGGTTTTTCTTTTTCCAAGTTTTCTGTAGAATGACTTTATGTCCAACCCCCGCGTGACCGAAACTGACTTGAAGGGTCTTTTCGTGATTGATCTCGTAGTGAACGCTGACAGCCGGGGTTCGTTTCGCGAAGCCTACCAAGCAGCGAAGGTGGAAGCACTCGGTTTGCCGAAGCTCGGACCAATTCAATGGAATATTTCGGAAAATCTCCGGCCAGGAATCGTGCGAGGGATCCACGCCGAACCGTGGGATAAATATATCCATGTCGTGGCTGGCGAAGTGTTCGCGGCCATTGTTGACTTGCGTCCGGAATCATCAACCTTCGGTCAACATCGTACGTTTACCCTCAATCAATCGAGCGCCCTATTCGTGTCCAGGGGTTTTGGCAATGCCTACCAAGTCCTAAAGGCGCCGTGTGCCTATGGGTATCTGGTCAATGCCCATTGGCAGCCAGGCACGACATATCCAGCAATCAACTACGCTGATCCCGATCTCAACATTGCTTGGCCACTACCGATTAGGCCGGACGACGTTTCTGATAAAGATAAAAAGAGTCCAACACTGAAGGAAGCTTTTCCAAGCAGAGCCTAGTTCTGCTACACTCCCGCCGATGGCTACACCGTACGTCCTGAAAAAATCCTTTGACCCGAAGGATTTCCCCGGCGGAGCCGGGTCCGGCTTGGCCGGAAAAGTTCATATCCGATAATGTTCCTCAATGCCCACAGAATACGTCATCAAAAAGTCATTCGATCCAGAAAATTTTAGGGTCGACTATAAGAAAGAACTCAATAGTGAACAGCTCGATGTCGTTGTCCATGGTGACGGACCATGTTTAGTTTTGGCTGGGGCCGGATCAGGCAAAACAAGGACGATCGTCTACCGCGTGGCATACCTCATCGAGAAAGGCGTGAAACCAGATAATATTCTCTTAGTCACGTTTACCAATAAAGCGGCCAAGGAAATGATGTTCCGAGTCGAACAACTCCTGGGCACGTTTCCGAAAAGTCTCTGGGGCGGAACATTCCACCACGTCGCTAATTTGTTACTTCGGAAATACGCTAAAGCTATCGGCTTCGACAATAACTTCACGATTCTCGACCAAGAAGACAGCAAAGATTTGGTCAATGTTTGTATTAAAACGTTGCACATTGATCCAAAAAAAATGCGTTTTCCGTCGGCCGGGGTGATCCAGGGCCTCATGTCATTGTCCGTCAACATGGGCGTTGAGCTCGGCGAGTTGATCAGTCAGGCGAAACCAGAATTCATGAAGGTGCAGGTTGACCTCGAACGAGTGGCTCGGGAGTATACTCAGCGGAAACTTCGGAATAACTTGATGGATTTCGATGATCTTCTGGCGAATCTCTTAAAACTGTTGCGCGAACACGACAACGTCCGCCAGTCTTTAGCAACTCAGTTCCGCTACGTCCTGGTTGATGAATATCAAGACACCAACCATCTCCAGGCTGAAATTGTCCGCCTCCTGGCCAGTGTCCATAAGAATATTCTCGTTGTTGGCGACGACGCGCAATCGATTTATTCGTTTCGCGGCGCGGACATTAGCAATATCCTTCAGTTTCCAAAACTCTGGTCGGACTGCCGTACCTTCACTCTCGATATCAATTACCGTTCGACCCAACCGGTGCTCGATGTGGCCAATGAAGTCATCAAGCACAACGCCGATCAATTTCCCAAAAAACTAAAGCATGTTCGGGAGGGAAGTGTCAGGCCGATCATTGTGCCCGCTGTGTCTGATGAGCAAGAAGCAGAGTTCGTGGCTCAGAAAATATTAGAGCTTCGTGACGAAGGCGTGGCTTTACGAGAGATGGCCGCGCTCTTTCGGGCGGCCTACCACTCGCAAGCCTTAGAATTCGAATTAACCCGGCGGGATATTCCCTACGAGTACCGCGGCGGCTTGCGATTTTTCGACCGGGCACATATCAAGGACACGCTGGCCTACCTCAAGCTCGTTGATAACCCGCGCGATGAAGTCGCCATGGGTCGCGTACTGCGGTTACAAGTCGGGATTGGTACCCAAACTGCTGGACAGATTTTTGAAATGGTTCAAGAGCGGCTCGGCCAAGATGAGGATCGCCATCCGTTTGAGCGTGTGTTTGAAGAACTCACGCCGCCATCACGAGCGGAGACCGGCTGGAAGAATTTCCGGAGCACCGTTGAATCGTTGATGGCTGAACGCGATCATGGACCAGAAACGTTAATTCGCTTGGTTATGGATAGTGATTACCGGGACTATCTTAAGAACCAATATCCCGATGCGGACGATCGCTTGGCTGACCTTGAGCAATTGTCGCTGTTCGCCGGAAAATACGATAGCCTGTCGAAGTTCCTGGCGGAAGTGTCGTTGCAAGAAGATTTTGGTGTGGCAACTGGCCAGCAGGACGAGCCGACGAAAGAGCGGATGGTCTTGAGCACGATTCACCAAGCGAAAGGGTTGGAATGGAATGCGGTGTTCATCATTCACCTGAGTGATAACTATTTTCCGAACCCGCGAGCCTTGACGGAAGAGCGAGGCATTGAAGAAGAGCGGCGATTATTCTACGTCGCGGTCACTCGCGCCAAGGAGAATTTATTCCTGTCGTACAGCCTGGCCGCCGGATACCGGACGATGTCGATGCAGCTCCAAGCGCCGTCGCCATTTCTCAAAGAAATTCCTGAGCGTTTACTTGAATCGTACCAACTTTCTGAGACTGACGTTGATCTTCAAGATAGCTTGAGCGACCCGGATGACATTATTGACCTTGACGAGTCGGGCCAGGGGAGAGGACTGTTAGACCGAGTCTTAAAATCAAACGCGCAGAAACGGCCGCCGAGGAGGCAACGGTAGAGAATAGAAATTGTTCAGGGCATTGACATATGTCCTGTTTTGGTGTAGTGCTACGTCGACGACCAATGTTTGCACCGGGCCTATCTTTTCAGGAGGAACAATGCGCGTCTATGTCATCACGGTCATCGCGGTAGCGATAACCTGCTGGGCGATCGAAGGTTTGACCACTTGGACCTGGCCGATCGGAACGACGGGCACAGTTATCATGGTCCTCGGACTGATGCCGGTGGCCGCTCGCTGGTTCAGGAATCTTGAAGCCGCGCGCGGCTCGAGTCTGTATGACCAGGCCTACATCGACCGGAAGGTCAAGAAGTACCGCGACGGCAACATCGTTGGGTAAGACTGTTCAACCTTGGGAGGGAACGTGAAGCGAATCTGGCGTTATCGCTACACGGCCATGTGCGCATTCTTCACCGCCTGCTTCATTGTCAACGACACAACCATCGTGTTGCGGCACCGGGTCGATCTCAATCAGCACTGGCCCGGGTGGATGGTCCTCATGTTTGGGGCTTTGACCGCGATGTCGTTGTACATCGAGCGCCACCCGAACTGAACACGAGTTCCTTGCCCGCCTCCGGGCCGCCATGAAACCGGCGTATGGTTTCCGAGACCCCCATCTACCAAGATGCGTTACGGGGTCGTTGTATTTGTCCTCACCTCGACGTGATACACTGGGGATATGCGTCACGAGCTCATCGTTCTTTGCCACAATATCCGCTCGACATACAACGTCGGTTCTTTTTTCCGTACTGCTGACGGTGCCGGTGTAAAGAAACTCGCGCTCAGCGGCTACACGGCCCGGCCGCCACACAAAGGTATTGCCAAAGTGGCGCTCGGCGCGGAAACATGGTTGCCGTGGGAGTACGTCAAAACGGCGGGGCCGTGGTTACGTCGAATGAAAAAACAAGGTTACCGCATAGTTGGCCTCGAACAAGCACGTCATAGCAAGAGTATTTTTTCGTACCGCCCAAGATGGCCAACTATCTTGATTGTGGGAAATGAAGTTCGCGGCATCAGCCCAGCACTCCTCAAACTGTGTGACGACGTTGTTGACATCCCCATGGTCGGCCGGAAGGAATCGCTCAATGTAGCAAGCGCGATGGCAGTCGGGGTATACTCATTGTTATGGAAGAAACAGTAAAACGCCCGTCCGTCGGTGTCGGTGTTCTCATCCTTCGCAGTGGCCAGATTCTCCTTGGTCAACGGAAAAACGCTCACGGTGACGGAACTTGGGCGCCACCGGGCGGTCATCTCGAGTGGAATGAATCGCTCGAGGATTGTGCGAAACGAGAGGTGATGGAAGAAACGGGATTGGATATTGAGAATATCCGTCAGGCCGCGTTTACGAATGATGTTTTTTCGGCGGAAGGAAAACATTATGTCACGCTCTTTCTCCTAGCCGATTGCCCAAGCGGTGAACCAGAAATCAAAGAACCCGAAAAGTGTACTGGTTGGAAATGGTTTTCGTGGGATGAACTTCCGCGTCCGCTTTTTCTTCCCCTGCAACATATTTTCGACCAAGCCTTCGATCCACGACAATGAGACCAAAACTTTCCATCATCATCGTCAATTACCGATCGGACGACGTCCTCGAACATTGTTTACGTTCGCTACATAACGCGACCAGCGAACATCTCGAAATCATCTTGGTTGATAATTCTCCTGACGGTCAGGCCAAAGATGTCCTCCGGCAGAGCGGAATACATGGACACTACTTTCCGCAAGCTGAAAATATTAGCTACACCCGGGCCGCTAATCTTGGCGCTCAGCACGCCAGCGGAGAATTCTTATGTTTCCTCAACCCCGACATGATCCTGGCTGGGCGTAGCCTCGACAGATTAGTGGCGTGGGCAGAGCAGCATCCCCGAGCGGTGGCCGGACCGCGCGAACGAAATCAAGCCGGAGGTATCGTGACTACCGCTTTTCCTTTTGTCACCCGTCGCTCACTTTGGGGCACAAACACGCTCTATAAAATTCCCTGGCCGCGGTCGTGGCATCTGGGATTATCCTGGTTGATTCCATCGTACACGTATGCGGAACTCTGTCGAACGACGGCTGAACCGGAACGAGTGCCGGTGCTGACTGGAAGTTGCCAGCTCATGTCTCGTCGGACGTGGGATGAGGTGGGGGAATGGAATATCGAGCTGACGTATTTTGGTCTAGAGTCGGAATGGTTTCAACGAGCCTACAATGAAGGCGTGTTCGGGTGGTACATTCCTGGCGCCGAGGTCTACCACGAGCACGCTGTCAGTATCAACCGAGCGCCGCGTCGTGAGGTTCGCCAAGAAGCACAGCGAAATCGCCGCTGGCACGCGCGGCGTTTCGGTTTTATGACCATCGCGATCCTTCTGATCATTTTTTGGCTGGAAGAAAAATTTCGACCGTCGGCGATGAAATCAACGTGACGACCACATAAATCAATTCCTTTTCCTCATCAGGTCGACCGCTGCCCAGCGGTTTTTTGACATCCGTCGATGAAGATGGTCGAATCTGACCTGGTTGTTCCCCGGGGAACAGTGTGTTGACGATTGGTGTTTGGTGGTGTAAAATGGTCATGTAGGGTGAAAAGTGGATAAAAGTGGGGATAAGTCCTGAAGGCAGTTGAAAAATGCCGAAAGGACCCCGGGCGTAACCCGGGATCTCAGCCCCTTAACCACACCACACGCCCTTTCCAAAACACCACCATGTTCATCGGTGAATACCATCACGCTCTCGACGACAAAGGCCGGATCCAAATTCCGGCGAAGTTTCGGCTTGAATTAGCCAAAGGTGCTGTCGTGACCCGTGGTCTCGATAATTGTCTGTCGATCTACCCGAAGAAAGACTGGGCGGCCTTGGCC
Source organism: uncultured Gammaproteobacteria bacterium (assembly GCA_964518425.1). Lineage (GTDB taxonomy): Bacteria > Patescibacteriota > Patescibacteriia > SBBC01 > CAIJZX01 > CAYLHT01. The sequence goes on from CAZFGG010000018.1 coordinate 13,169, forward strand.
GACAAGCTCTCGAAACTGCCGATCTCTAAAGCCAACACTCGGGCCTTCTCGCGGTTGATGCTGGCCGGGGCGATGGAACTCGAGGTCGACAAGCAGGGGAGAGCGATGGTCCCCGAGTATCTTCGCCAGTACGCCGGCTTGAAAAAAGTCGTGGTCGTGGCTGGACTAGCCAATCGCTTAGAACTTTGGGATCGGGACGCTTGGGAAAAGTATCGGAGTGGGACTGAACGGCAGAGCGGGGACATCGCCGAAGCCTTAGGTGAGCTCGGCGTATAACGTTCCACCGCATGCCCGGTCACACGCCGGTCCTTTTCTCAGACGTTCTCCAGTACCTTCAACTTCATCCCAACGACAACGTCATTGATGCCACGCTCGGCGGCGGCGGACATGCCGCTGGCATGCTCGAGGCGATTGCACCGAACGGCCGGTTGCTCGGACTCGATGCTGACGACCGAACACTGGCGGTGACGGTGGCTGAACTTCAGTCACGATTCGGGCAGCGGTTTGTCCCGGCTCACACGAACTTCCGACAGCTTGTGTCTGTCGCCAGCGAGCACGGATTCTCGTCGGTCAGCGCGATCCTCTTCGATCTTGGCCTATCATCCATGACGATTACCGATGCGACGCGTGGATTCTCTTTTCAACTCGATGGTCCGTTGGACATGCGCTTTGATCCTGCACACCAATCACTTACTGCGGCGGAGATCGTCAATACATGGGATGAAGCGGACCTGACCAGAATCTTCCGCGACTACGGCGACGAACGCCGAGCCGAGCGGATCGCTGAACACCTGGTGAGACAGCGGCCGCTGAGCTCGACGCT
>CAZFGG010000019.1:0-13006 GCA_964518425.1 uncultured Gammaproteobacteria bacterium
ACATTTTTCGTGGCTTTCGAGTGGGCCTCATCAATGACCGCGTTACTGATCGTGCTGACCGCGTTACAAGAAACAGCTGTCGTCCGGGGCGCGAGGTGCTTGGCCGATCTCGCCGTGGATTGCCACCAAAAGAACGCCCCGATGGCTACCACCCCTGCCGCGCCGATGAGCGCCGGGAATGTCCTCAATCCGAGCCATGTCTGGGGCTTCTGATTTTCCATTGCTCCGCCATACTACCCCGTTGACGCTGAAAGTCAACAGCAACTGTTTGGCGATGAAAACGAACTATCCCCAGCATAAATCTTACCAACGCGGTATACTTCTTCTATGGATAGATCCACCCAAGGCTTACCTCCGACCATACCAAACCTGTTTCCCCACCCCTCCACTCCAAGGCGGAAAGTCTTGATGATTATCTTGGCTATTGTCGGCAGCCTTATCATCTTCGGCGGCGGGTATTTCGTCTACGCCTACTTCCGGGTTGGCCATATCCTCAGTAACGACCGCCTCCTCAATCAGGCTATTTCGAATACTGAAACCGCTGGTGGATCGATCGATCCGGCAGCTCTCGACAAGGGCGAGGCCGGGGCGGTTCGTCAGGAAGCCCAACTGCTCTCGACCGATACTGAAACGGTCAAAACGTCCGTACAATTTTCCCACATCAATTACCTTATTTCCTTGCTAGCGGATTATCACCAGCTGTACGGTTCCTATCCGTCGTCATTGGCCGACCTGCAAACGAAAGAGGCCGGTATCGTCGAGATTTGTCGGACGCACTCCGGTTGCGACAGTAAAAAGATTTCCAGTCCGGTGTCCACGAACTATATCTACGATACGTTCACGTCGGCGGTCTATCCGTACGAGCGAACGTCAACCGGCCTCAGATTGACGTACACCATGGGGCATTGTAAGACCAAGGGCATGTGTCAATACTTCGCGAGTTTCTATCGGCAGGGAAAGAACACCATGACAGAAAATGACTACTCTCTGGAAAAACAGGATCCCTCTGACAACAGCAACATTGCCCAGTCGAGCACGGTTACTCTGTCGAGCGTTGACACGGATGGAGATGGGCTGACCGATGCCGAGGAAACGACGACTTATCACACGAATCCGAATCTCCGCGATACCGATGGAGATGGATTCAGCGACGGCGAAGAGGTCAAGAACGGGTATAACCCGAATGGACCGGGCAAGCTAGTCAATCCAACCCCGTGATCAAGTATGGACATCAAGAACACATTTTCCGAACAACCACAGTCCGCCTCCGAGGCGCCGCCAAGCGAAAGTTCCTCACCAGCAGTACAGAAGCGATGGGTGGTGAGTTTGGCACTCCTTGGTACATTGCTGGCCGTGATGGGTTGGTTCACTTTCTCGCTCTGGATCAGCAGTTCCCGTCACCCGAACTCCGGTGATATCAGTATCTTCTTTGTACCAATTTTAGGATTAGCGTTCGTCAGCGGCGTGGTCGTCTTCATCATGATGTACCGACGGTCGCGCAAAGCCTATCTGCCGCTGATCGTGGCCGCCGCCTTCTTTGCGTTCACGTCAGTCATGAACCCGTCACGTTACCATCAGGTGATCGATTTTCTTTGGCCGGCGTTCATGGTGACCTTGCTGATCATCCTCGGATTGTACTGGACTATTCCGAAGCGAGTTTAATGCGTCTTGTCGTTAGAGTATATTCAACTATTGTGCAGCAACATACTGTCTATCACCGCGACGGCTCCATCTGGGCCAAAGGTAAGATGAAGGGGAAACTGCCGATTGGCTATTGGGAGTGGTTCCGGAAAGATGGAACGAAAATGCGTTCCGGCACCTTCAAGGCTGGACAACAAGTTGGTCAATGGACCACCTATGACCATAAAGGAAACATCGTTAAGAAAACTTTAATGAAAGGAAAATAGCATATGCCCAAGATCACCCCGTTTCTGTGGTTCGATACGCAGGCTGAAGAAGCGCTGCGCTTCTACGCCTCGGTTTTCCCTAACTCCAAGGTGAACAACGTCTGGAACGGTCCGGATGGGAACGTCATGGGTGTCAACGCTACCCTTGACGGTCAAGAAGTCCGCGCGTTGAACGGCGGCCCGCAATTCAAACCGACGGAAGCATTTTCCTTCTTCGTTGATTGTGACGGTCAGGAGGAAGTAGACAAATATTGGAACACCTTCATTGCTGATGGCGGACAGGAAAGCATGTGCGGGTGGCTCAAAGACAAATACGGTGTCTCCTGGCAGATTATTCCGATTCAGATGGGTCAGCTCATCGGTCAGGACAAAACAGGGAAGGTGATGCAGGCCATGTTGAAGATGAAGAAGATTATAATTAAAGACCTCGAAGACGCATCTCATCAAGGCTGAGTATGGCAAGAAGAATAAGTGTCAGTCAGTATATAGCTGCCGCCTCACCCAAAGCGCGCCCAATGTTGAAACAGCTCCGCTCCGCTATTCGATCTACGGCGCCGGCAGCCGTGGAAAAAATCAGTTACGGCATCCCATTCTACGAATACAAAGCCCCTGGCTATAAAGGCCGCTTGGTCTACTTTGCTGGTTTTACCAATCACGTCAGTATTTTTGCCTGGGGCCACGAAGTTGATAAACATCACACTCTGAAGAAATACAAGACGTCCAAAGGGACATTGCAATTTCCGATTGGCACGAAGGTTCCGGTTGGCGTGATCAAAACCGTCGTCAAGGCACGGATGAAGGAGATTGATGCCAGGTTGAAAGCGGAGATCAAGCACTAGTCACTGTGAAGAAAACCCCGATTCGCTGCCCCTGGCCATCGGACGACCCACTGATGATTCGTTACCACGATCGTGAGTGGGGCGTGCCGGTTCATCGCGACCGGACCATGTTTGAGTTCCTCGTTCTGGAGTCATTCCAAGCCGGGTTATCCTGGCGGACGGTATTGCACAAGCGAGAGAATTTTCGTCGAGCCTTCGCTGGCTTTGACTATGATCGCGTGGCGAAGTTTACTGGTCGTGATGTCCAGCGATTACTTCATGACGCCGGAATTATCCGCAACCGCCAGAAAATCACTGCGGCGATCAATAATGCCAAACGGTTCATTGACGTCCGGAAAGAGTTCGGAACGTTTTCGCACTACCTCTGGAATTTTGTCCAGCACCGCCCAATTCGTAATCGCTGGACGAAGGTTAAACATTTACCAGCAGTTACGCCATTAGCCGAGAAAATTGCGACCGATATGAAAGATCGGGGATTCCAGTTCCTTGGGCCGACGGTCATGTACGCTCACCTACAGGCCACCGGGGTGGTCAATGATCACCTGACGAGCTGCTGGCGCTACTGATTCCGCCTGGCCGACCAAGCAAAAAACAGCTATACTTCCGGCGTGAAACACCAGCCTCGGGGACACAAAAAACATTCAGCCCACGGACGTTCACTTGGGGTTGTGGTGCTGGTGGGAGCACTGCTGTTTTTTGGCCTGAAGGTTTCCGGTCAGACTGATCTTCAGGAATCGCTGGCCGAGAGCACGGTGTCCGCGAGCTCAGTTGATACGACGCCGCCGGCCGCGGTCAGCAATTTAACTTCTGATATCCTGACGCCATCATTGACGCCGGTCTGTGGTTCGGTTTCCCTGTATCCCACGGTCAACGCCATGGGCATCACGATCTCGTCGCCCGTCGTTGGCGCTGACCATGCCAGTATTCGCTATCGCCAGACTGGAACATTGTCCTGGACAACGGGACAGGATGCGGTTGTGATCAACACCGGAGAGATTGTCGGTAGCATCTTCTGGCTGCTCCCGGCGACCGCCTATGATGTTGAAGTGACGAGCCGTAACCAAGCTGGTGACGCACTCTTCGTTAACCAGTGCGCAGCGACGACGCACGATGATCTACCGGCCAATACGGTGACGAATATCCTGAATGTTTCAGCGTCCGCCGCCCCGGGCGGAAATGGTAGTGTCAGTTTGCCATACACAACGATTCAAGCGGCCCTGAACGTCGCCCAAGCTGGTGATGAAGTTCTCGTCCAAGCTGGAACCTATCATGAAAATCTGACTTTCCCGCGGTCGGGGATGGCCGGCGCCTTTATCAAGCTCGTTGGTCAAACTGGCGCCGTACTTGATGGTAGTGACGCCACGATCGAACAAAGTGGCTTTACCTGGACGCCAGACGGTTCTCACCTGTCGGTCTACAGTACCACTGTTCCGCTCAGCGTCTATGCGGTATCGAACCTTCAGAATGATCCGATTTGGCGAGATAACCAACACTATTACACCTACGACTCCCTGGCGGGCGTACAGACCGGCACCGGCCATGGCAACAGTTCAATTGCTGAAGGATGGTTCTTCGATCCGAGTACGCGAACATTAACCGTTCGCTCGGCTACGGCTCCGGGCAGTCACACCTGGCATATCCGGACAGGAGACACCGCGGCTCGCCTGGCTTCGCGAAGCTATATCTGGATTGAAGGTTTGACGATGAACTATTATCCAGTTGGCGTTTATGTTCGTAGTTCTGCCAACACGGTTATTCGGGGCATCTCAGCTCAAGCGAAAACTGGAGTGATGATCGATAATGCCGACGGACCAATTCCAGAGGGTAACCGTATTGAATCCAGTACCTTTGCTGACGCGCCGTTGGCTGACTGGGGGTATGCGGCGGTCAAAGGCACGGCCATGGAGTCGGGAGCGATTGTGGCCTGGGAAGGCCGGGGAAACATTATTCGCGATAACCGGATTGAGCAATACCACGACGGCATTTTCACGGGTGACTCTGAAGAAACTGATGTCTATCGAAACGTTATTCGTCATTTAAGCGACGATGGATTAGAGGCTGACGGTGCCGCCAAGAACATGCGAATCTGGGGAAATGCGGTCGATGACGTACTGAGTAGCTTGAGCATCGCGCCAGTCGATATTGGGCCGATCTGGGCGTTGAACAATCGGTTTACCCAGTTTAGTGGTCGGGCCTTCAAGATTGGCGGAGGCGTCAACGGTGTCGGTTTCTTTTACCACAACACGATCTGGAGCAATGTTCCTGGCGCTGTCGGAACGCAGCAAGTCACGGTCGATACCGACAAATTTACGTTCCGAAATAATATTTTTCGAACGGCCGACCTGGCCATCCGCTGGACGATTGCCATGCCCGGTATCAACATGGACGACGATGATGTCTATTCAACGGCCAGCGTTCCGTTTGTCTGGAATAACACGAGTTACTTGACTCTGTCAGCTCTCTGCTCGGCTCAACAAGCTGAGTGTCATGGAGCTCAAGTTGAGCCACAGCTCCTCGATCCGGCCAACGGAAAATTTAGTTTAGTGTCCGGAAGTCCGAATGTAAACGCGGCCGTCCGGTTACCGGGTATTAACGATACTTTCTCCGGGTCGGCTCCGGATCGCGGCTATCTTGAGTTCGGCCAGCCCGAGATACAGTGGTAAATCAGTCTGCCTAAAGTCTTGATGGCCCGGACATGTCTCTCTTGGCTCTCAAGCATGATCTCAAGCGTTTGTCCTCCCGATCGAAGGCAAAATCCTCAGCCTGGTTTTTTAAGACAGAACCGGGGCAGTACGGTCACGGCGATATTTTCCTTGGTGTCACTGTTCCCGAACAACGGCTGGTTGGAAAGAAGTACCGCGATTTGCCGCTGGGTGACGTCCGGAAACTCCTTCGGTCGCCGTATCACGAACACCGATTAACGGCTGTTTTTATTCTGGCTGATCAGTTCCGACGCGGCTCACCCGCTGACCAGGGCCAGATCGTCCGGGCCTATCTACAATCAACTCAGTTCGTTAATAATTGGGATATCGTCGACTCATCGGCCCCGCACATTCTTGGCGCTTACCTTCTCGATCATCCTCGAGCGGTTTTGTATCGGCTGGCCAGATCAAAACATCTCTGGGAACGTCGGATAGCGATTATCGCGACGCAAACGTTCATCCGTCACGGTCAATATGACGACACTCTGCGGATAGCAAAAATAGTATTGCGAGATAACCATGATCTGGTTCAGAAAGCGATGGGGTGGATGCTTCGCGAGGTCGGCGATCGTGATCGCCGCCGTGAAGAACATTTCCTCAAGGTGCATGCTTCGGGTATGCCCCGGACTATGCTCCGCTATGCGATCGAAAAATTTCCGCCGGCCAAACGGCGTCAGTACCTGTCCAAACAATAGATATCATCGGTAAAAAAAGCGGCTCGACGTAGAGGTCGGCCGCAGGGTGAAGGTGGCGGGTCTTATTTATCGACGGTGATTTCCAGCCGTTGACCGAACGGATCGACCAGGTAGATTGAGTCGCTGATCGGCTGATGATCGAGTTCGAAGGCGATCTCCGCGTCCGAAAGGATCTTCTGGGCTTCGAGAAACCCAGCCCGGTCTGTGCCTAAGGCGATGTGCGGTTGAACACCGCCGCTCGCGTACAACGCCAGACCAGTTCCATTCGTGGCGGCCATGAAAGCCGGGTGGTGTCCCCAAATGTCGGCATGGAGATGACGGAGGCCGAGGACACGGTTGTACCAAGCGACCGCTTGGGGCACATTCTTGACGTGGATACTCACATGGTCAAGCCGGAGAATTTTCACTCTTCCTCCTAAGGCTGAGGTTCGGAAAGGTCAAACGAATGAGCCGATCCTAGCAGGTTTTTGGTTTTTGTCAAGCGGTCTGTAGATCGGTGATTGATATTTTTTTGCTATACTCAAGCTATGCCGAAAATCCTTATCTTTGACGACGACCCCTTTCTGGCCAAAGCCTATATTGGAAAATATCGCCAACTGGGACTTGAAACAGCCTATTACCAATCGCCTGGTGACGACCCAGTGCAGACGGTTCTCGACGAGAAGCCTGATATTATTTCCATGGATGTCGTCATGCCGGACATGAACGGATTCGACGCGGTTCGAGCGCTCAAGGCTGATAAACGAACTCGGGCCATCCCGGTTTTCTTCTTGACAAATCTCGGTCAACCTGGCGAGGCCAGTACTGGCCGGCAGCTCGGAGCGATCGACTATTTCGTAAAAACACAATTGACGCCAACCGAGGTCGTCGAGCGCGTGCGACAGCTCCTCAATTTGTGACCGCCGGTCCTCCCGCTGGAATCATGACAGAAAAGAGGGACCGGTTCGTCATCTGTATATGCACGACCAGGTCGCCGAACTATTTTCCGGCCGCCGGTCGTGCATCACCACACATCCCCTGATCACTCCTATCTATGCCCAGGAAATACAGTTGAGCAACGCAGCGGAAAGTTGGCCGTGTTCTCCACGAGTACAAGGCTGGCCAACTTCATAGTGGTCGCGGGAAAACTTCGGTCACGACTCAACGACAGGCTCTCGCCATCGCCTTATCCCAAGCTCGCCGCGAAGGGAAGAAAGTTCCAACACCGAAAAAGTAGTCTGGCTGGACGAACTTCAGTTCGACTGCGCGTCGCTGGGCTGTGTCCGATGGAAGTAATATAAATCTCGATCGTGATAGACGAGCTGCCAGGCTGGGTCGAGCTGGAGATCGGCTACTTTTTTCTTCAGCTCGTCAATCGTGACGACGTCAAAGGGACCAGTTGGCAAGACAATCGCCGCGTCAGCTCGTTCGAGGTGTTCCGGGAATGCCCAGGCATAGGCTCGCTGCGTGAACTGTGGCGCCAGGTTGTTCGTGACCGCGACTTTGTCATCGGGTTTGACCAGGGTTTTGATAACGTTGATACTCTGCCGGTAGGATGAAGGTTTATATGGCGCCAGGGCGTCTTTCGTGTAGCGTCCGCCGACCACCGGCGCCCACCAGTAGAGACTGAATACCTGGGTCAAGATCATCCAGCCGATAACGGTTTTCCACCACCCTGGCCGGGGCTGGAGCCAGTGGCGTAACCGGGATAGGCCGATGACAGCCGCCAAGAAAATAATCGGCGTGAGAACGGCGGTATACTGATAGAAAATTGTTTGCAGGTTGTTATTGTTGCTCAGGAGATTGACCGTTAACTCAGGCACGCCGATCAGGAGAAAGGGTAGGCCGACCAACGACACTCCACCGAGCGGACCGAGCAAAGCAGCCAAGTAGTCGAGACCGCGGAAAGCGAAAGCTTTTTGAATAATTTCCCAGGGATGGGTGAGCACGTTTTTCACAATCTGCCCAATCGACGCGCCATAGTCGGAGTAGTAAAAGAGCGCGAAGTGGCCGGGAATCTGGCGAGCATGGGGGATCGCAACTTCTAACATGAGCGTGGTCCATGACAGACCAACCACTGCAGTGGTGATCCCAATCCATCGCGGTCGGGCGGTCCAGGCAGTATACAGACCGAGTAAGGCGACGGTGATCCCAACTTCTTCCTTCGATAAGATCGCGGCGGCTAAACAGCCGGCGTAGATCCACCAGCGTCGCTCAACCATCGCCCAAACAGCCCACAGCAGAAGGGGCGTGGCTAGGATGACCGCATGAACATCAAAGATGACTGACCACAGTAGGCTTGGATAGATGAGATAACTCAAGGCTAGCCAGGCGGCCAGGTGCTCAGGTAAGCGCTTCCGGGCGAACCAGAAGAGCGGTAACGCCCCGCTGGCGACGGCCAACGCCTGGACGATCATCATGATTTGCGGATCCGGCCAGACAGCGTAGAAGGGCACGTAGGCCAGCAACAAGTAATCAGCGTGGATAGCCGTTCGAAGCTGGTGGACCGCCTCGGTCGGGCTGGTCAATTGAAAAAAATTTCCGTGGACCGTGTTCCACATGACCTGGTCCATATTGCCCAAGTCGAACTGTGACGTCTGGAGATTACGGTGACGGAAGACGTTAAAGACGCTGAACACGATCGCGAAAATAATCATTCCCATCACGACCCACGACTGTGGCTGGTGCCACCAGGAAAGACGAATCATAGCGTCGGTAGCATACGTGGCCTGACGATTCATGACAAGCCGATAACTTGAAAAAAAGCCGAAGACTTGATATGCTGTCGCCATGGACCATGAACGTTTTCGCGTTCCCGACCGCGTTTTCTGGATATTGGCGGTAGCAGTCAACATTTTTACCTGGGCTTCACTAGCCTACGTCTACAGCAGCTTACCGAATCGCTTGCCGACGCATTTTGGCATTACTGGGCAAGCGGATGCCTATGCCGCAAAGAGTTGGTTCACGGTCTTCCTGCCAGCCCTCGTCCAGTCGGCCATCACGGCCTTGATGGTTTGGATTTACCGTTACCCACAGTACTCAAGTATTCCCAGCAGTTTAGCCCTCGGCCTCTTCCCCGAACCGTGGCGGTCGCGGATCACCTTCCTGCTCCGCCATTTGATCGTCATGTTGACTGTCATCATGAATCTCATCTTTGCCTACATTGCCTTGGCCATCATCAGCGATAGCGCGACGACAACTACCGCCGTGAATGGCTGGGCGATTGCCGGACTGGTTGGGTTGCTCCTGGTCCTGACGGTCGTCTATACTGTCTGGCTTGCTCGCTTAGCTCAACAAGGCATTGCGGCGGCTCGACGTGGTACCACCTAAGAACAACATATCGACATCAGCTCCTCGGCCGCTGGCCTTCATTTGGCGTTTCCTTCGACCCGACCGCCGAATGGTGGGGGTGATTGTCGTGTTACTCCTCGTCAACAATGGATTCTCGCTGGTTGAGCCGTATTTGTTCAAGGTCGTTATTGATCGATACTTAACGCACGTTGGTGATGTGGCCCGGTTCCCCAACCAGGCGATCTTTGTGCATGGCCTGTTACGCCTACTCTTCCTGTGGGTAGGCGTGGCCCTTGTCTCTCGCGTCGCTAAGAATTTCCAAGATTACTTCACGACCCTCATTTCCGACCGGACTGGTATTCGTGTCTTCGGTCATTCCTTCGCCCACGTCTTGGGCTTGTCGATGGGTTACCACGAAACGAAGAAGACCGGCGAGGTCATGCGGAAACTGACTAAAGCCCGGGAAGACATTACCACCCTGGTCAAGACCATGAGCAACAAGATCATCCAAAATTCACTGACGATCCTCTTCGTGGTGGGCTTTTCCTTATTCAAACAATGGCGGATGGGACTGCTGATCGGCGTGTCGATCCCGATTCTGGCCGGCACAACCTGGCTGATTGGCCGAAAGATTAAACAGCTGTCCCTCCAGATCAATAAGCAGCAGGAAAAACTCCACGGTTCGGCTATCCAGGCGCTCGATCATATCGCCGTGGTCAAAGCCTTTGGGACCGAAAGCTATGAGCAGAAGTTAGCGAATGACGATAACTGGCTAGCGAATCGCATTCTCATGACCCAAAGCCGGTACTGGCGAACCCTAGGCTTCGTTCAAGGAACATTGATTAACGCTTTTCGGACGGCGATTGTTGGCTATGGGACCTACTTAGCCTTCCGCCATATTATTTCCCCTGGGGATGTTGTTTTCTTCACGTTCTACGCAGTCAACATCTTCCAGCCGCTCTATGATTTGTCAGATGTCTATACGTCCTACCAAGACGGCATCGCTTCGACCGATCGGCTGCAGACGATTTTACAAGAAACGGCCACGGTTCCGGAACCGGCCAAGCCGTTCACCACAACCTCTCCTCACCTGACCGTTGACGTTGAGCATGTCGCTTTTCAGTACACCCCTGATCGGGCACTGCTGCAGGATATTTCTTTTCGTTTAGAGCCCGGTAAGAAAGTAGCCATTGTCGGCGGTTCTGGTGGCGGGAAATCAACGATTACCAAACTGCTCTTGCGCTACTACGACGTGACCGCAGGGAAGGTCATGGTTGATGGACACGATATTCGTCAGTGGGATCTCTTAGCTCTGCGTGGCCGGATCGGTGTTGTCTTTCAAGATAATATTCTCCTTAACGATACGATCGGCAATAATATCCGCTACGGAAGTTTCTCCGCTAGCCAAGAAGATGTGGTTGTGGCTGCCAAGCTGGCCAACGCTCATGATTTCATTATGACTTTGCCAGGAAAATACGAAACGATTGTCGGCGAGCGGGGGATTAAGCTGTCCGGCGGGGAGCGTCAGCGCGTGGCCATTGCCCGAGCCGTTATTAAGCAGCCCGCGCTTTACATTTTTGACGAAGCTACGTCGTCACTTGATACGCGCTCCGAGCGACAAGTCCAACTAGCGATTGACCATGTGGCGGCTGGTGCGGCCAGTTTGACCATTGCACACCGCTTGTCGACCATTCAGAATGCCGATGAGATTCTCGTCCTATCGCAAGGACAGATTGTCGAACGAGGTCGTCATGACGACTTGATGGCCCAAGCGGGGGAGTATGCCAAGCTCTACTCCGCGCAGCGGCAAAAGCCAGACCTAGCGCCAGCTGAGGTGGTCATGACCTTGGGAAATTCGTAGGATAAAAAAACTCCCCGCGGCGTGGCCGTGGGGAGGTGAGAGATTACTTGCCGCGTCCGAAGCGGAGGGGGCGACCGATGCTGCTTTCAGTCAGGGTCGAGCGCAGGCCCGCGACACCCGTCGGACTGACGTCCAGCGGCATCTTGAAACGTGATGCGCGGTCATCTCCGGCCAACAGCATGGCCGACGTGCGACGCGGACGGTCGCTGCCGAGGAACAACTCTTCGACAACGTCATCATCGTCCTGATAAACATTGCTTTCTTCCATGACCCAGTCCTTTGGTAGGCGTTGCTCAGGGGGACCGCGATGGCGGTCGGGAAAAAAGAGAACACAATTGTTCTAGCCGTCTATCCTCCTTTCGATCGGCCTGGACAATGGGAAGAGTATACGCTTTTGGCAGCGTTTGTCAACCTCGCTGGTCTTGCCAAGCCGAGAGGAATATGTTATACATTTAGCGCCGTCGATATATATTGAGACGGCGCTATGCCTAAACTTGAACGAAAAACTATTGGCCTGTTCTTTCTCGGTGGTGCAACCATCGATGAACATGGGCGAGCAGGCGAGACGGTCACAAAGGTTAAGGATGTCGGACCGTGGCTGAAACAGATGTCAGAAACCGACATCATTGCCGACACGGACGGGGTTTTTGTAGCCTCCGGTCTGACACCCATTGGACTGACCGAGTGGACGGCTGCGGCTGAGGCGATTGAAGAACACTACCAGCGCTTTGATGGCTTTGTCCTGATTCATCAGCTCGAGACGGTTCCCGCCGCTGCGACCGTCTTATCATTAATGCTCCCCAAGCTTGAGAAACCCGTGGTCTTGTGTGGATCGCCCCTGTTGTCGCCGGCGGAACGGAATGCGGGCTTACGAAAATTAAAGACCCCGGAAACGGGCGAATATGGTGCCAAAGCGACCTTCATTAACGCCGTCCAAGTCGCCGTGTCAGATGCGGCTGAAGTGGTGGTCGTCTATGGGAGCCACATCTATCGCGGATCAACGCTGGCTGGGCCGATCACTGGGTTGCAGGGGTTTACTTTAGGTAAAATTGACTTTGGTATTCGATTCTTTGGAGAACAAATCCATCGCAACGCTCGTGGCTTCAAAATCCAAACGAGTTTTGATCGCCAGGTGACCGTGGCCGAGTACCTGCCGGGCATTGACCTGGCGGGCGTCATCCAGCAAGCCAAAACCCAGCACGCCTTGTTCCTGTCGTCGCCTGACGGCAGCGCGGTCGTTGGTTCAGCGGTCAGCCACATCGTTCCACAATTACCGCCAAGCTACCCGATCATTGTCTTTGGCCCGGCCACCAAGCTCAACGTTCCCGCCAACGTCATTGCCATGACTGGCTCCAATCGCTCAGTGGCTTTACTGCGCGTGATGTGGGCCTTAGGTCAAACAACGGACAAGCGCAAACTTCGTAAACTCCTGACGACCTAATGCACGTCTACTTTTACGGTCCAGCCACGACCAAAGCTGACCTTCGTCAGACCTATAGCCAGGTCAAGGCGGCCTTAGATCAAACTGATCTGTACGTTTCAACCAATACCGAAGAAGAAGAAATTCAAGTCTCGGCCGAGCTCTTAGTCGAAGCGAAGCAGTCGAATACACCGCTCTTGGAACGGATGGACGCCTTCATTATCGAGGGAACAGTCAGTGATCCAGAAGTTGGTTTTCTCTTGGCCCATGCCATTGCCCTTCGAAAGCCAACACTCTATCTCTATCAGCGGG
>CAZFGG010000020.1:0-12912 GCA_964518425.1 uncultured Gammaproteobacteria bacterium
AATAAATCGCCAAACAAAGAAATCAACCCTGGAAACAGTTCTGACGATTCTCCATGCCGGCGGAAAATTCGGTGATGGTGGATACAAAGTTTCCGGCGGCTTACATGGCGTAGGGGTGTCGGTGGTCAATGCTCTGTCGACCTATCTCAAGGCCGAAGTAAAGCGCGAAGGAAAACTCTGGGAACAGGAATACAAGCGCGGCAAGCCACAGGGTAAAGTCAAAGCGGTTGGCGCGGCCCGTGGGACAGGGACGACGATTACCTTTGAACCAGACGCTGAAATTTTCTCCGTCCTTGATTTCAATCGCGACTACATCCTTGATCACCTCCGCCAGCAAGCCTACCTGACTAAAGGGGTAACGATTGTTGTCCGCGATGAACGGTCAAAACCAGCCAGTGCCTATGCCTTCTACTTTGAAGGTGGTGTCGCGTCGTACGTGCGTCACCTGAACCACACCAAAGAACCCAAGCATGAAAATGTTTTCTACGTTGAAAAAGAAACTGGAAAAATCACGGTTGAAGCTGCTCTTCAGTATACTGATGATTTCAAAGAAACGGTTTTCTCCTTTGCCAATAATATTTTCACCACGGAAGGCGGTATGCACCTGGTGGGTTTTCGAACGGCCTTAACGCGGGGTATTAATAATTACGCCCGCAAACAAGGGTACTTGAAGGAAAAAGATGAAAACTTAACGGGTGAGGATATCCGTGAAGGGCTGACCGGAATCGTCAGCGTCCGTTTGCCGGAGCCGCAGTTCGAAGGTCAGACAAAAGCCAAGCTTGGGAACGCCGACGTCAAGCCGGCGGTCGAGTCGATTGTCAGCGACGCTTTCGCGACATTCCTGGAAGAACACCCGCGCGATGCCGAAGGCATTGTCGGTAAGGCTATTCTGGCGGCCCGCGCTCGCGTGGCCGCCCGCGCCGCCCGTGATTCGGTCTTGCGCAAGGGCGCGCTCGAAGGCTTTGCTTTGCCAGGGAAATTGGCTGACTGTTCTTCGCGTGATCCGCAACAATCCGAACTTTATCTCGTTGAGGGTGACTCAGCCGGCGGCAGCGCAAAACAAGGCCGCAACCGTGAATTCCAAGCTATTCTACCGCTTCGCGGAAAAATTTTGAATGTTGAAAAAGCGCGCTTAGACAAGATGCTAGCAAATAATGAAATCAAGTCGTTGATTATCGCGCTCGGCACGGGTGTTGGTGAGCAGTTTGATCTGACCGGCTTACGATATCATCGCGTTATCCTCATGACCGATGCTGATGTTGACGGCGCCCACATCCGGACCTTGTTACTGACCTTGTTCTATCGCTATTTCCCGCAGCTCATCAGCGGCGGCCACCTCTACATTGCCCAGCCGCCGCTCTACCGAGCGCAAAAAGGCAAGGATATTCGCTACGTCTATAATGATGTTGAGTTAGAAAAGACCAAGAAAGAATTTGAGAAGTTAGCAGCGGACAAACCCGCCAAATCGGCCGCCAAAACAAAGCTCGCCCGAGGCGCGAAAGACGTGACCGTGAAACTTGACGGGAGCCTCGAAGGTGAAGGAGTCGAGGAGGTTCATGATGCTGGTGTTGAAACTGTCCAATCGGGAATTCCTGGTGTCTCCATTCAGCGCTACAAAGGTTTGGGCGAAATGAACCCAGATCAATTGTGGGACACGACGATGGATCCGGCCAAACGGGTGATGCGTCAAGTAACGATTGACGATGCCGAAAAAGCTGATGAAATTTTCGACATCTTGATGGGTTCGGAAGTCGCGCCGCGCAAGAGGTTCATCCATACCCAAGCGAAAAATGTCAAAAACCTGGATATCTAGCATTTTTCCTCCTGAGTGAAGTCGAAGGACCAAGAACGTCAAGAATTTGGATATTTAATTGCCTAAGGTGATGAAGAATAGGAACATTGTACTTTTAACTGGGGTGTTTACTGCGGTAGCCGCGTTAACGTTGTTAACCATACCCAAACAAAAGTTGAAAACATCCAGAGTTTCAAACATTTCCTACTGTTGCCAAACAGATGCGACTTGGAATTGGCCGGTTTTTGACAGCCATGTTTTTGGCGAAACGTTGTTTGGGGTCAGCGGTTTTTCTTTTCAGTACGCACCAACTTTGGGGTATCAATCGAATGGACTCCAGGAGGAAGATTTCTTCACGAAATCTGACTCCGCTACGTCAACGGTGTACTCCATCCAAGTTAGCTCGCCGGCAGGGTTAACGACCGGAACCTTATCAGCGTGGTTGAATGAGAAGTACCCAGGGGCAGAGCAGCAATCAATGACCTCGGCATATAAAGTAAAATTAATCCATCTTGTGCCGATCCATCAGGTAGCTGATGGATACGAAGTCTACGCTAACCTTCACGGCCACAGCGTTGTTTCGCTGTTTACCTTAAAATTTGACCCGGCGATCAACCCGCAGCCAGCAAAAGACTTAGAATCGTCGATGAAATCTATGGTTGAGTGGGAATCTGGACCCATTTGATTCATGAAAAAACTTCCGCTCTGGACTGGCCATATTGTCGCCGGCGTTGTGAGCTTCCTAACAGCTTTCTTTACCGTCTTTAATGTTCTGTTCTCGGATATTTTTGGGGTTGGTCAGAAGTTTGGAGCCATCGTGTACGTCTTTGCGGTCTATCTCATATGGAGCATCATTCTCCACTGGCTCTGGCGGGGGACAAAAGCTTGGCTGTGGTGGCTACTGACGCCGGCCGTAGCTTTTGCTCTCTTCATCGCGGTCCAAGATGGCACGCGATTCGGGTATATCTTGAGTGTCGTCCTGGCCGCGGCCGTCGGAGCGTTCGGTGGATTTTGGCTGTGGAATAAAAAGTCATTTTCTCGGCCAAAATAAGAGGAAATCTCATTTCCTGGGGATAGCTTGGCTTGCCAGGTTCAGACAGATGGCTATACTCATAACCTGTCTATGCGCCGTCTCATTGTGCGACACATTGCTACTGGTCTTGGGGTTATGGCGCTACTCGCCATGCTTGTCCCGCGGACTGCGCAAGCGACGACCTATCGCGTCAAATACCTTGCCCGGGTCTGCAGCTCGGTCACCCATCGTTGTCACTACGTCTACCGCTATCGGTACGTGACCTTGTCGCGGGGGACGCCAAAAGGGGTCTTGAGCTACAAGCCGGTCTACAATGTCATGAGCGTCGGTACCTCCCGTCGGGGAGTCGCACCCACAGGCGCTACGGCTGTCTGCGCTGATGGTCATTACGTCTACACCCTGGCGGCGACAACCGCCTGCGCTGCTCACCATGGCGTGGCGTGGTGGTTCGTCAAACACTAAACACAACCGCCGTTTCGATTGACAGTGTAGCCGGTGATTGCTAGGGTCACGGCGACGTTGACCTTCGTTTGTGTACCTTTCAGGGAGGAGCCATGAATTCCTCAAGGATCAACCATACTGATTCCGTTACCGTCGATCGGCAGCTCTGGCAAATCGTGACATCAGTCCTGGCCAGCGTTACACCGATCAACGCCAAGCTGACGCAGATCGGCGTCGATGACGCTGAGCGCTACACTCTATCGAACATTGTTCAGCGACGAACCCGCTGCCAAGACATTCCGGTCGAGACCGTTGGCCAATGGCAAGAACTTGGGGACATCATGATCTCCGCACGGTTGGCCATGACCGAAACGACCTCCGTGCCCTGGATTCACCAGGCCGTCCGGTCGTCGTTGGCCGAATGGTGGAGCCACCGGCCCAACCACATGGTCAACCTGGTCAATGTCAATATTCCGATGAGCGATCGTTGGCGCATTGCCAAACGTCTGACCGAGGAGGGGTGCCTGCCATTTCCGGCGGGCGAGGTCCAGCACTGGTCGTCCGCTGCCGATATTTATTCCGCCGCGCTTCGATACCGCCGCTCAACTCCATAACCGCGCCCAGCGCGGTTTTTTTCTTGTCCTCAGTCTAGTGAAGGAGTACCATGAACACATGGATACAGAGCTCCTCGATCGTTTGACCAAGCTGGAAAACCAAGTCGACCGGATTTGGCGGTCGGTTGAACAGACCCGCAAGATTTTCCTGTGGACAACGATCATCGGCGTGATTCTTTTCATTCTGCCGCTGATTGGCCTAGCCTTTGTCGTTCCCCAGTACCTCAAGACGCTCAACATCCAGCAGTATCTGCAGTGACCTTCTTGAAACGAGTGATTGGCCCAGCCGTTCTCATTGTCCTTGGCCTCTGGGCGGCGATCAGCCTGACGATGTTCCTCTGGCATGTCCAAGCCGGCCAGCGGATCCGGCGAGCCACGACAAAATTTGAACAGGTCGGGTCATCATCGACCAAAATTCTCCTGGCCGGCGATTCGGTTGTCTTCGGCGTTGGCGCTCATCGACCAGAGTCGTCAATCGCCGGATTGTTCGGTCGCGATTTCCCGTCGGCCAGCGTTACCAACGTCGGAGTCTCGGGCGCGGAGACCGATGGCCTCGTTCAACAATTAGAATCTGTCCACGGTCAACGGTTCTCGCTGGTCGTGATGATCATCGGCGCTAATGATGTTGTCCATTTGGCCGGTCTTTCCACCAGCCTCAAACACTTCGATCAAGCGCTCGTGCTCGCTCGTGAACTCAGCGACCAGGTGCTGGTCATGCCCGAGGGTAACATGGGTAATGCGCCGATTTTCCCGCGCCTGGCCGCTGTGATCTTGACGCCACGATCACGAACCTTTCGGACGGGGGCAATAGCCGCCGCCAAGCGACACCGAGCCGCGTACGTTGACGTTTTCTTTGAGCGGCATGATGACGCCTGGCGATCACGCCCGTCGTATTTCTACGCCGGCGATTACTTCCATCCAACTGATCCCGGATATCTCGACTGGTACCATGCCTTGCGCGAGGGGATGAGCCGGGCCGGATGGCGACTCAGCCGATAAGCCTCTCTCGACGGGGTACGGGTCGCAATGGTTAATACTTGACATGTAAACTATTGTCATGTAGACTGTGGATAACTCTATGTCACACCCACATCACCCCACCCGCGATCTGTCCGTCAAACTTCGAAAATTAAGTTTTCTGCTCGATCGGATTGCCGACCAGACTCTGGCTGATGGGCCGGACTTAACGTTTGGTCAGTACCGATTATTGATGGTCCTCAAGCACCGACGGGCGCTATCACAAAAGACCATGGCGCAGTTTCATGGCTTATCCGAGGCTGCGGTCAGTCGGACGATTGACCTGCTGGTCAAGCGGAAATTCATTGTCCGCCAAACGAACCCGTCCAATCGCCGGGAGCACCTGATCATGATTACCCCGGCCGGAGAAAAGCAAGCACTGAAAGCTCATCAACTCCTAACCGAAAAATTTGAAGGCCTATATTCAGTCTTGTCACCGACCGATCGCCAACATTTGAATTCCTTGCTGCAAAAACTCCTCAGCGCGATTTGGGAGGAAGGAAAGCAAGTGATGTGCGGACCGGGGAGACGTCATAGCTAACTATGGATGTACCCCGGATTGCCATCATTACCGCCAGCGTTCGCGAAGGACGAGCTGGCCAGCGGGTAGCCGATTGGGCCATCAGCTTGGCTACGGCCAGAACTGACCTCATCGTTGCGGGTGTTGATTTGAAAGACTGGCCGTTACCGCATTACGCATATGCCAAAAACCCAAAGCAGATTGAACGTGATTATCCGGACGAATTGCCTCGTCGATGGGTCGAAACGGTGAATTCGTTTGATGGCTTTCTGGTCATCACGCCGGAGTACAACCATGGGTACCCGGCTTCCTTAAAGGACGCGCTCGACTATGTCTACGCCGGTTGGAATAACAAGCCAATCGCCTTTATGAGTTACGGCGGCCAAGCCGGCGGCTCGCGATCCGTGGAACAGCTGCGACAGGTTGTCGTTGAGCTCCAAATGGTGCCCATTCGCGAAAGCGTTGTCATTCCAGGTGCGGGCCGAGCTTTTGGGCCGGATGGCCAACCGGTTAACCCAATGCTCGTCGTCCAGGCCCAGAACACTATCAGCCAGCTCATCTGGTGGGCAGTGGTACTCAAGAATGGACGTCAACAGGTTCCGTTACCGACGATGGTCAAACCGCCATTACCCCCGCCGACCAAGACTTGAATCGTTCCGACGTTTCTAGTACACTCTACACCTGATGGCTGATTTAATTACTGTTTCCAACCTAACCAAGCGCTACGGCGATTTTACGGCTGTTGATGGCATCTCCTTTACTGTCAACGAAGGGGAGACGTTCGGCATCCTCGGTCCGAACGGCGCCGGGAAAACGACGACCTTGGAAATGATGGAAGGTTTGAAGGGCATTACTTCTGGACAGGTTGTCCTCGACAAGAAAGACGTAGCGACACATCCGCGCGACGTCAAAGCGATCATTGGAGTTCAGCTTCAGGCGTCATCGTTCTTCGACGGGCTCAATTTGAAGGAGTTGGTTGAGACCTTCGGCGCGCTCTATGGCCAAAAAGTTGACGCGATGGAGCTCCTCCGTGAAGTCCAGCTTGAAGAGAAGGCCAAGAGCCAAGTCAAGGAATTGTCTGGCGGTCAAAAACAACGTTTATCGATCGCCGTGGCGCTCGTCAATAAACCGAAAGTCGTTTTTCTTGATGAACCGACGACCGGTCTTGATCCCCAAGCTCGACGGAATTTGTGGGACCTCGTGACGCAGATCAAGAGCCGCGGCGTCACGGTTATTTTGACCACGCACTACATGGAAGAAGCGGAAGTGCTGTGTGACCGGATTGCTATTATGGACCACGCCAAGATCATTGCCCTTGATACGCCTGTCGGGTTGATCGGCATGGCCGATGCTGGTGCGACCATCGAGTTTCACATTGACCGTCCGGTGGATGCGGCTGAACTTCAAAAGCTGGCCGGCGTTGACGAAGCGAAGGTTGAAGATCACACGATTATGCTTCGGACGAAAGTCCCGGCTACCACCTTGCCGTCATTGTTTTCCTATGTTCAGTCGAAAGGTGTGGCCATCCAGAACATGCAGATGCACCAGGCCACGCTCGAAGACGTGTTCTTGAAACTGACTGGCCGTAGCCTCCGCGAATAATATGCGCACTGTTCCGACCCTAACGAAGTCCGCCATTAAGATGTTTGTCCGCAACCGGCAAGCGTTGTTCTTCACGCTGATTATGCCGTTCATTTTCGTCGGTATCTTCGGCCTCATCGGCTTTGATAAGGTGCCGACGATCGATCTCGGCGTGGTCACATCCCATCCCACTGCCTCGACCACTCAGTTCATCAACTCACTCAAGAAGATCGACGCCTTAAAAATTCATCAGGGAACGGAAAGCTCCGAACGGGCCGCTTTGAAGAAAGGCGACCGGGCACTGGTCATGATTGTCCCGGATAACCTATTTCCGGACCCAGCCGCGAAAACCCCACCCGCCACCCAGACCGTTCGTCTTTTGCAAAATATTGCTCAAGCCCAGCAAGCCGGTACGGCCCAGACGATTATTACTCAGATCTTCGACACCACCAGTTTGAAACTTGCCCACGCGCCCGATTATTTCAAGTTGCAGGTCGAGTCGATCAATGCCAAGAAGGTCAAGTACATCGACTTCCTTCTGCCAGGCATTGTGGCCATGTCGATCATGCAGATGGCGGTCTTCTCGGTCGCCTTCGTCTTCACTGACTACAAAGAGAAGGGGATTCTCAAGCGCTTGCTGGCGACACCCATGAAACCACAACAGTTTGTGACGGCTCAGGTGATCACGCGGTTGCTGGTGGCCTTGTTCCAAACATTCGCCCTGTTGCTGGTGGGCATCTTGGTTTTCCATTCCCACGTGTACGGCGCCTGGTGGCTTATCTTCCTGATCGCTTTCCTGGGGGGAATCATGTTCCTCGGGCTAGGCTTCACGATTTCCGGCTTAGCCAAGACAGTTGACGCGGTTCCTGCTATTGCCAACTTGATCATCTTCCCGATGCTCTTCCTGTCCGGCGTGTTCTTCCCGACGTCGACCATGCCCGTCTGGTTGCAGCACATCGTCAAATACTTCCCCTTAGCGCCGTTTGCGAACGCGATGCGCGAGGTGGTCGCGAATGGCGCCGGCATCTCGGCCATTTCCCATGACTTGTACTGGATTCTTGGTTGGGCGGTTGTGCTGATCGTCCTAGCCAATATCACCTTCGGCTTCGAAGAGAAGCGGGTGTAAACAGTCATCCCAGGGCTGCTGGCGTTCGAAAACTAGGCTGCCGTAGACCCATCAGCGCCCTCCAGGGCGTTTTTGCTCTATCTCTTGACAGGGTCCCAGGTCGTTGCTATTCTGAATCCTACTAATCCTACATGTAAGTTTTATTAATATCTCCTTCTCCATGAAACATTCTCATGACCACAAGCACTTCTACGGCACCACCACCCTTGGTGAAAAAGGTCAAGTCGTTGTCCCGGCCGAAGCCCGGAAAGCCATGGGCCTGAAGAGTGGTGATAAGCTGCTCGTCTTCGGCATGGGCAAGAGCATGGTTGCTTTAGCCAAATTTGAACAGCTAGAGCATATTGCCGACAAACTGAGTGCCCGGCTCGAAGGCTTGCGAAAAATTCTCAAGAAAGCCTAACGAACGCATGGTTCGATTGCTCAAATTTTTCAAACCGTACTGGTGGCAGATTCTGCTGCTGGTTGGCTCGGTCACCGGCAGTGTGGCCGCGTCGTTGGCGTTGCCGGACTACATGGCCCGGATCATCAACCAGGGTATTATTGGGGGTGACCAACAGACGATCTGGATGACTGGCACGCTGATGTTGACGATTGCCCTTGGCGGCGGACTCTCGAGCATTATTACCAGCTGGTTAGCTTCCCGGATTTCGGGCGGCTTCGCTCGGGATATTCGCGCCAAGGTTTTCGCCAAGGTCGAGAGTTTCTCGTTAGCCGAGTTTAATACGTTTTCGACCGCCTCATTGATCACTCGTTCCACCAACGATGTGCAGCAGATTCAAACTGTTTTGGTGATGGTCCTGCGGATGTCCTTGATGGCTCCGATTATGGGGGTCTGGGCGATCTTCAAAGCCTATGGTAACGCGCCATCGATGACCTGGATCATGGGCTTAGCGGTTGGCGTCTTACTGACGGTCATTGCGGTCGTGCTGACGATTACCATACCGAAGTACCGGCTGGTCCAAAAACTGGTCGACCGATTGAACCTCGTGACCCGCGAAATTCTGACCGGTCTCCGCGTCATTCGCGCGTTCAACCGGGAGCCGATGGAAGAGAAGAAATTCGACGGGGCCAATGCTGACCTAACGAACCTGAACGTGTTCATCAATCGTGTCATGGCGGTGATGCAGCCGGCCATGATCCTGATCCTGAACGTGACCATGTTGATGATTGTCTGGTTTGGGGCCCATTTGATTGACCGAGGCAGCCTACAGATCGGGGGGATGTTGGCCTTCATGCAATACGCCATGCAGTCGGTCTTCGCTTTTCTCATGATCTCGATGGTCTTCATCATGGTGCCGCGGGCATCCGTGTCCATGCAGCGGATTGCCGATGTCTTGGCGACCAAGGCCACGGTTGTCGATCCGATCAACCCGGTTGATGTGACTCAGCTTCGCGGCGGCCAGGTTGAGTTCGACCACGTTACGTTTTCCTACAACGGGGCCGATGAACCAGTCCTCCATGACATTTCGTTCACTGCTGTCCCTGGTCAAACGACTGCCCTGGTTGGTAGTACCGGCAGCGGCAAATCAACGCTGATCAATCTCATCCCGCGCTTCTACGATCCAACCAGCGGCGTGGTCAAGATTGATGGGATTGATATCAAGCAGATGCGGATGGAAGATGTCTACCGCAAAATCGGCTACGTGCCGCAAAAAGGGATTCTCTTCTCTGGAACGGTCGAATCAAACATTGTCTATGGCGCGCCTGACGCGAGTGCGCAAGATATTCAGGCCGCCGCTGAAATTGCTCAAGCCAAAGAATTCGTGGCGAAGTTAGAGGGTGGTTTTTCAGCCCGCATCGCCCAAGTCGGCGCCAACATTTCCGGCGGGCAGAAACAACGCTTGGCCATCGCTCGAGCGATTATCCGCCGGCCAGAAATCTACATTTTTGATGACAGTTTCTCCGCGCTCGATTTCACGACTGACGCTCAACTCCGCCAGGCGCTACGGAGCGCCACCAAGGGCAAAACCGTCTTGATTGTGGCCCAGCGGATTAGCACGATTCTCAACGCTGATAAGATCGTCGTGCTTGATGAGGGTCGCATTGTTGGCCAAGGGACCCACCGAGAGCTGATGACGACCTGCCAGGTTTACCGCGAAATTGCCTCGTCGCAATTATCTGAGGTTGAGCTGGGCGGAGTGGCCCGTCAAATGGCTACGGAAGGAGCATCGGTATGAGCAAAGCCCCTGTCCCGATCAAAGATCGTCCCGCCGCCGGTCCGGCGATCGGGCCGATGGGCCGCAATCCCATGGCCATGATGCAGCCTGGGCAAAAAGCCAAGAACTTCTCGGCCACCATGAAACGGTTGGCCACCTATCTCAGGCCGTTCCGTTGGCAGATCAGCTTGGTGATCGTGTTCACCATCGCCAGTACGGCCTTTGCTATTGTCAGTCCAAAAATTCTCGGCCGAATGACCAATCAGATCGTGACCGATTACATCCAGCGGTCGGCGTATAACAAAATTACCGCCGCCTTGCCGCCGGGCACGATCATTCCTCCTGGTACGACTGGCGCTCAAGTTGTATCGCGGTTACCGGCCACAACCACGCGGCACATTCCGGAGGCGGTCAAGAAAACCCTCGCCTCGCTTGATGTGTCCGTGCGTCCAGTTTTCCACTACGATGTCTTAATCTCCATCGCGGTCACGTTGCTGATACTCTACGCGCTGAGCGCAATTTTCAATTACATCCAGGGCCTGATCATGACCAATGTCTCGCAGAAGATGACGTACCAGTTGCGGCGGAACATCTCGGAAAAAATCGCCCGGATGCCTCTGCGCTATTTCGATCAGACGACTTACGGGGAAGTCTTGAGTCGCGTGACCAATGATATCGACACGGTCGGCCAGACGCTCAATCAGACGATGACCCAAATCATCACCTCGGTTACGATGATTCTCGGTATTTTGGGCATGATGCTGTCGATTAGTTGGCAGATGACCCTGGTGGCCCTGGTCACGTTGCCGCTCAGCTTCGGCTTGATGGCTATCATTGTCAAACGGTCGCAAGCCTACTTCAAACAACAGCAGGCTACCCTCGGTCACCTCAACGGGCACATTGAAGAAATGTTCGGCGGGCACACGGTGATGAAAGTATTCAATGGCCAGGAGCGGTCGATCGCGACCTTCACCAAACACAATAACGAGTTGTTCGGCAGCGCCTGGCGATCACAATTCTTGTCGGGATTAATGTTCCCATTGATGACGTTCGTTGGCAACCTGGGGTTTGTCGGGGTGTCGGTCGTGGGCGGCTGGCTGGCCCTTCATGGCCGGGTCACGATTGGCGATATTCAAGCCTTCATCACCTACGTCGGTCAATTCAACCAACCAGTCATTCAGACGGCGAACGTGGCGAACGTTTTGCAATCAACGGCGGCCGCGGCCGAACGGGTGTTTGAATTCTTAGGTGAGACCGAAGAGAGTCCTGACCCAGTCCAAGCTAAGACGCTCGGTCAGGTTCGCGGCGACGTTACGTTCGATCAGGTCGTCTTCGGCTACACTCCCGATAAAACCATCATTCACAATTTCACCGCTCACGTGAAACCCGGCCAGCGGATCGCTATTGTCGGTCCAACGGGCGCCGGAAAAACGACTATGGTGAATTTGTTGATGCGTTTCTACGATGTCAACAGTGGAACAATTACCATCGATGGGGTTGATACGAGAACGATGAAACGAAGCGATGTGCGCAAGCTCTTCGGCATGGTCTTGCAAGATACCTGGCTGTTCAACGGCACGATTCGTGAGAACCTGGCCTACGGCAAGCCCGAGGCGACCGAGGCGGAGATCAGCGATGCGGCCAAAGCCGCCCATGTTGATCACTTCGTCCATGCTCTGCCCGGCGGCTACGACATGGTCCTCGACGAAGAGGCTAACAACATCTCCCAGGGCGAGAAACAACTCCTGACCATCGCTCGAGCCATGCTGATCAAAACGCCGATGCTCATCCTCGACGAAGCCACCAGCTCCGTTGACACGCGGACAGAAATTCTTATCCAGCAAGCGATGGACAAACTGATGGCCGGGAAGACGAGCTTTGTCATTGCCCACCGGCTGTCGACCATTAAAAATGCTGATCTTATCCTGGTCATGCGCGACGGTAATATCGTTGAGCAGGGAAAACATGATGAGCTACTCAAACGCAATGGTTTTTACGCCTCGCTCTATAATAGCCAGTTCGTCGCGCCGATGATTGAGGATGTGCCAGGACCGGCCAAACCAAACATGCCCGCGCTGACGGCGCTTCCCGCTCGGTCCTAATTTGCGACCTGCCCGGCTGGTAGGCTGCTTGACACACTCAGCCTGGTGGGCTACAGTATCCCCATCAGCGCCCGCCAGGGCCTTTTCAAAGTGTATTTCCACCTGTGGCTAACTCTATCACCAGCTATTTCCGCCAGTCCCGCGACGAGCTCAAGAAGGTCTCGTGGCCGACCTGGCTGGAGACACGTAATAATACCTTGTTAGTCATCGGGATCACCCTCTTTGTGGCCCTGTTTCTGGGTGGCGTTGACCTCGGCTTTAGCTACATCATCGGTAAAATCGTCCATTAATCTATGGCCAAGCAAATTCTCCAGCAAGGACGGCGGTGGTACGTGCTGCACACCTACTCTGGGTACGAAGACAACGTGGCGCGGAACCTCCGTCAGCGTATTGAGTCCATGGACATGGAAGATAAAATCTTTACGGTCCTTGTACCAACCGAAAATCGTATTCGCATCAAGAACGGCAAACGGAAGATCGTGACCGAGAAAATTTTTCCAGGCTACGTCTTGTTGGAGATGATGGTCACT
>CAZFGG010000021.1:0-5948 GCA_964518425.1 uncultured Gammaproteobacteria bacterium
TGAGGTTTGGTGTTTGGCAACTGTTCATCCTGCTTAAGGAATCTATCAAACCAGTCCTTCGTCATCATTCTCACTCCTTTTCGATACTCACTAATCCCATGATCTGCCCCATCGAAAAGAATAAATTGCAGTGGTCGTTGAAGTTTTGTCATAGCCGCCGCAAATTTGATTGTTGCTTGAGGGTCAACGCGCCAATCTGAGCTTCCTTGGAGCAATAGAATTGGAACCTTCGGATCAATCTTTTCGGGCCAATACAGGGCCGACCGTTTCTTTAGTTCGGCTACGAGTTCTTCTCCATCTTTGGCAATAAGTTTCTTCTGTACCGCTCGCATTTCGGGACGAGGTTGATCAACTAAATCAACCAGAGGAGCGCCAACAACAGCAGCTCGGAAAATATCTTTGTGTTGTAGAGCTAGCAATGACATCATTCCTCCTCGGCTAAAGCCGTAGAGTCCAATTGAGGTTGTGTCTGCCTGTGGATGTTCTTTTAAGCAACCCACTAAATTCAGGACATCATTAATATCTTGACCACCAAATTCTTCCTGACCTTCACTACCGGCATTACCGCGGTACTGTGATGCAATAACCACATACCCCCAGGAAGCAAAGAGGGCTAAGTCCCCCCAGACTTTAATTTCGTTTAACGCTCCAAATTCTAAATTGCCTCCACGATTATAGATAATACAAGGAAAGGTGCCGTTTTCTTTTGGGAAAACGATAAAACCATTCACCCGAAGTCCATCACTTTCATAAGTGATAGCTTCAACATTGATATCATTAGCATATTCACTAATACGTTCAAAAACTCCCTGACGAATGTCAGGAAATTTGTTTTCCAACTCAAATGGGTCAAATTGTTGGGGAATGCGTTCTTGAATGAACATACATTATCAACCTTCGTGTCTTTTCTAGGGAGTAAAAGTCAAGATTTGGTGATAAACATCTAGTATGACTTCCCCGTTAAACTGAAACGATTCTAACATCTTTCTCATATGTTCTTTTGAGCTGGAAAATTCCTTGGGGTAATCTGAAAAATCAAACGCGAGCACCTCAATCATTGCTTCAACTGATGGAGCGGAAACCGACGTCGCTACTTGACATACTTCTGGCTGATACCCCTGAAGAAGGACTGGAAGTAGCTGACTTGTTTTTCTCTTCTTTATTCCATTCGTCTTGTAAAATTCTTCGTGTACTTCTCGCCAGGATCCTAGGTTTTGGTCAACGGTAACAATGACGATTTTGCCACCAGGACAGCAGGCGGCCATCATTTTTTCAATCGCCTGCGGCAGAGTGTCATCGGTGAAATACGTGATGCTATGACAAGATAGTACGATGTCGTACTTCTTCTTGACGTGGACATTTTCCCATCGCTGGGGCATCACTTTCGTAGAATGCCTGCTCAGAGTCGGAATGAAGTCGTGGTTAGGCTCAACAGCATCCACAAAAGCACCAACTTGTAATAACCTTTCTGATATGTCACCCGCACCCGCTCCGATATCAAGAACAGTTGACCCATCGTGGATGCTTGTTAACTGAATAATATTCCGTGCCAAAACCTCTTTCTCGTTCGTATACTCTGTAAATTTACGAAAAGAGGCTGTGTAGGATTTATTCATTATGGTCAAGGATGGAGCGGAGCTTGCTCAAACGGGGTCCATAGTTCTTTTCCCATTTAGTAATTTTCGACTTGGTATTCTCAAGTTTAGTAGTACACGCTTGATCCAAGTCGACACCATAGGCATTGGCGATATCAACGAGACTAAAGAAAATATCCGCACATTCTTCCCGAAGGTTATCCACATCCCGTTCGCCGTACATTTCCCAATTCATTATTGCTTTAGCAATCTCTCCAACTTCTTCATAAAGGCCCAGCACCGCGCCCAATCGAGGATGTTGAACTTTCTTGAGCAAATCCTTTAATTCTAATTGTGTTTGACGTATATCCATATGCATTCAAGTTATTTAGTAGCTAAAGCATAAAGGTAATGGCCCCAGAAGGGAAATACTTTTTGTAGAAGAATATCAGTCGCGCGAACAACGGGCATATCTTTTGTTGCAGGTTGGGTGGCTAGGTGTACTTTGGAAAAGCCATGTTCAAAGAGTAGACGGCGCAGGGACCAGAAGGAAAAATCAATTTGTCGGCCATAATTCCATCTGCCGAGGAAACGCAACCATTGCTTCTGAATAACGCCTGTTGACAGGAGGTGGGGTTGAATCAGGACGAGCATTCCCCCTGGACGGAGGACGCGGCGAGCTTCCGCAAATGATTGTTGAAAATTCTTAGCGTGTTCGAGAACTCCCCAACTGAAAACAATGTCAAAGCTACCGTTCGGGAATGGGATATCCCGACCATCGCCGACCCGGAAATATATATGATTATTCGGGTGTCGTTGGCGAGCTAGCTCAATCGCCGACGGAGAGATGTCAATACCGTACCCAGTGCAACCGTGTTCAACTGAGAGATGCTCTAACGTCGTCCCCTCACCACAGCCAACATCCAAAACTTTCTTATTCGTCAACGACAGACCCATAGATTGAATCTGCTGCAGCTTCATCTTTGTACGTTGAAGTCGCTGGGCCTCGCCGGTGTATTCAGTCTGATTACTCCATACCTGTTCCCACGAAGAACCGCCTTCGTTTTGCTGCCAAAGCGTGGTTGGTATAATCAGATCGCGCTCAATTTTTAATAACGTATGCATAAGAGTAAGAGAATGGGGAGGCTAAGCGTTTCGCTTAGCCTCCGTGAATACAACGCAGAATTTCATCGAATGTTCTTGCCCAGCTTAAGGGTGCTTCGAAACAGATGACCCGGTAACTGTCGAGGCTACCAAGTAACGCCAGATAATCGTGAAGGCCTTCAACCCGACGGCAGATAGAGATCTCACTATCTGTCCCCCGTTCACGAAGTCGCCGCTCGATCCACTCTGGGTTATCTGGTACCAATGTAATCACCCGAATATCCGGGTAAACGACCCGAACTTGGCGAATTCCCTCCGGGGTTAAATCAAGAATGATTCCCTC
Source organism: uncultured Gammaproteobacteria bacterium (assembly GCA_964518425.1). Taxonomy (GTDB): domain Bacteria; phylum Patescibacteriota; class Patescibacteriia; order SBBC01; family CAIJZX01; genus CAYLHT01. The sequence goes on from CAZFGG010000021.1 coordinate 3,022, forward strand.
GGTAGAAGGTTTCTCGATGAGCTCCCAGAAGTGATCTCTGCTCGTACCGTACCAGTGCTGGTTGAAATGGTCGCATTCAAGTAACAAGCCCTGATCACGCAGTTGTCGAAAGGCTCCTACGGTAACGCATGAAACATGATCTTGATCGTCCCTTCTTGCCTGTCGAGTCGTATAGACCGGACACTGATGAAAGCCGTGTTCATCCTTGAGTCGCCGGGCATAGGAAGTTTTTCCCACCCCGGTAGGCCCGACCAAGCAAACAACTGGATTCATGTCATCCCTCCTCAAGTGCTGAGATTGACAGGACAGTGATCACCACTACCTTACCACCGATGTTTCCGCGACGAGTTTCTGTGGCAGAAGCACCGATAATGAGCTTGGCAATTGGCGCGCCATACGAGATTCTTTTCTTCTCCCAATCAGCTTCTCCATAACCCACGATATGCCATCGTTCGGATCGCTGATCAATAAAAACATCAACAGATGTCCCAAGTTCAACGCGACTAGGAGATTTGGGATATTGCACTACCTGCATTTGGTTCAATTCCCGGATTGCTTCTGAAAGCCGGCAATCAGCTGTCCGAATTTGAACGAGCAGGTATTCGTATGAGGCGTTGTCGTGGTACTGATTACCACCGACTTCAGCCGCTTCAGCTGTCAGGCTCTGGAGACGTTTGAGTTCTTCTTCCAGCTCCCTTATCTTTTTCCTCCGTTGCTCAAGTCCAGCCGCTGAAACATACAGGATAGAAACCACGATGCCTCCCCAAGTTTGGGTAGATATTCGATGTTGTAAAGATCAGGTGAATCCAGTCTTTCTGAGCTCCTTTTCCGCCGCGACCTCGACTCTGCTCGGGGCCGTGACGGATGAGAGATCAGGACGACCAGCTTACTCTAACCTGGCCGGGCTGATCCAGAACAAACTGATAATGTAGTGCAGAACGTGTTTCATAGAGAGATCCTCATATCTTCCCACCCGCGCGATAGACAAATCTTGGTGGCTTGGCGATTTGATAATGGAAGGTACTGTGCGCTGATGGGAAGGTATGAAGAGCTTTTTTTCAGATTGCACGAAGTTATCCACTTTTTCTGCGACGGCGCTGTTTCGAGACGGCGCTCGCCTGGTGGATATCGATCTGGGCTAAGATGTAAGCCTTTTGTTCTCGCTTGGTCGCTTTCGCCATTTACCTGGCGACGGCTCTACTTTCTGCGACGGCTTATTTGTAAAGAAATGATAGCGTGAAAAAAGTTTTTTGTCAATGTAAAAAATATAGAAAACTTGTTTTTCTCTTCACGCATGGTAACCTGGATACGTTCCCGCCCTTTCTATGCTCCCCTACGCTCAAGGAGGACGCGATGTTAGTATTTCGTGGGATATTAGGCTCTCCTCGCTCAGCCCAGCCAATTGACTTCCTACCGAAGGCTTGGACCTTCGCGACGTGGGCTGACCAGCTGCCAGAAATTCAATGGGTCGCTGGATTGCCCGTCATGACGAATCATGGGTCCCAGCGTGATCCCATCTTTCGCGCCTCAGCTGTTGGGACGATGGTCAGCTGGTCAACCCGAAGACATTGCCAAGCTGTCGAGGTCATTTTCCGTCAGTGTCTAGATACCCGCCAAGGGACCGATTGGTTGCTCGGCAGCTGGCAACGAAGGCCGAAGCCTCCGCAGCCTTTCCTCCTGGCCACTGTGCAGAAAACCAGCCCAGTCAGACTTTCCTCGATCGTAGGGCGGGTCGAACATCAGGACCTTCGTCACCAGCTCATTGCCACGGTTGATCAGGACCACCTTCCTGACGCGCCGCGCCACCTCATTGTCCTGACACCGAAAGCCGACACCGGGCGACAATGGCTGGTTGAGCGTCACCCCCCAGATCAGCGCGGTCACCGCTTCATCCTAGCCGCTTCAAGCCAGCTCGCGAAAGCGTTTCCAAAGAGCGGTCTCGGGATGTATCAGTCCCTGCTCCGCCATCATGTCCTTGTCCCTCTCCATGAGCGACATCAGGCAATCGGTCTCTACCTTCTCCATGATGTCCGCGTTCGCCTCCGCGCAGCACGGCGAACGTAACCACCAGTCTCTGACTGGTGGTTTTTTGACCTCTTCTCTATGGCTACTGTCTAGGTTTAGTCTGTTTTCTTGGCCTTCGGTTTTTCCCCGGATCGCTTCGCGTCCGGGGCAGGCTTCGGGTTTAAGCTATATATTTGACTTCGGTTTTTATTCGGGTTTATACTAGAGGAAGCTTCTATGCCCATCCCCCATTTTCAGCGTAACTACCCTATGCCCACGGCCACCCCCATCAAGGTCGGCGAGCCGATTCGCGTGGCCGTTGACTTCCAGGGGTCAAAAATCCGACCGCTAGCTTTTGTCTGGGGCCAGAAGAAGTACGTCATTGAGAAGGTCAACCTGGTCTACAAACGCCGCCACGGCGCCGGTTACCAATGGTGCTTTGCCGTCTCCGACGCAAGTAACAGCTATGTCCTCCTCTGCGATCCGGAAGAGCTCAAATGGACGCTGGAGGAGGTGTATACGCTGTAACTGCCATGGTTCGACGCCAACGCCTCGCAGGCTCGTCGTTGTCCCGCGCTGTCACCCCGAGCCCGCCATGCTGCGTGGCGGAATGGATCACACTTCGGGCGGGAGACATGCGCCGAGGGGCAGCGCGGGGCTCACCATGACAAACACCCGGCATCAAAACCGCATGATACCGCGCATTCTTCTTCACCTGGACTTAAATTCGTACTTTGCCTCTGTCGAACAACAGGCCAACCCTTTTTTGCGCGGCAAGCCTGTTGGCGTGGTCGCCACCATGACTCCCAACGGCTGCATTATCGCCTCGTCGACCGAAGCGAAGGCTAAAGGGATCAAAACCGGTGTCCGGGTCAAGGAAGCTCGAGCGATTGATCGCAACATCATCCTCATCCCCAACGATG
>CAZFGG010000021.1:5958-7772 GCA_964518425.1 uncultured Gammaproteobacteria bacterium
GAGGGGTGCTCTTCCTATCTTATGTACCGACCGGTCACGGCCGGGTTCATGTCCATCCTCAAACAATATATCGAGGACATTGAGCTCTACAGCATCGACGAAGCCTTTCTTAACCTGACCGGGTTTGTCCGATCGCTCGATGAAGCCGCCGAGCTGTCCGAAGAAATTCGACAGCGGATTCAAGAGGAGGTTGGTGAATGGTTGCGGTGTTCCATCGGTGTCGCGCCGACGCGGTGGCTGGCCAAGTTCGGCGGAGACAACGCGCCTAAAGGGCAAACCCTGGTAGTCGAGCCGAGGAATTTCGAAGAAACGATTGATCCGCACCGCTTGACTGACGCTTGGGGCATTGGTGATCGTTTAGCTAGTCATCTCTACCCCTTAGGCATTGAAACGCTCGGCGACCTACGACGCTACCCGGTGGCCAACCTGATGGAAAGTTTCGGCATCATGGGCTACGAACTCTGGGCTAACGTTAACGGTCTGGAGATTCCTGGTCTTGAAACACAGCGAACGCCGAAATCGGTTGGCCATTCCCACGTCTTTGCGAAACGCGCTACGTCCATCGAGTACCCACGGGCAATCATGGCGAAATTGTGCGAGAAGACCGGCCGTCGCTTACGTGGTCTCGGTTTGGAAGCCTATGGATTTTACCTCTCGTATGGATTATCTGATGGCAGCGTGGAGTACTGGCGGCACGGTGGCGGTGGCGGCAGTAGGAAACTCCCCTATCCCCTCGTCGACACGCGGGACATTTTCCAACACTGCTGGGGGGTGCTCGTTGATGATCTTCCCTCCGGCGCACTGCCAAACTTCCTAGCTGTTGGTCTGTTCAACTTGCGACCGAAAGTGAATCAATTGGAGCTCTGGCCACGCGGCAAAAAAGATCCGCCCGCCCTGGCTCGGGCCTTGGATGAAGTCAATGACCGTTACGGCGACTTTACGGTCAGCCGGGGTAATTTCTGGGGGCTCGATATGAACGACGCACCGGATCGGATTGGTTTCCGGAAGACAGTCGGTCTCGACGACGATAGCCAGTGGATAACGCGCATTGACAACCAAGCCGAAATCGGCGTAGGCTGGGAGTAGTTGTTTCCATTACCGGCACAGGGAGCAGAACCAGGGAGGGACGCCATCATGCGTGTCCGGAAGAAAGTCGCTATGTGGTGGGGCTGTCTCACGATCCTTGCTACCACGACCGGTAGCGCCGCCTTCGACTTCGTTCACCGGTGGCCCAAAACCACCGTGACCGCCGACCTGTCACCGCTCACTGTACTCCCAACCGTCTTCTTCATCATCAAGGGTTCGCCCTTGCTGACCAGCCTGTTCTACGTCGCGGCGCTCGCTACGATCGGTCTGGTCCTGAAGTGGTTCGGAGATCAGCTGAGTGAGCAGCAAACCCGACCCCATCGTCAATGACGGTGGGGTTTTTATGTTGACCGACGCTTACGTTGATGGGCCTGCCAATCAGGATCGTTGCCCATGGTCTTCTCAATCTGTTCGCGCAGATAATCGGCCTTAGAGAGTTTCGTATTGTGCGTTTTGAAGTGCAGATATTCTTCGATGGTGTTGGTAATGCGCAACGTAAACTTCAGCCGTGGGACTTCACGAATCTTGACCCCTTCAATTGAATGGAGAAAGTCCATGACCGCCCGGCCAGCCGCGTCGTCATTGTAGGCTACGACCTTAATGTACTTTGGTAGTTCCCGCTGACTGAGGTGGCTGAAGACTTGTGGTACCGTTCCCCGCTGATAGAGATAGAGCGTTGGCTTTCGAAGGGCAATGGCATGCGCCAAGAGAAAGCCAACTTCTGGATC
>CAZFGG010000022.1:0-6900 GCA_964518425.1 uncultured Gammaproteobacteria bacterium
GGGTGCTCAGTCGACACTCGTTCGGAGGGCAGGGGGCGATCAACTTTACCGGAGGTGATAATGTGATACTCACGATCGAAAAGGTCCATGGCCTGACCTTCGCTGACACCCAGGACCTGGGCATAACGTTTAACAAAGTTCCGGGCATAGACTGGCCCGGGAAGTTGACGGTACTGGCCGGCTTCGATGGCCGCTAGGTACTTGGCTTGGACACTCGTTTCTTTGGCCACGTCCTCAAGCGATAACCCAGCGTCGCTCCGGACTTGACGTAGCCGCTCACCAAGCGTAGCCGTTTGGGGCAACTCACGCTTTTCAAACATCATGCTGATCGAGGGATTCTTCCTCCGTTTGTGCCGGTGAGAGTTCCTCGGACCCGGCTTCATCAATATCTTCCACATCGGCTGGGGCCGACATGTCGGCGACGCGCCCCCGGGCTAAGATTTCACGTGGTTTTGCTCCATCGCCGGGACCGATAAATCCTTGCTCTTCGAGTAAGTCCAAAATCCGGGCCGCCCGAGCGTAGCCGATCCGTAACCGGCGCTGGAGAAGCGAAGCTGATGCTTTGTCGGCTTGGAGGATAACTTGTTTCGCTTCCGACAAGAGCTCATCGTCGCCGAGATCTTCTAGGCTGCTGCCGATTTGCGGCGCTGGTTTTTCGACCACCTCAGTCATGTAGTCCGGTTGGCCGCGAAGTTTCAAGAATTGGGTCACCCGATCAACTTCTTTTTCCGAAACGTACGAGGCTTGAAGTCGTTTCGGTTTCGATAGTTCGGCTGAAATAAATAACAGATCGCCTTTACCCAAAAGTTTTTCCGCGCCGGACATATCAAGAATGGTTCGGGAATCGACTTGCGAGGCGACGCTGAACGCGATCCGAGCGGTGACGTTCGCTTTGATCAGGCCGGTGATGACATCAACTGACGGTCGTTGAGTCGCTAGGACCAGATGAATACCAACCGCCCGGGCCATTTGGGCCAGACGAACGATCGCGCCTTCAACTTCGTTGGCCGCAACGGCCATCAGGTCGGCGAGCTCGTCGATCACCACGACGATGTACGGCAGGTCATCGCTGACTTCTTTTCGATAGGAGGCGATGTTCCGTTTACCGGCATTTTGCAGAACGCCGTACCGGCGATCCATTTCACTCACCACCCAGCGCAGGGCGTTGATCGTTTTTGTTGTTTCAGTAATAACCGGCGTGAGTAAGTGTGGAATACCATTGTACAATGATAATTCTACCCGTTTCGGATCGACCAGGATGAGTTTTAAGTCGTCTGGAGAGTTACTATAGAGCAAACTAATAATCAGGTCGTTGATCAAGACGGACTTTCCCGAACCGGTCGCCCCGGCAATCAGCAAGTGCGGCAAGGGATCGAGATTTGCCACCCATGGTTGCCCGCTGACGTCCTTGCCAAGGGCAAACGTTAAATTCGACGTTCGTTTTTTGAAAGCCTCAGACCCCAAAATATCGCGGAGATTCACCAGGGCCACTGCCTCATTTGGTACTTCAATCCCAACCAACGATTTGCCGGGGATTGGGGCTTCGATCCGAATCGGGTGAGCCGCTAAAGCCAAAGCTAAATCGTTGCCGAGCGAGGTAATTTGCGACAATTTTACGCCTTCCGCCGGCTTGAGCGTGAACTGCGTGACGGTTGGGCCAACATTCACATCACCCATCTCAACAGGAATACCAAAAGTTTCCAGGGTCTTCTTTATTCGTTCTTTATTGGCCTCAATATTACCGCTCGTTGGCTGACTGGACGACAGGTCGAGCAAATCAAGTGGGATAACAATCTGGCGTTTGACTTTCGGTGCCGCTTTCGGCGGAACGGGTTTGTAGTCGGGTTCGCCTTCGGCATCGCCCGTCTCTATCTCTTCCTTGTCCTCAGTATCGAGGGCCGCGCGCTTGAATTCCGGTTCAGCGTTTTCTTGGTCATCGGCTGGCTGCGTCATTTTCGCTAAACGCTGACGCCAGAGCAACCGACGAAGAGACATCCACAGACGACTAATGGGGTTAGCCTGACTCAAGAATGAACGGAGGGTTGTATTGAGCATCATGAGCATCCCAATGACCAGAACCCCGACCATGATCAAGCCAGCCGCCAGGGATCCCAACCCCGCCCTCAGTGGGTGACTGAGCAAGACGCCGACGTATCCGCCGCCATGACCAGCAATGGCCTGAGTAATGGCTTGCGAGTATGGCAAGAACAACTGAAGCAAGCCTTCGCTGGCCACTAAGGCTAACAGAAATCCTACCCAGCGGCTCGGCGTGACGTGAAATCGTTCAGGAAAAAGGAGAACAATGCCCAGCCAGGCCAGATAGACCCAAGCCAGATATCGCTGCCATCCGAAGAGTGTGCCTAGGCCCTGGCTAACTGATTGGCCAAGCGTTCCGGCTAAACCAAAGACGCTCAGGGCGGCGACGGCGCTGATCGTCAGAATAATAACGATGATGACACCGTGACGAGTTTCCGGATTCAGCGTCAGTGCGGCTGGGGCCCGTTGCTCTGTCATGCCAGTGTCACCGTTTTGTGCTGACTTGGATCGTCGAGAAGTACGAGAGACTCTGGCCATACGAGAAAAAATTATAGCATTTTTTTCGCTGCACGGCAAGTGTGTCTGGATCTAGGTGCATCAACATCCCTCCATCGACAGGAGGGATGTTGAGGTAAATGACGTGATGGGAAACTAGGCTGCCTTAATTTCCGCTTCCGAGGCAGCGAAATCTTGCTGTCGCTGTTCGAAGCCAGTGCCGGCCGGGATCGGTTTGCCGATAATGACGTTTTCTTTGAGTCCGCGGAGCGGGTCAATTTTTCCAGACACTGCCGCATCAATCAGGACCCGGGCCGTCTCTTGGAACGAGGCGGCGGATAACCAGCTCTCGGTCGTCAGCGAGGCTTTCGTTACACCCAGGAGCAACGGTTCAACTTCTGGTAGGGCCTTCTTCGACTTGGTTAGTTGGACGATCACCTCTTCGGCTAAGCCCCGATCGACGATCTCACCAGCGACGAGGTCGCTATCGCCGTTCGTTTTTACGTAGACGCGGGAGAACATCTGACGGACGATGATTTCGACGTGCTTATCATTCAAGTACTGGCCTTGCGAAGAGTAGATGAATTGGATTTCTTTAATGATGTACTTCTGGACGGCGATTCGGCCACGGAGGAGATAGAGATCATGGAGGTTAATCGAGCCCTCCGTCAGGATGGTGCCAGCGGTGACTAAGTCGCCATCACGGACACTGATCGCAATGTTATTCGGCACATCATGAGCGGTCGCGGTTTCCGATTCAAATTCGACGAAAATCGCTTGGGGCGTTACTTTGACTTGACCGGCGTGCTCAGCCGCAGTACTGTCCTCGCCCTTGGTCATCAAGACGTCACCGGCCGCTACCGTTTGTCCGTCCTTAACCGCGATCTCGGCTTTCTTTTTCGCTCGGGCTTTCGGCAAGTCGTAACGATCATGGCCTTTGGCTTGATGATGGACTTTGACTACTTGGTGGTCGCCAGCGGATTCGATGGAAATACGTCCATCAACGTCGGCCAGGATGGCCGGTGATTTCACTGGCCGAGCCTCGAAGAGTTCTTCAACCCGTGGCAAACCTTGGGTAATGTCTTCGCCGCCGGCTACGCCGCCAGTATGGAAGGTTCGCATCGTCAGCTGGGTACCCGGTTCACCAATCGACTGGGCCGCAATAATGCCGACCGCTGTGCCGAGTTTGACCAGCTCATTACGGCTCAAATCATATCCGTAGCAAAGCTGACACATACCCCGCTTGGCTTGGCACGTCAGGACCGAACGAATGGCTGCTTCTTCGACGTTTGCTTTCTTATGCTTCTCAACCAACAGCGGTGTCACCAGTTCACCGGCTTTGATCAAGACTTTCCCTTTGTGATCGACGAGGTCGTGAGCCAGGACACGTCCGGTAATCCGTTGCCACAGATCGTATCCCATATCTTCACTCTCTTGGCGAGTGATCGTGAATCCATCTTTGTTACCGCAATCTTCAATATTTACGACCATGTCTTGCGAAACGTCGACTAAGCGACGAGTCAGGTAACCAGCATTGGCCGTCTTGAGGGCGGTATCAGTCAGACCTTTTCGTGTACCGTGGGTAGAAATGAAATATTCCAGAACATCAAGACCTTCCTTGAAACTGGCCTTGACCGGAAGTTCCATCGTTTTTCCGGACGGGTTCGCGACCAGACCTTTCATGCCCATCATCTGGGTCGTTTGGGCCCATGAGCCGCGAGCGCCGGAGTTGATCATCATGAAGACCGGACCAAGTTTGTCCAGGGCATCTTTTGAAGCCGCTTGGATTTCTTCCTTGGCCGCCGACCAGGTATTAATGACCCGAATGTATCGTTCTTGATCAGTCAGGAGACCGGTATCAAAAGCTTCATTAATTTCCGTGATTTTCTTTTCAGCTGCGGCCAAGACTGATTTCTTCTCGGTCGGAACTTCTAAATCGCTCATGCCCCAGGAGATACCAGACTGCGTGACGAATTTGAAGCCGAAGGTTTTGATATTGTCGAGCAGTGTCACCGTTTGTTCCGGCCCAACTTCGGCGAACGAGCGCGACACCAAGGCCGACAAGGATTTCTTATCCATGCTGTAGTTGATGTAGCCAAAGTGTGAGGGAAGGATTCGGTTGAAGAGAATTCGGCCGACGGTTGTCTGCCGCCGTTCGCTATCAAAACGGACCGTTACTTCGTCCTGCAAGCCAATCCGAGCCGTTTCATAGGCCATGATTGCTTCGTCTGGATTGGAGAAGATAATGTCTTTCTTCGGGCCTTGCTGGGTCATGTAGTAGCAGCCGAGGACAATGTCCATGTTCGGCGTAACGACTGGCGTACCGGTCGCCGGTTTTAACAAGTTCTGTGTCGACATCATCAGGTTCGCCGCTTCCCACTTCGCCTGTTCGGTCAACGGAACGTGAACGGCCATCTGATCACCGTCAAAGTCAGCATTGAAAGCTGAACAGACCAGTGGGTGAATCTGGATGGCTTTACCTTCAATCAGGATTGGTTGAAACGCTTGGATACCGAGACGGTGTAGGGTCGGCGCGCGGTTGAGTAATACGGTCGCGCCTTTAGTCACCTCTTCGAGGATATCCCAAACTTCTGGATGGCCAGCTTCAATGAAGCGGCCGGCCGAGCGAACGTTATGGACATATTCCCGCTTGATCAGCACCGAGATGACAAACGGCCGGAAGAGTTCAAGGGCCATGCGTTTTGGCAAACCGCATTGGTTCAGCTTGAGGTTCGGCCCGATGACAATGACCGAGCGGCCGGAGTAGTCGACCCGTTTGCCAAGGAGGTTCTGACGAAAGCGTCCCTGTTTCCCCTTCAACATATCGGCAATCGAGCGGAGCATGCGCTTTTGACCGGTCGAGGCAGTCACGGTTTTACCGTGACGGGCGCCGTTATCAATCAAAGCGTCAACCGCTTCTTGGAGCATCCGCTTCTCGTTGCGCGTAATAACTTCAGGTGCGTTCAATTCGACCAGGCGTTTCAACCGGTTGTTGCGATTGATGACACGGCGATAGAGATCGTTCAAATCTGAGGTGGCGAACCGGCCGCCGTCGAGTTGGACCATTGGTCGGAGATCTGGCGGGATAATCGGCACGGCCGTCATGATCATCCATTCCGGGCGGATACCGTTCGCTTTGAGGTTTTTGGCTAAGCGCAAGCGTCGGACAAGACGACGTTGTTTATTCTCGTTCGCTTCGGCAGCCTCGGTTTCGAGATCAGCAATCAGCGTGTCCATGTCGATCTGCTTCAGGAGATGGTGAATTGCTTCCGCGCCAATCGATGCTTCAAAGACGTGGCCATACTTCAGGGACAAGTCCTGATAGGCTTGTTCAGTCAGGATCTGCATCGGAGCCAGGGTCTTCAACTCTTTCGCGGCCACGTCAACGGCTTCTTCGAGTCGGGTAATTTGCTCGTGTTTCGCTGTCGCTAGATTGGCCGTTTCCGCTTCAAGCGCTGTTTTCGCTTTGTCTGTCGTCGCTTGAGAGAGTTGCTGTTTAAGCTGATTCGATTTCTGGTGGAATTCTTGCTCAATTTGCTTGCGTTTAGCGTCCGCTTCAGCACCCAACTGCTTGAGCGTTTCCTTTCGCAGCGAGTCGTTGACCGCGATAATAATGAAGTTGGCAAAGTAGATAACTTTTTCCAAGTCTTGAACGCCCATGTCAAGCATCAAGCCGATCTTCGACGGTACGCCGCGGAGAAACCAGATGTGCGAGACCGGCGCCGATAAATCAATATGACCCATCCGTTCCCGCCGAACGACCGCTCGGGTCACCTCAACGCCACATTTGTCACAAATAATTCCTTTGTAGCGAATACGCTTGTATTTGCCGCAGAAACATTCCCAGTCTTTACTGGGTCCGAAAATTTCTTCGGCAAAGAGCCCGGACTTTTCAGGTTTCTGCGTCCGGTAGTTAATCGTTTCCGGTTTGGTGACTTCGCCGTGGGACCAGCGATGAATATCATCTGGCGAAGCGACCTTCAGCCGAATAGCTTTGAAATCGATGGCGCGAACTTCTTCGTAAGGCATGGGTGTCTGGTTAGGCTTCCTCAGCAGCAGGTACAGATTCTGGCTCAGCTGTCTCAGCTTTGTCAGCTTTTGGCTCATCGTCGATCAGTAACTCGGGCGCGATATCCATCGGTCGTCGCGGACGCTCATCTTCTTCCGGGGCAGTCGTCGCGCCAATCAGGTCAACTTCAAGACCAAGGCCCTTGAGTTCGCGGACTAAGACGTTGAATGATTCGGGGACATTGAGCTTACGGATGGGTTCGCCTTTGATCACTGATTCATACGCATTCGATCGGCCGGGCACGTCATCCGATTTGATCGTCAAGATTTCTTGCAAGGTCGCCGCGGCCCCATAGGCTT
>CAZFGG010000023.1:0-2399 GCA_964518425.1 uncultured Gammaproteobacteria bacterium
TGGATGGTTTTGATACCGACACCCATGTCATCGTTATCGCCGCTACCAACCGCCCCGATATTTTGGACCCGGCCCTACTACGGCCCGGCCGCTTTGACCGCCGCGTGACCATTGATTTGCCAGATATTGGGGAACGCGAAGCGATTCTCAAAGTGCATGCCGTTGGTAAGCCCTTAGATCCCGATGCGAACCTACGCCGGCTCGCTGAACGGACGCCCGGATTTTCCGGCGCCGACCTGTCGAATTTACTGAACGAAGCGGCCATCCTCACAGCCCGTGATCACCGCACGAGCGTGACTTTTGTCGACTGCGTCAACGCGATGGAGAAAGTTCTCCTCGGACCGGAACGTCGCTCGAAAGTCATGACCGAGCAAGAGAAGAAGATTACCGCTTATCATGAAGGCGGTCATGCCGTCGTGGCCCATTTCCTGCCTGAGGCAGACCCAGTCCAGAAGGTGTCCATCATTTCCCGTGGCCGAGCTGGCGGCTTCACGTTGAAAACCCCGACCGAAGACAAGAACTATCACACCCTGAAAGAATTCAAATCCGATTTGGCCGTCATGCTGGCCGGCCAACAAGCCGAACGGCAGACCTTCGGAGAAGTCTCGACTGGCTCAAGTAATGATTTACAAAACGCCACCCACTTAGCCCGACAGATTGTCACCCGCTTTGGCATGAGTGACCTTGGGCCACGGACGTTCGGCCAACCGGAAGAAATGATTTTCCTGGGACGGGAAATTCACGAACAACGTGACTATTCAGAGAAAATTGCTCAGGCAATAGACCACGAAATCGACCAGCTCTTGTCCGAAGCCCGGCAAGTAGCCATCACCTTACTCAAGGACCATCAACCAATGCTCAAAAAAATCGCCGAGGAACTCTTGGTTAAAGAGACGATCGAGCGAGACCAGTTTGAAGCCTTACTGGGCCCAAAACCAATCGCCGGCGCGACGGCCTAGGCGGTCAAACGACGGACAGGGCGGATAGACAGTGTCCGGGAAATGTGGTAGACTGATGGAGTGATGGATGAAGACCATCATCAAACAGCAATCATCGTATAGACAAAAGATTTATGGCGTCGTTCTACCGACGGGAGGTCCTTCAACAAGCGTGGGCGATTATCTGGCGCCGAAAGTTTTTATGGTTCATCGGTTTTTTCGCCGGCTTTGCTACCTACGGCGGTGAAGTCAATTTCCTGTTTCGAAAATTTAACGCCGTTACCACCTTCCAACAGTACTTGATCGCTTTACGCGGGCTGTTTGTCGAAGGCAAAGCCCAAACCTACGTCCATCGTTTCGAGTCAGTCTTTACGCAAACCCCATGGACGGTCCTCGGATACGTCGGCGTGGCCCTCGTGATCATTGTCGTCGGACTGTGGTTGATGTTCGTTTCCCAGGGCGCCATTATGAGAATTGTTGGCCGAAGCCAGGAGAAAAAGGCGACTGGTTTTTTTGACGGTATCTCAACGGCCTCGGAAAAATTCTGGTCCATCGTCCAAGTCAACATTATCGGCCTCTTGCTTGGGTGGGGCGCCTGGATCATCGTCGCCGGCTTACCAGCAGTTATCTATTTCTCCTCGGGACACACGGCCTGGGCAGGTGTCGCCCGCGTGGGCGTTATTGCTTCGACGCTAGCCAGTACGGTTATCACTCTGTTGATGCAGTATGCCACGGCGGCCATTGTCCTGCGTGACCTGAAACCACTAGCGGCCATGGCTGACAGTTGGCGCTTGTTTAGCCGGAATATCTTGGTCAGCTTAGAAATGGCTATTGTTATTTTCCTCATTAATTTGGGCGTCCTCCTCGTGACCTTCGGAATTTATGATGTTCTGGGCCTGCTCTACTCAGTGGCCGGCTTCATTATCTTGTTATTCTTAATAGCGATCGAGTTTGCTGCTCTCAGCGCCTTCAGTTTATCCGCCTGGACGATCATGTATCAAAAACTCGTGGCTGGTTCAGCCCATAGTAAAATCGGTGAGTGGACGACGCAGATAGTGAATTTCTCTACCAAGAAATCGCCGGTCTAACTTGAAATCTATTGAGAGCCGGTGTACACTCCGGCTGCTTTATCGTTTGTATCCTGAAGCTTCAATTTCGGGCAGGTAGCTCAGTTGGTTAGAGCAGTCGTCTTATACACGACCGGTCGATGGTTCGAATCCATCCCTGCCCACCAGCACAAGTAAATCATATGCTCCGAACGTCGGATAGCTAGTTGAGTGGTTCCAGGGTTGCGAGTTTTCGAGCAACGGGTCACCGGCGGTGACCACGGCCCTGAAGGGGCGAATACTGGGGGGCCGACCACTTGAATGCATCTTCGAAGTAGTATAGTCTGTCAGGACTTGGGCGGTTAGCTCAGTTGGTTAGAGCGTCACATTGACATTGTGAAGGTCAGAGGTTCGA
>CAZFGG010000024.1:0-1713 GCA_964518425.1 uncultured Gammaproteobacteria bacterium
AGCCCGGTACGTCGCGCCGCTGTTGGTTTCTACTGTATAGCCGTCCTGTCGCAATATTTTTGTAACTGTGTCGAGTTTGATCCGGTCTTGGAAGCTCGTCGTCATCCGATCCGGGTGAAACCGGAAATCATAAACCGGCATAACCATTTGTCCCAAGAGGTGCATAACGTGAAAACCGGTAATCTGACTCAGTGGCGTAAGGGTACACATCCGTGCAACCGGTTCGACAATCTCGTCTATCAATTTCCCCAGACGCCAAGAGGCAAAAACATCGGCGGCCGTTCGCCGGAAGAGATCTGCTAAATACGGCGACTCTTCAATCGCCTGCTTTTGACCAACACTCAAGGCTCGCCGGCGGCAGCGGGCGAAGGCCGAGCGGTATTTGAGGATTTCGATCAAGAGCCGCACTACCTGCCCGGGATAACGAAGTGCCCGCCAACCGGAATAGGGTTTCGTAGCGTGAATAGTGACCCTCCAGACGGAAAAACGCCGCTTCAAGTCAACATACGGCCGGACGTGGGTATAGTCATGGCCAAAAAAGTAAGCGCCGTAGTTGACGCTGCCATCATCGGACGTTTCAATCCTCCCGCCCAGGGTCGGGCTGATCAATAAAAAATTCTTGCCCAACTTCGCCAAATGCTTGGCACAAGCCAGGCCGGAAATCCCTCCGCCGACAATAATCGCGTGATACATGGTGTATGTCCTAATTCGATATTGCCTATTGTCGAGAAACACCATTATATTATCATATTTCTGTGAGACTTGCCGACCCGGCATGAATAAGAATAGTATGGCTGCATGCCTAGCAAAGATACCCGCGACTATTACCAGCGAACGCAGTGGCTCTTCAACCTGCTCTGGTCAAAACAGGCACTGAGTTACGGCTTGTGGGAAGGCGGCGTGGAGTCTATCGCCGAAGCGATTGAATGTCAGTACCAGTTTGTCCGAACCACCCTGAATGTCACCAGCCAGGATCATGTGCTTGATCTGGGTTCTGGTACCGGCGGCTGTGCGATCCGCCTGGCACAACTGACTGGTTGCCGCGTCACCGGCCTAACCTTATCCGAAAAGCAAATTCGACAAGCTAACCGCATGGCCAAGCAAGCTGGGGTTGAACATCTCGTGTCATTTCAGAAAATAGATTTTGAACAGCGACTCCCCTTTCCGAATCACGCCTTTACCAAGGCGTACAGCATTGAGGCGCTCTGCTACGCGGTGGATAAAATGGCCGTACTCAAAGAAGTATGGCGTGTGACTGCTCCTGGTGGAGCGTTCCTCACTCTTGACGGCTATCTTACCTCGGAGAGCATGCTGCCGGATCATCAGCGATCGTACAACATTTGTTTAGCTGGTTGGAAAGTCCCCAACCTGGCCGTGAAGCAACAATTCAACCAAGCGTTAGGGCGAGCCGGATTTACGAACATCACCTGGCAAAATAAAACCGACCAGGTCATTCCCTCCAGCCAGCGCATTCGTCAGATTGGTCTGTGGATTTGGCCGGTCACGCATATCCTGTCATTGATCCGCATTGTGCCCCGAGCGCTGCATGACAACTCGCTAACCATGATTGAACAGGCCAAAGCGTTTACGACCTTTGCCGAGTACGGCGTAGTGCTAGCGCAGAGGTAGTTGCGGCCCGGTCAGTCAACTTCCGGCGCGCTTCCGATGGCCTTGGGTTGAAGAGCCTTAATCCCGCCGGGGTCATTTTCTTCG